>NZ_JBXQQB010000031.1:85681-102039 GCF_057220535.1 Kitasatospora sp. NEAU-CNBT7 | reverse complement strand
TTCCCACGTGTTACTCACCCGTTCGCCACTGATCCACCCCGAAGGGCTTCACCGTTCGACTTGCATGTGTTAAGCACGCCGCCAGCGTTCGTCCTGAGCCAGGATCAAACTCTCCGTGAATGTCTGCCGGTAATCCGGCCTACACCCGCGTTGAGCGGCACGGCAACCACCGGAATAGGGCGGCCCCGCGCACTGCGTCCTCGCTAGTGTTTTGTTACTAAAGGAATCTCCAACCGATCCGAACGGACCGGCCGGGGATGTCAACATATCTGGCGTTGACTTTTGGCACGCTGTTGAGTTCTCAAGGAACGGACGCTTCCTTCGGACCGCCTTCCAGCGGGCCCTCCGGGCGCTTCGTTCTTTCGTGATTCCCAGCCTAGCAGATGTTTTCCGCTCCGTTTTCCGGAGTTTCACTCACCCGACCTGGCCGGTCTTCGTGTTTCCAGCTTATCAGACGTTTTCCGCTCCGTTTCCGGGGCTTCCTGGTCCAACTCGCCTTCCGCCGGCCCGACCTGACGGCCTGTCCGACGTTTCAAACCTTAGCCGATCGACGCTCCGAAAAGCGAATCCGGCCGCAATCCATAAAAGCGCGCACGTCAATTCACGCCGGGCGCGAAAGAGCGCACCCAGCCGAATGGGAAGTGGTGTTTCAAGGGATTGGCCGCTCCGGGACCGTCCGCGTAGACACGTGTCCGGTGCTCCCAGCCGAGCGACTAGGAAACACTACGCCCCCGGTGCGGCAGATGCAAACATCCGCCGACACGTCCGAGGGCCGCCCGGCGTCCGCGCCGCCGGGGGGAACGGCGCGGCGGGCCGGGCGGCCCTCAGGTGCTGCTGGTCAGGAGCTGACCTCGAGATCAGGCGCTGACCGGGAGTCGAATCAGGAGTTGGTGGGGAAGCCCAGGTTGATGCCGCCGTGCGACGGGTCGAGCCAACGCTGGGTGACGACCTTGCCGCGGGTGAAGAACTGGACGCCGTCGGGGCCGTAGGCGTGGGCGTCGCCGAAGAGCGAGGACTTCCAGCCGCCGAAGGAGTAGTAGGCCACCGGGACCGGGATCGGCACGTTGATGCCGACCATGCCGACCTCGATCTCGTTCTGGAAGCGCCGGGCCGCGCCGCCGTCGTTGGTGAAGATCGCGGTGCCGTTGCCGTAGGGGTTGGAGTTGATGAGCTCCACGCCCTCCTCGTAGGAGGCGACCCGGACGACCGAGAGCACCGGGCCGAAGATCTCGTCGTTGTAGACGGACATGCCGGGCTTGACGTGGTCGAAGAGGGTCGGGCCCAGCCAGAAGCCGTCGGTGGTCGGGGCGCCGCTGACGTCCTCGGCGGCGATCGGGTGCTTTCGGCCGTCGACCGCCAGCTCCGCACCGTCGGCGACACCGGACTCCACGTAGGAGGTGACCTTGTCGCGGTGCTGGCCGGTGACCAGCGGACCCATCTCGGAGTCGCCGTTGCAGCCGGGGCCGACCTTCAGGGTGGCCATCCGGGACTTGATCTTCTCCACCAGCTCGTCGCCGATCGGGTCGACCGCGACCAGGACGGAGACGGCCATGCAGCGCTCGCCGGCCGCGCCGAAGCCCGCGTTGATCGCGGCGTCCGCGCTGAGGTCCAGGTCGGCGTCGGGCAGCACCAGCATGTGGTTCTTCGCGCCGCCGAGGGCCTGCACGCGCTTGCCGTACCGGGTGCCGGTCTCGTAGACGTAGCGGGCGATCGGGGTCGAGCCGACGAAGCTGACGGACTTGACGTCCGGGTGCTCCAGCAGGCGGTCGACCGCGACCTTGTCGCCGTGCACGACGTTGAAGACGCCGTCCGGCAGGCCGGCCTCCTTCCACAGCTCGGCCAGGAAGTTGGCGGCGGACGGGTCCTTCTCGGACGGCTTGAGTACGACGGTGTTGCCGGTGGCGATGGCGATCGGGAAGAACCACATCGGGACCATGGCCGGGAAGTTGAACGGCGAGATGATCGCGACCGGGCCGAGCGGCTGCCGGATCGAGTAGACGTCGATGCCGGTGGAGGCCTGCTCGGTGAAGCCGCCCTTGCCGAGCTGGGCGATCCCGCAGGCGTACTCCACGACCTCCTGGCCGCGGGCCAGCTCGCCGAGGGCGTCCGAGTGCACCTTGCCGTGCTCGGAGACGATGATCGCGGCCAGCTCGTCCTTGCGGGCGTTGAACAGCTCGCGGAAGTTGAAGAGCACCTGGGTCCGCTTGGCCACCGAGGCCGTGCGCCACTCGGCGAAGGCCGCCGACGCGGCGGCCACGGCCTGGTCGACCTCGGCGATCTCCGCGAAGTCGACCTGTCCCGCGACCTGCCCGGTGGCCGGGTCGAAGATGTCGCCGCGCCGGGGCGCGGAGCCGGCGGTGGCGACGGGGGCGCCGCCGATCCAGTGGGTGATGTGCTTGCTCAAGGTCTTCTGCCTCCGAAGTCCGTACGGCGCAGCGCCGCCGGTACCGTGCCGGCACCACCCGGACGAGGGACCGGGCGGCGGGAACACGGGGCTCCCGCGCTCAGCATCCAGTCTGGTGACCGCGGGGGCCCGTCTCAACGAGCAGCGTGACGGGGAACGGAGATTCACCCTTACAGGTCGTCGGGCCCCCGGTCCTCTGGGCCCCGGTCCTCGGGGCCGTCCGCCGCGGGGCCGGTCCCGGACAGGTCGGTCCCGGGCTCGTCGGTCTCCTCCAGGTAGGGGTCGTGCAGGCCGTCGGGGAGTTCGAGGGTCTCCATCAGGTCCAGGCGCAGGTCCTGGGCCCAGAGCTGGGCCCAGGCCTGGGTGTGCGGGTGGCCAGGTCCGGACAGCTCGGCGGCGGCTTCGAGGCGGTCGGCGAGGACCGCGGGCTGGAAGTCCTCGTCCAGGGCGGCGGCCAGGGCGAGCAGCTCGCCCGGACGGAAGCGGTCGGCGAGGGCGTGGACGGCTCGCAGGTCGGCGGGCAGCGCGCGGTCGCAGAGGTCGAGGACGGCGAGGCCCGCCGCGTCGGCCAGGGCGGTCACCGGAACGGGCGCGTCCAGCAGCAGGGGCGGGTGGCGCAGCGGTTCCCGGCGCAGTTCGATCGGGCCGCTCGCCGTGGAGAGCTGGATCCGCCGTGGGGTGCCGGGCTCCTCGCGGACGGTGTGTCCGGCCGCACGGAGGGTCTCGGCGAGGCCGACGGCGAGTTCGGACAGCGGCGGTCCCTCCGCGGTGATCAGGACCAGGCCGGTCGGGCGGCCGACCGGCAGGCCGTGGGCGTGCAGGGCCTCGGTGCCGGCCAGCGCGAGGGCGTGCCGCAGGCAGTACGGCTGCGCGGTCTCCAGCAGTCTGAGGGTCTCCTCGGTGAGCAGGCTCGGCGTCATGCGCCAAGTCTCCCGCCCCGGGGAGCGCGGCGCAGCGGCTGTTCGGGGCGGACGCGCCCGGGGCGCGGGTGTCTCCGGGGACCGGAGCGCCTCAGCCGGCCGGGCGGCTGTCGGCGGCGGGGCACAGTCGGGGGCGGTGGCAGCGGGCTGCGGCGTCGTGCAGCGCGAGTTCGAGCAGGGCCGGGTCGACCAGGCGGCCGGAGCCGTCCGGGGGGACCAGCCAGTGCCGGGCGGGGCGTGGTCGGGCGGGGTGCGGGAGGGCCGTCCAGAGCCCGGGTCCGGCGACCTTGACGCCGGTGCCGAACCACCGGGACGCGGTGCCGACGGGGACGAGGAAGCCGGTCCGGCCGGTGTGGGTGAGGACCGGGCCGCGGCCGGGGGTGCGGTGCAGGTCGTCGAGCCGGTGCAGGACGTCGAGGGCGGGCCGGCCGAGCGCGTCGGGGACGGAGAGCAGGTCCCAGCGGCGGCCGGCGGGGACCAGCAGGGTGGCGGCGGCGGAGCAGGTCCAGTGCCGGTGGCTGTGGTCGGGGTCGGGGGTGGCGGCGGCGAGCCACCGGAGTGCGGTGTCGTGGGGGTGGCCGGGTGTCATGGTGTGTCCTCCGCTCGGTGGGCTTCCCCTCGGGAGAGCCCGGCCCGGGGCGGCTCTTACACGGGTCCGTGCACCCGGATCCGCGGGCGGACGTGGCGCGCGGACGTGGTGGGCGGGCGGCCGGCCTGACCGGGCCGCGCGGTCCGGGCGGACGTGGTGCGCGGCCCGGGCGGTCCGGTCAGGTCAGGTCAGGTCCGGTCAGGTCCGGGCGGGGAGGAGCAGAGCGGGGGCGCACCCGGAGTCGGGTGCGCCCCCGGTCGAGCGGGACGGGTGCGGGACGGGCCCGCGGGGTGGCCCGGACCAGTGGCCCGGACCGGTGGCCGGACCGGTGGCCGGGCCGGTGGCCGGATCAGCTGTCGAAGCCGAGTCCGAGCCGGTCGAGCGTGCGCAGCCAGAGGTTGCGGTGGCCGCCGTTGCGGTCGGCCCGGTCGAGCGACCACTTGGTGATCTCGATCCCGGCCCAGCGGACGGGCTCGGGCGGGAACGGCAGCGGCTTGCTGCGGACCATCTCCAGGGAGGTGCGTTCGGTCATCCGGCCGTCCAGCAGGTCGAGCATCACCTCGGCGCCGTAGCGGGTGGCGCCGACGCCGAGGCCGGTGAAGCCGGCGGCGTAGGCGACCCGGCCGCGGTAGGCGGTGTCGAAGAAGGCCGAGAACCGGGTGCAGGTGTCGATCGCGCCGCCCCACGCGTTGGTGAAGCGCACGCCCTCCAGCTGCGGGAAGGTCTCGAAGAACTGCCGGGCGAGGGTGCGGAAGGTCTCCGGGCGCTGGTCGTACTCGGCGCGCACCCTGCCGCCGAAGTTGTAGATCGCGTCGTAGCCGCCCCACAGGATGCGGTTGTCGGCGGAGAGCCGGAAGTAGTGGAACTGGTTGGCGCTGTCGCCGAGGCCCTGGCGGCCCTGCCAGCCGATCGCGGCCATCTGCCGGTCCGTGAGCGGCTCGGTCATCAGCGCGTAGTCGTACACCGGGGCGATGTACGGGCGGACCCGCTTGACCAGGGACGGGAAGACGTTGGTGCCGAGGGCGACCTTGCGGGCGAGGACCCGGCCGTAGGGGGTCTTCACGGCCATGCCGCTGCCGTGCTCGGCGAGGCCGGTGGCGCGGGTGCGCTCGAAGATCCGTACGCCCTGGGCGAGGCAGGCGGCCTTCAGGCCCCAGGCCAGCTTGGCCGGGTGGAGCATGGCCACCCCGTCCTTGTCCCAGATGCCGCCGAGGAAGGTCGGTGAGTCGACCTCGCGGCGCAGCTGGTCGGCGTCCAGGACGGTGACGTCCATGCCGTACTCGGCGACGGCCTCGGCGACCTCGTGGAGTTCGGCGAGCTGGTGGGGTTCGGTGGCGACGTCGATCTCGCCGGTGCGCTCCCACTCGCAGTCGATGCCGTAGCGCTTGAGGCTGTCCTCCATGGCCTGGAGGTTGGCCGCGCCCTGGCGTTCCAGCTCGGCCAGCTCGCCCGGCCAGCGCTGGAGGCCGTTGCCGAAGCCGTGGGTGAGGCTGGCCGCGCAGAATCCGCCGTTGCGTCCGGAGGCCGCCCAGCCGACCTCGTGGCCCTCGACCAGGACGACGTCCAGTGAGGGGTCGCGCTCCTTGGCAATCAGCGCGGTCCACAGGCCGCTGTAGCCGCCGCCGACCACCAGCAGGTCGCACCTGACGTCGCCGACCAGCGCGGGCAGTGCCTCGGGCCGACCCGGGTCCTCCAGCCAGAACGGGGTGGGCCTGGCGTCACTGAGTGCACGGGCGGAGTCCATGCTCTATCAGCTACTTTCTGGTCGTCGATAGGTGGTGCGCGGACCTGACGGGTCGTGGTGTCAGGCGCGCGCCTTTCGCCGGTTGCCGATCGTCTGGCCGACGACGGTCAGCACCACCGCGGCGAGGAACATCGCGGTACCGATCACATTGACCTGGACCGGGATGCCGCGCTGGGAGGCGCCCCAGACGAACATCGGGAAGGTGACCGTGGTCGGTCCCGAGTTGAACTGGGTGATGATGAAGTCGTCGAACGAGAGCGCGAAGCTGAGCAGCGCGCCGGCGGCGATGCCGGGGGCGGCGAGCGGCAGGGTGATCCGCAGGAAGGTCTGCACCGGGGTGGCGTAGAGGTCCTGGGCGGCCTGTTCGAGCCGGGGGTCCATGCTCATCACGCGGGCCTTGACGGCGGTCACCACGAAGCTGAGGCAGAACATGATGTGCGCGATCAGGATGGTGGTGAAGCCGAACGGGATGCGCATGTTGAGGAAGAGGGTGCCGAGCGAGGCGGCCATCACCACCTCGGGCATGGCCATCGGCAGGAAGATCAGCGCGGTGGTGGCGGCCCGGCCGCTGAACCGGTAGCGGGCGAGTGCGAAGGCGACCATGGTGCCGAGCACGGTGGCGCCGAGGGTGGCCAGGGCGGCGATCTTCAGGCTGAGGGTGAGCGAGCCGCACATGTCGGCGACGCCGCAGGGGTCGGTCCAGGCGTCGGTGGAGAACTGCTGCCACTCGTAGTTGAACTTGCCCGCGGGCTTGTTGAACGAGAAGGCGAGCACCACCAGGTTCGGCAGGACCAGGTAGGCGAGGGCGATGATGCCGGCCAGGACCACGAGGTTCCGGCGGACCCATCCGATCAGTCGGGTCATCAGACCAGGTCCTCCGTTCCGGCCTTCTTCATGTAGACCGTCACCATCCCCAGGATCAGGGCCATCAGGATGAAACTCAGCGCTGCCGCTGTCGGGTAGTCGAGCACGTTCAGGAACTGCTTCTGGATGCCGTTGCCGACCATCTGCTCGCTCGGCGAGCCGAGCAGCTGGGCGTTGATGTAGTCGCCGGAGGCGGGGATGAAGGTCAGCAGGGTGCCGGCCACCACACCGGGCAGCGAGATCGGGAAGGTGACCTTGCGGAAGGTGGTGAACGGGCGGGCGTACAGGTCGCCGGCCGCCTCGTGCAGGCGCGGGTCGATCCGCTCCAGCGAGGTGTACAGCGGCAGGATCATGAACGGCAGGAAGTTGTAGGTCAGGCCGCAGACCACCGCGAGCGGGGTGGCCAGCACCCGGTGCCCGGAGGTCAGGCCGAGCGCGTCGCTGATGTCCAGCAGGTGCAGCGTGTTGAGTGCGCCCACCACCACCCCGCCGTCGGACAGGATGGTCTTCCAGGCCAGCGTGCGGATCAGGAAGCTGGTGAAGAACGGCGCGATCACCAGGATCAGGATGACGTTGCGCCAGCGCTTGCTCGCCTTGAAGGCGATGGTGTACGCGAGCGGGTAGCCGATCGCCAGGCAGAGCACGGTCGCGGTGGCGGCGTACGAGAACGAGCGGACGAAGTGCCACTTGTACTCGACCAGGGCGTCCCAGTAGGTGGCGAAGTGCCAGGTGACCTTGAAGCCTTCTTCGAGCGAGCCGGTCTGCAGGGAGGTGGAGCCCTGGTAGACCATCGGCACCGCGAAGAAGACCACCAGCCAGGCGATGCCGGGCAGCAGCAGCCAGTACGGGGTGAGCTTGCGGCGGGGGCGCTTCGCCGGCGCCGTGAGGGGGACGACCTCGGGGGGTGCGGCCTCGGTGGTGGTGGTCACGCGGCCTCCTCCCCGGTGCCGGCGTCGATCGCCTGGGTGGCGTCCATGCCGAAGGAGTGGGCCGGGTTCCAGTGCAGGACGACCGGCGCGCCGGCGGCTATCCGGACGTCGCGGTCCATGTTCTGCTCGAAGACGGCGAGTTCCTGGCCGGTCTCGGCGCGCACCACGTACTGGGTGGAGACGCCGATGAAGCTGGAGTCGACCACCGTGCCGGCCACCCGGTTGCGGCCCTCGGCCACCTCGGTGCCGGCGTGCGCGATGGTGATCTTCTCGGGGCGCACCCCGAGGTGGACCCGGGTCGCCTCGGTGGAACAGCGGGCCTTCGGCAGCGCGAGCCGCACCCCGGAGGCGCTGAGCTGGAGGTCGTCGCCCGAGCGGCCGGTGACCTCGGCGGGGATCAGGTTGGACTGGCCGAGGAAGTTGGCCACGAAGGTGGTGGCCGGGTTCTCGTACAGGTCGGCGGGGGCGCCGAGCTGCTCGATCCGGCCGCCGTTCATCACCGCGATGGTGTCGGCCATGGTCATGGCCTCCTCCTGGTCGTGGGTGACGTGGACGAAGGTGATGCCGACCTCGGTCTGGATCCGCTTGAGCTCCAGCTGCATCTGGCGGCGCAGCTTGAGGTCGAGGGCGCCGAGCGGCTCGTCCAGCAGCAGCACCTGGGGGTGGTTGATCAGCGCGCGGGCGACCGCGACGCGCTGCTGCTGGCCGCCGGAGAGCTGGTGCGGCTTGCGCCGGGCCATCGCGCCGAGCTCGACCAGCTCCAGCATCTCCTCGACCTGCTTGCGGACGTCCTTCTTGCCGCGGCGGCGCAGGCCGAAGGCGACGTTCTCGAAGATGTCGAGGTGCGGGAAGAGCGCGTAGCTCTGGAAGACGGTGTTCACCGGGCGCCGGTACGGCGGCAGTGCGGTGACGTCCTGGCCGCCGATCAGGACGGTGCCGCTGCTGGGCTCCTCCAGGCCGGCGATCATGCGCAGGGTGGTGGTCTTGCCGCAGCCGGAGGCGCCGAGCAGGGCGAAGAACGAGCCCTGCGGCACGGTGAGGTCGAGCGGGTGGACGGCGGTGGAGGCGCCGTAGGTCTTGCTGATGCCGGTGAGGCGAACGTCTCCGCCGGCGGCCGCGGTGTCGCGCAGCTGCTCCGTCATGGTGTCCCTCTGTCAGATGCCGTACTGGTGCCGGATGGCCGGTCGGGGGGTCAGGCGCCGATCAACTTGGAGAACTTGTCCTCGAAGTCGGTCTCCTCGGCCTCGGTGAGGCTGCGGAAGGCGTGCACCTTGGCGGCCATCTCCGGGGTGGGGATGACCAGCGGGTTGGCCGCCGTGTCCGGGTCGAGCGCGGCGAGCTCGGCCTGGACGCCGGTGACCGGGGACACGTAGCCGATCCCGGCGGTCAGTTCGGCCGCGACCTTCGGCCGGTAGTAGAAGTCGATCAGCAGTTCGGCGTTCTTCTTGTGCTGGGCCTTGGCCGGGACCAGCATGTTGTCGGTCGAGGCGACGTAGCCGTGGTCCGGGATGACGAACTCGATGTCGGGGTTGTCGGCGCGCAGCTGGATCAGGTCGCCGCCCCAGGCGACGCAGGCCGCGATGTCGCCGGAGGACAGCTCCTGGCCGTAGTCGTTGCCGGTGAACTTGCGGATCTGCTTGCTGTCGACGGCCTTCTGCAGCCGGTGGATGGCCGCGTCGTAGTCGTCGGCGGTGAACTTCGCCGGGTCCTTGCCCATCTCCAGCAGCACCATCCCGACCGTGTCGCGCATCTCCGACAGGAAGGTGACCCGGCCCTTGAGCTCGGGGTCGTCCAGCAGCTGGGTGACGCTGGTGACCGGCTTCCCGCCGGTGGCCTTCTTGTTGTAGGCGACCACCACCTGGATGCCGGCCCAGGGGTAGGAGTACTGCCGGTTGGGGTCCCAGTCCGGGGTCCGCAGGCGGTCCTCGATGTTGGTGACGGCGTTGGTGAGGTTGGCGGGGTCGAGCCTCTGCACCCAGCCGAGCCGGATCAGCCGGGCGGCCATCCAGTCGGTGAGCACCATCAGGTCGCGGCCGGTGTCCTGGCCGGACGCCAGCTGCGGCTTGACCTTGCCGAAGAACTCGACGTTGTCGTTGACGTCCTCGGTGTAGCGGACCTTGATGCCGGTGGCCGCCTCGAACTCGTCGAGGGTGGCGTGCTTCTGCTCGTCCTGGGCGTCCACGTCGATGTAGAGCGGCCAGTTGGAGAAGTTCACCACCTTCTCCTCGTCGGAGTGGTCCGGGGCGGCAACCGCGTCACCGGTGGCGGAACTCCTGGCCGGCGGGATGCCGCAGGCCGCGAGAGTGCCGGCGCCGGCCGCGACCGCGCCGGCCTGCAGCAGGGCGCGACGGCTCAGCGCGGCCCGGCCGCTGGTCAGACTGCGTTCCCAGGCCTTGCGGACCGGCTCCGGCAGACTGCCGGTGATCTCGTTGAGTTCCATGCGGGGACACCCTCCTGGGGGAAGAGGACGGGAGACGACGGGGGTTATCTGTCTCCGAAGATCGTGCGGTGCCAGTCCTTGCGGGCGACCGCCGTGGTGTCGAACATGACGTGCTTGACCTGCGTGTACTCGTCGAGCGAGTACTGCGACATGTCCTTGCCGTAGCCGGAGGACTTGTAGCCGCCGTGGGGCATCTCGCTGATGATCGGGATATGGTCGTTGACCCACACGCACCCGGCGGCGATCTCCCGGGTGGCGCGCAGCGAGCGGTGCACGTTGGTGGTCCAGGCGGAGGCCGCCAGGCCGTACGGGGTGTCGTTGGCCAGCCGCAGGCCCTCGTCGTCGCCGTCGAAGGGCAGCACGGTCAGCACCGGGCCGAAGATCTCGCCCTGCACCACCTCGCTGTCCTGGGCGACGCCGGTGATCAGGGTCGGCAGGTAGTAGGCGCCGCGGGTCAGGTCGGTGCCGTCGTGGCCGGTCTCCGGGGCCCGGCCGCCGGTCACCACGGTGGCGCCGTACGCCCGGGCGCGCTCGACGAAGCCGGCCACCCGGTCCCGGTGGGTGAAGGAGACCAGCGGGCCGAGGTCGGTCCGCGGGTTGAGCGGGTCGCCGAGCCGGACCGCGGCGAACAGGTCGGCCACCCCGGCGACGAACGCGTCGTACAGCGGGCGCTGGACGTAGGCGCGGGTGGCGGCGGTGCAGTCCTGGCCGCTGTTGATCAGCGAGGCGGCGACCGCGCCGTGCACGGCGGCCTCCAGGTCCGCGTCGTCGAAGACCACGAACGGCGCCTTGCCGCCGAGCTCGAGGTGGGTGCGCTTGACGGTGGCGGTGGCCAGTTCGGCGACCCGCTTGCCGACCGGGGTGGAGCCGGTGAAGGAGACCATCGCGACGTCGGGGTGCGAGATCAGGTGCTCGCCGGCCGGGCGGCCGGCGCCGGTCACCACGTTGACCACGCCGTCGGGGATGCCCGCCTCGGTGCAGGCGCGGGCGAACATCAGCGAGGTCAGCGGGGTCAGCTCGGCGGGCTTGAGAACGATGGTGTTGCCGGCCGCGACGGCCGGCAGGATCTTCCAGGCGGCCATCTGCAGCGGGTAGTTCCACGGGGAGATGGAGCCGACCACGCCGATCGCCTCGCGGCGCACGTACGAGGTGTGGTCGCCGGAGTACTCGCCGGCGGCCTTGCCCTCCAGGCTGCGGGCGGCGCCGGCGAAGAAGGCGGTGTTGTCGACCGTGCCGGGGACGTCGAACTCGGTGGACAGCTTGATCGGCTTGCCGGTCTGCGCGGTCTCCACCCGGGCGAAGTCCTCGGCCCGGTCGGCGAGGATCGCCGCCAGCTTCAGCAGCGCCTCGCTGCGGGCGCCCGGGGTGGCGCCCGACCACTCGGGGAGGGCGGCCTTCGCGGCCGCGACCGCGGTGTCGACGTCGGCGGTGGAGGCGAGCGTGACCTGCTGCACGACGCTGCCGTCGGCGGGGTTGACGACCTGGAAGGGGTCGCCGCCGGTGGCCTCGGTCAGCCGGCCCGCGATGTACTGCGCGCCCGCGCTGAAGTCGGTCAGGTCCATCAGTTCCTCCAGGTGCCCGGTGAGTTCGACGGCAGCGGCGTGGGGGTGCCGCTGCCGTCATGCTGCACGCGACCGCGGGTCGCATCCGGTACTGCGCGGGGCGCGGCTGGTCGAGTCGCGGTAGCAGCAACGGTCGGCCCGCGAGGTCCGATCGCCGGGATTGCGCGATCCTGACAGGCGCGGTCGGTGGCCACAAGGGATTCCGCTGTTGCCATCTGGTTACGCGACGGATTCCGGCGGAGTGGGCCGCAGTGCGCCACTGCCGACCCGCTGACGATGCCCGTTCCGGCGACCGGGTGACAAGGGTCACTGCGACAGGGCGGGCGCCGAGCGCCTTACAGGGTGCAAGGCTGGATCGGGGTGACAAGCCGTCGGGGAGATGGATGATTTACCTGACACTGTGATCGGCGCCGCTGCCGGTCACCGGCAGCCCGGCCAGGGCCGGGCCAGACCACCGCAGCGCAGGAGGACCGCGATGCTCCCCACCGTCGCCCGGGTGCTCGACCTGGACGTGATGCGGCGCGGCCTGCCCCAGGTGGTGGCCGGCGCCGAGCACCTGGAGCGCCCGGTCCGCTGGGTGCACGTCAGCGAACTGCCCGACGTGGCCGGCGTGCTGCAGGGCGGCGAGCTGGTGCTCTCCACCGGCATCGCGCTGCCGGAGGACCGCGAGGGCCTGGCCCGGTACGTCCGCGAGCTGGCCGAGGTCGGGGTCGCCGGCCTGGTCATCGAGTTCGGGCGGCGCTACTTCGACTCGCTGCCGCGCGCCCTGGTGCACGCCGCCGAACAGCGCGGACTGCCGCTGATCGTGCTCCGCCGGGAACTGCGCTTCGTCGCCGTCACCGAGGCCGTGCACGCGCTGGTGGTCAACGCCCAGCTGGAGCAGCTGCGCACCTCGGAGGCGGTGCACCAGATCTTCAACGAGCTGGCCACCGAGGGCGCCGAGCCCGCCGAGGTGGTCCGGCAGGTGGCGCAGCTGGCCGGGGCGCCGGTGGTGCTGGAGAACCTGGCCCACCAGGTGCTGGCGCACGATCCGGCGGGCCGCCCGGAGGCCGAGCTGCTGGAGGGCTGGGAGCGCCGCTCGCGCGGGGTCCGGCCGCCGGGCCGGACCGGCCACGACCCGCGCAGCGGCTGGCTGGTCACCACGGTCGGCGCGCGCGGCCAGGACTGGGGCCGGCTGGTGCTGGTGGACGAGCCCGGCCCGCTGCCCGAGGGCGTCCCGCACCGGCACACCATGATGCTGGAGCGCGGTGCGGCCACCCTGGCGCTCAACCGGCTGGTGGTGCGCGACCGCGAGTCGCTGGAGCGGCAGACCCACCGCACCCTGCTGTCGGGGATCCTCACCCATGCGCTGACCGTCTCCGAGGTGACCCTGCGGGCCCAGGCGCTGGGCGTGCCGCTGGAGAGCCGGCGGCTGGTCGGGGTGGTGCTGCGGCGGCGGCAGGGCCCGATCCCGGCGGCGCTGGAGGCACAGGCCCGGCTGCGCGACTTCACCGAGCTCGCGGCCACCGCGATCCGCACCGCGCGGCTGTCCGCGCTGGTCGGGGCGTTCGACGACGAAGGGGTGGGCCTGCTGGTCGCGCTCGGCTCGCAGGCCGACGAGCACGCCGCGCTGGAGGCGTTCGCCGCCGCGCTGCGCAAGCTGCTGGCCGAGGCGGCCCGCGATCCGGCCGTGCCGGCGCCCCAGCCGGTGATAGCGGTGGGCTCGTCGGTCGGCTCGGTCCGCGACGCCCGGCGGACCCTGCTGGAGGCGACCCAGGTCGCGGACGCCGCCATGCACGACGCGCCGGGCGGGCGGGCCGCCGCCTACTACCGGCTGCCGGACGTCCGGCTGCGCGGTCTGCTGCACCTGCTGCGCGACGACGAGCGGCTGCAGACGTACGTGGAGCGCGAGCTCGGGCCGCTGCTGGCGTACGACGCGGAGCACGGCGGGCAGCTGGTCCGGATGCTGCGGATCTACCTGGAGCAGGGCCGCAACAAGTCGGCGGCGGCCGACGCGGCGCACCTGTCCCGGCCGTCGTTCTACGACCGGCTGCACAAGGTCGAGCGGATCCTGGGGGTCGACCTGGACCAGGTGGAGTCCTGTCTGTCGCTGCACGTGGCGCTGCTGGCGCTGGACGCGGTGCGCCGCTGACCGCCGGCCGGCGGCGCACCGGGTGCCTCACACCCCGGCGACCTGGCCCCACACCTGGTGGAACTCCGGCCGCTCGGCCGGAGTGACGTCGCGCATGGTGTGCAGCCGGGCCCGCATCTCGTCGGTGGGGAAGATCAGCGGCTCCTCGGCGAGCGCGGCCGTCTCCTCGTCCGAGCTGCCGGCCAGCACCTCGCGGGCGGCCGGCACCGGGCAGATGTACTGGACGAAGGCGGCGAGCTCGGCGGCCACCTCGGGCTGGTAGTAGTAGTCGATCAGCCGCTCGGCGTTGCGCTTGTGGGCGGCCCGGTCCGGGACCATCAGGCTCTCGGACCACAGTTCGCCGCCCTCCTCGGGGACCACGAACTCGATGTCGGGGTTCTCGGCGCGCAGCTGGATCGCGTCGCCGGAGTACGCCTGGCAGGCGACGGCCGCGCCGGAGGCCAGGTCGCTGGTGTAGTCGTTGCCGGTGAAGCGGCGGATGTGGCGGCTGTCGACGAGCTTCTGCACCTGGGCCATCGCGCGGTGCGCGTCGTCGGCGGTGAAGGCGGAGATGTCGGCGCCCTGGGCGAGCATCAGCAGGCCGAGCGCCTCGTCCATCCCGGCGAACAGGGTGACCCGGCCCTTCAGGTCGGGCGCCCACAGGTCGGCGGTGGTGCGGATCTCGCGACCGAGCGCCTTGCGGTTGTAGGCGATGCCGGTGATGCCGGACTGCCACGGCACGCTGTGGCCGCGGTCGCGGTCGAAGGCGGGGTGGGCGAGCTGCGGGTCCAGGTGCTCGGTGACATTCGGCAGGTTGGCCCGGTCCAGGGCCTGCACCCAGCCGAGCGACACGTAGCGGGCCGCCATCCAGTCGCTGATCACCATCAGGTCGCGGCCGGGGTCGCCGCCCTGGGCCAGCACCGGGCTGACCTTGCCGAAGAACTCGTCGTTGTCGTTGATGTCCTCGCTGTAGGCCACCTCGATCCCGGTCCGCTCGGTGAACGCCTCCAGCGTGGGCCGGTTCCCGGAGTCGTCGACGTCGATGTACTGGGTCCAGTTGGAGAAGACGAGCGCGTTGTCCTGCTCCGAGCGGTCCGGTGCCGCGCGCCGGTCGGCGGGCACGTAGGCGGGGGCGATGCCGCAGGCGGCGAGCGGGCCGAGGCCGAGCAGTCCGGCGGCGCCGATCACGGAGCGGCGGGTGAGCGTGGTGACCATGGGGGAGGTTCTCCAGACATGGGACGGCCCCGGGCAGCGCTGCCCGGGGCCGCGGTGCGGAGTGGGGAGGGGTCAGACGGTGTGCGCGTCGGCCGCGGTGAGCGCCTCGTCGAGGGCGGCGAGGCCCGCCTTGGCCTCTTCCTCGGTGACGGTGCACGGCGGCACCACGTGGAAGCGGTTCATGTTGACGAACGGCCACAGGCCGCGCTGCTTGCAGGCGGCGGCCAGTTCGGCCATCGGCGCGTTGGCGGCGCCCGCCGCGTTGTACGGCACCAGCGGCTCGCGGGTGGTGCGGTCCTTGACCAGGTCGAGCGCCCAGAACACGCCGAGGCCGCGGACCTCGCCGATCGAGGGGTGGCGCTCCGCCAGTTCCCGCAGGCCCGGGCCGAGGACGTGCTCGCCGATGTGCTTGGCGTTCTCCACGATGCCTTCCTCGGCCATCGCGTTGATGGTGGCCACCGCGGAGGCGCAGGCCAGCGGGTGGCCGGAGTAGGTGAGGCCGCCGGGGAAGGGCCGCTCGGCGAAGGTGGCGGCGATCTCGGCCGAGATCGCGACGCCGCCCAGCGGGACGTAGCCGGAGTTGACGCCCTTGGCGAAGGTCAGCAGGTCCGGGGTGATGCCCCAGTGGTCGGCGGCGAACCACTCGCCGGTGCGGCCGAAGCCCGCCATCACCTCGTCGAGGATCAGCACGATGCCGTGGCGGTCGCAGATCTCGCGGACCCCGGCGAGGTAGCCGGCCGGCGGGATCAGGATGCCGGCGGTGCCGACCACGGTCTCCAGGATGATCGCGGCGACGGTGGCCGGGCCCTCGAAGGCGATCACCTGCTCCAGGTGCGCCAGCGCGCGCTCGCACTCCTGCGCCTCGTTCTCGGCGTGGAAGTTGGAGCGGTAGGCGTAGGGGCCCCAGAAGTGGACGATGCCGGAGACGCCGGTCTCGTTGGCCCAGCGGCGCGGGTCGCCGGTCAGGGCGATCGCGTTGGCGGTGGCGCCGTGGTACGAGCGGTAGGTGGAGAGCACCTTCTGCCGGCCGGTGTGCAGCCGGGCCATCCGGATCGCGTTCTCGTTGGCCTCGGCGCCGCCGTTGGTGAAGAAGATCTTGTCGAGGTCCCCGGGGGTGCGCTCGGCGATCAGCCGGGCGGCCTCGCTGCGGGACTCCTGCGCGAAGCCGGGCGCGATGGTGCAGAGCTTCGCCGCCTGCTCCTGGATCGCCGCGACCACCTTGGGGTGCTGGTGGCCGATGTTGGTGTTCACCAGCTGCGAGGAGAAGTCCAGGTAGCGGTTGCCGTCGTAGTCCCAGAAGTAGGAACCCTCGGCGCCGGCCACCGCGAGGGGGTCGATCAGCGCCTGGGCGGACCACGAGTGGAAGACGTGCGCGCGGTCGGCGGCCTTGACGGCCTGCCCGGCAGCCGAGTCAGCAGTGGGGATGCTCATGGGGAAAGCCTAGGGAAGCCCGCCCGCGACCTGCAGATGCATCTTGTCAGGCGGTCGGCGCGTCGGCCGACATCCTGACAGGAGACACCCGGACGGGCGCGGGGGGGAAGAGCCCCCCCCCCCCAAAAAGGGGGGAGGGCTTGGGCAACA
>NZ_JBXQQB010000031.1:0-85671 GCF_057220535.1 Kitasatospora sp. NEAU-CNBT7 | reverse complement strand
GGCGTTTTGGCCAACCTCTTGAGAGGAAACCCCGGGACGGGCGCGGGGCCCGCGCCCGTCACCCCCGGGAGGGTGGACGGTCGCGGGCCCCGCGCCCGTGGAGCGTGTGCCGGCGGCCGGGTCAGATGGCCGTCATCACGTGCTTGACCCGGGTGTAGTCCTCGAAGCCGTACGAGGAGAGGTCCTTGCCGTAGCCGGACTTCTTGAAGCCGCCGTGCGGCATCTCGGCGACCAGCGGGATGTGGGTGTTGATCCAGACGCAGCCGAAGTCCAGGCGGCGCGACATCCGCATGGCGCGGGCGTGGTCCTTGGTCCAGACCGAGGACGCCAGGGCGTAGTCCACCCCGTTGGCGTAACCGACGGCCTGGTCCTCGTCGGAGAACTTCTGCACGGTGATGACCGGGCCGAAGACCTCGTTCTGGATGATCTCGTCGTCCTGGTTCAGGCCGGAGACGACGGTGGCCGCGTAGAAGTAGCCCTTGTCGCCGACCCGGTGGCCGCCGGCCTCGACCTTGGCGTGGGCCGGGAGGCGCTCGATGAAGCCGGAGACCTGCTTCAGCTGGTTGGCGTTGTTGAGCGGGCCGTAGAGCACGTCCTCGTCGTCGATGCCGCCGGTCCTGGTCTCGGCCGCGGCCTTGGCCAGCGCCTCGACGAAGGCGTCGTGGATCGACTCGTGGACCAGCACCCGGGTGGCGGCGGTGCAGTCCTGGCCGGCGTTGAAGTAGCCGGCCACCGAGATGCCCTCGACGGCCTCGGCGATGTCGGCGTCCTCGAAGACCACGACCGGGGCCTTGCCGCCGAGCTCCAGGTGGACCCGCTTGACGTCCTTGGCCGCCGACTCGGCGACCTGGATGCCCGCGCGGACCGAACCGGTGATGGAGGCCATCGCCGGGGTGGCGTGCTCGACCATCAGGCGGCCGGTCTCGCGGTCGCCGCAGATCACGTTGAAGACGCCGGCCGGCAGGTCGAGGTCGCGCAGCACGCCGCCGATGATCTCCGCCAGCAGCACGGTGGAGGCCGGGGTGGTGTCGGACGGCTTGAGGACCACGGTGTTGCCCGCGGCGATGGCCGGGGCGAACTTCCACACGGCCATCATCATCGGGTAGTTCCAGGGGGCGACCTGGGCGCAGACGCCGACCGGCTCGCGGCGCACGATCGAGGTCATGCCGTCCATGTACTCGCCCGCGGCCTTGCCCTCCAGCAGGCGGGCGGCACCGGCGAAGAAGCGCAGCTGGTCGACCATCGGGCCGATCTCCTCGGAGAGGGTCAGCCCGCGCGGCTTGCCGGTGTTGCGGCACTCGGCGTCCACGATCTCGTCGGCGCGCGCCTCGACCGCGTCGGCGATCTTCAGCAGCAGCTTCTGCCGGGTGCTCGGGGTGGCGTCGCGCCAGGCCGGGAACGCGGCGTCGGCGGAGGCCATCGCCGCGTCGACGTCGGCCGCACCGGACAGCGGCGACGTCGCGTACGCCTCGCCGGTGGTCGGGTCGATCACGTCGAGCGTGCGGCCGTCAGCCGCATCGACGAACTCACCGTTGATGTAGTTGCGCAGCGTACGAAGCTCGCTCACGGGTCTCTCCTACGGTCTGGCCTGCGGCGTTGCAGTTCCGGCGCCAGGGTACTCCGGCGCCGCGCGGGGCGGACCTGACGAAACGGCAGGTCCGGCGTTCCCTTTTGGACGTGTTCACGCCTCCGCGTGTACCACCCCAGGCTACCGCGAGAGCTGGCGTTATCGGCAGGTCTTTCGAGCAAGTACGACGCAATCCGCACTGTTTTTTCGAAACAGCGACGAAATCAGCAGCGCATGGGGTTGCACGACCGCGGCCGATCGGGCACAGTGGCGACGTGGCCAACCGCGACCGGAACGCCAGCGTTCCCCTCGACGCCGCCTCCAAGGCGATCATCGAGCAGCTCCAGGAGGACGGGCGCCGCCCGTACGCCGCCATCGGCAAGGCCGTCGGCCTGTCCGAGGCGGCCGTGCGCCAGCGGGTCCAGAAGCTGCTCGATCAAGGCGTGATGCAGATCGTCGCCGTCACGGACCCGCTCACCGTCGGATTCACCCGTCAGGCGATGGTCGGCATCCGGATCGAAGGCGACATCGAACCCGTCGCCGACGCGCTGGCCGCCCTCGACGAGGTCGACTACGTGGTCTGCACCGCAGGCTCGTTCGACCTGCTGGCCGAGCTGGTCTGCGAGGACGACGAGCACCTGCTCGAACTGATCAACAAGCGCATCCGCGCCCTTCCCGGCGTGCGGAGCACCGAGAGCTTCGTTTATCTGAAGCTCCGGAAACAGACCTACACCTGGGGCACCCGATGAGCGCCGACCCGGCACAGAAGGACCTTTCGAAGACCGCCTACGACCACCTGTGGATGCACTTCACCCGCATGTCGTCGTACGAGAACTCCCCCGTGCCGACCATCGTGCGCGGCGAGGGCACCTACGTCTTTGACGACAAGGGCAAGAAGTACCTCGACGGCCTGGCCGGCCTGTTCGTGGTGCAGGCCGGCCACGGCCGCGAGGAGCTGGCCGAGGCCGCCGCCAAGCAGGCCAAGGAGCTCGCCTTCTTCCCGGTGTGGAGCTACGCCCACCCCAAGGCCGTCGAGCTGGCCGAGCGCCTGGCCAACTACGCCCCGGGCGACCTGAACAAGGTCTTCTTCTCCACCGGTGGCGGCGAGGCCGTCGAGACCGCCTGGAAGCTCGCCAAGCAGTACTTCAAGCTGACCGGCAAGCCGACCAAGTACAAGGTCATCTCGCGCGCCGTCGCCTACCACGGCACCCCCCAGGGCGCCCTGTCGATCACCGGCCTGCCGGGCCTGAAGGCCCCGTTCGAGCCGCTGGTGCCGGGCACCCACAAGGCCCCGAACACCAACATCTACCGCGCCCCGGCCTTCCTGGCCGGCCCCGACGGCACGGTGGACCCGGAGGCCTACGGCCGCTGGTGCGCGGACGAGATCGAGGTGGCCATCCTCAACGAGGGCGCCGACACCGTCGCCGCGGTCTTCGTCGAGCCGGTGCAGAACGCCGGCGGCTGCTTCCCGCCGCCGCCCGGGTACTTCCAGCGCCTGCGCGAGATCTGCGACCGCCACGACGTGCTGCTGGTCTCGGACGAGGTCATCTGCGCCTTCGGCCGCCTGGGCACCATGTTCGGCGCCGACAAGTTCGGCTACCAGCCCGACATGATCACCTGCGCCAAGGGCATGACCTCGGGCTACTCCCCGATCGGCGCCACGATCATCTCGGACCGCCTGGCGGAGCCGTTCTACAAGGGTGACAACACCTTCCTGCACGGCTACACCTTCGGCGGCCACCCGGTCTCCTCCGCGGTGGCGCTGGCCAACCTCGACATCTTCGAGCGCGAGGGCCTGAACCAGCACGTCCTGGACAACGAGTCCGCGTTCCTGGGCACCCTGAACAAGCTGCGCGACCTGCCGATCGTCGGCGACGTCCGCGGCAACGGGTACTTCTACGGCATCGAGCTGGTCAAGGACAAGGTCACCAAGGAGTCGTTCAACGACGACGAGGTCGAGCGCGTGCTCTACGGCTTCCTGTCGAAGGCGCTCTTCGACAACGGCCTGTACTGCCGCGCCGACGACCGTGGCGACCCGGTCGTCCAGCTGGCGCCGCCGCTGATCTCGAACCAGTCGACCTTCGACGAGATCGAGCAGATCCTGCGGACCAGCCTCACCGACGCGTGGGCCAAGCTCTGACCTTCCCCCCACCCTCCGCCGCCAGGGCGGTCCCGGCCTCCGGGACCGCCCTGCGGTGTCCTCCCGTACCGCACCGGCGGCGGGTCCGGGGCGACTCCGCATCGATTTCCGGCCCCAACACGCCGGATAGGCACCTTTTGCCCCTGGATGGGCCAGTGTGCCGCAACCACGGAGCGTCCCGGTCGTTCTAATCTGACGACTGTCATATCCCTGCGCAGCCATCAGGATGGAACCTCATGTCAGCGGCCCCGCCTGACAACGACGTGCTGTGGGCCCGGGGGATCGTCAAGTCCCACCACGGCACCCCCGCCCTGCGCGGCGTCTCGCTCGGCGTCCGGGAGGGCGAGGTGTTCGCCGTCACCGGCCCCCGCGGCTCCGGCAAGAGCACCCTGCTCGGCTGCCTGTCCGCGCTGCTCCCGGTCGAGGAGGGCGAGGTCTGGTTCAACAGCGGACCGGTGCACACCCTCTCCCGGGCCGGCCGCGAACGGCTGCGCCGGGAACGCTTCGGCTTCGTCGGCTCCGAGCCGCACCTGGTACCGGAGCTGACGGCCCGCGAGAACGTCGCCCTGCCGCTGCTGCTCGCCGGCGCCGGCCACAAGGCCGCCCACGGCGCCGCGGGCGAATGGCTGGAGCGCCTGGACGTCGGCGACTGCGCCGCCCGGCGGCCCGCCGAACTCCTGCAGAGCCAGCGCCAGCGGATCGCGGTCGCCCGCGCCCTGGCCCCGCTGCCGACCGTGGTCTTCGCCGACGAGCCCACCGCACCCCTGCACCGCGACGCCCAGGACCAGGTGCTGCGGATACTCGCCAGCGCCGCCCGCTCCCACCGCCTCACCCTGGTGCTCGCCACCCACGACCCGGAGCTGGCCCGCTACGCCGACCGCACGGTCACCCTCGTCGACGGCCGGCTCACCGGTCCCGTCACGGCGGTCGCGCCGCGCGGCGCCTCCGCGGTCCCGGCCGGGCACTGAGGGGACAGCCGTGCTCTACCTCAGACTGGCCCGCGGCTACCGCGCCCTCGACCTCGGCCGCTGGCTGCTCACCGCGGCCGCCGCCGCGGTACTCGCCGCCTTCCTGCTGCGCGCGCTCGGCCGCGCACTCGGCGACCCCGGCGGGGCCTCCCTCCCCCGGCTGCTCTGGTGCCTGCCGCCGATGGCCGCGGTCGCCTGGCTCGCCGCCGTCACCGCCCGCGCACTGCCCGTCCAGCGCCCCGAACGCATCGCCGGGCTCACCGCGGCGGGAGCCGGCACCCGGCGGATCCGCGCACTGATCGCCGGCGAGACCGCGCTCGCCTGCGTCGTCGGCAGCGGCTGCGCCCTGCTGGCCTTCCTGGTCCTGCGCAACGACATCGCCGACGCCTCGCTCGCCGCCGACCTCGGCATGGGCACCCCGCTCCCGGCCGCCGCACCGGTCACCCTGCTCGCCCTGGTACCGCTGGCCGGCGGCCTGGCCGCCGCAGGCGCCGTCGACGCCACCGAACGGCTGCCCGGCCGGCCCGCCGAGAGCGCCCTGCCGTCGTTCCACCCGCTGCGCATCGCCCTGCCGCTCGGCCTCGCCGTCATCGGCCTCGCCCTGGAGCTGTACGGGCTGCGCCCCGGCGCCGCCCAGGACGGCCGGCCGATCGACCTGCCGGCCGGCCTCGGCTCCGCCAGCGCGGCCCTGCTCGTCGGCTGGTCGCTGGCCGCCGTCGGGGTGGCCGTCCTCACCGCCCCGCTGCTCGCGCTGGCCGGGCGGCTGCTCGCGCTCGGCCGGCCCACCCCGCTGCGGCTGCTGGCCGGCCGCGGGCTCACCGCCCAGGCGGACCGGCTGGGCGCCCCGCTCGCCGTCCTCGCGCTGACGCTGGCCGTGGTGCTCACCGCCGCCCGCCAGTGGACCGGCCACCCCGGCACCGCCGAGATGCTGCCCGCCGCCGAGGGCGTTCTGCTGGTGGGCTGCGCCGCGGTCGCGGTGGTCTTCCGGCTGATCGAGATCCGGGCGGCCCGCCGCGAGGTGACCGGCGATCTGCTCCGGCTCGGCACCGCCCCCGGCCTGCTGGTCGGCGCGGTGGCGCTGCGCACGGTGGCCGCCGGAACGGTCCTGCTGGCGACCGGCGGCCTGACCGCCCTGCTCGCGGCCGGGGCGCTGACCACCTGACCACCCGGTGATCCAATGACATGACCCGGTCCGCCACCCCGTAGGGCGGTGGACCGGGTCATGTCGTCGGTCGCGGGCAGGCCCCGTCAGCCGGCCGCGGCCAGCTGGCCGCAGGCGCCGTCGATCTCCTGGCCGCGGGTGTCGCGGACGGTGGTCGGCACGCCGTGGGCCTGGAGCCGGCGCACGAACTCGCGCTCGTCCTCCGGACGGGAGGCCGTCCACTTGGAGCCGGGCGTCGGGTTCAGCGGGATCAGGTTGACGTGCACCCGGTGGTTCTTGATCAGCCGGCCGAGCAGGTCGGCGCGCCAGGCCTGGTCGTTGATGTCCTTGATCAGCGCGTACTCGATCGAGATCCGCCGGCCGGACTTCTCCGCGTAGTTCCAGGCCGCGTCCAGCACCTCGGCGACCTTCCAGCGGGTGTTCACCGGGACCAGCTCGTCGCGCAGCTCGTCGTCCGGGGCGTGCAGCGACAGCGCCAGCCGGCAGCTGAGGCCCTCGTCCGCCAGCCGGTTCATGGCCGGGACCAGGCCGACGGTGGAGACGGTGATACCGCGCTGGGACAGGCCGAACCCGTCCGGCGCCGGGTCGGTGAGCCGGCGGATCGAGGCCAGCACCCGGTTGTAGTTGGCCAGCGGCTCGCCCATGCCCATGAAGACGACGTTGGACAGCCGCGCCTCACCGCCCGGGATCTCGCCGTCCTTCAGCGCCCGCATCCCGGCCGCGATCTGCTCGACGATCTCCGCGGTGGACAGGTTGCGGGTCAGCCCGGCCTGGCCGGTGGCGCAGAACGGACAGTTCATGCCGCACCCGGCCTGCGAGCTGATGCACATGGTCACCCGGTCCGGGTACCGCATCAGGACCGACTCGACCAGGGTGCCGTCGAAGAGCTTCCAGAGCGTCTTGCGGGTGGTGTCGTCGTCGCAGGACACGTGCCGCACCACCGACATCAGGTCCGGCAGCAGGCTCTCGGTGAGCTTCTGGCGGCTCGCGGCGGGGATGTCCGTCCAGCTCTCCGGGTCGTTCGACATCCGGCCGAAGTAGTGGTTGGACAGCTGCTTGGCGCGGAACGGCTGCTCGCCCAGCTCGGCGACGGCCTCCTTGCGCTCGGCGGGGCTGAGGTCGGCGAGGTGTCGCGGGGGCTTGGCGCCGCGCGGCGCGACGAAGGTCAGTTCTCCGGGCTTAGGCATGGTCCGTCCAGTGTCTCAGATCGCCGGCGCTGGTCCGTGTCCCGCTCGGGGCCGGAGCCATCGGCCCGGCGGTCCTCCGCCGTCCCCGGCCGACCCCCCGGCCCCCGGGACGGCCCGGCGCCGCCAGACGCCGCCACCAGGCCGAGAACGGGAACCACCAGGAGGACGACCAGGACCGGCGGCTTCCACGGGCCCGGCACCGCCGGTGCCAGCGCGATGCCCGCCGCGCCCGGGAGGGCGACCAGGATGGAGACCAGGGCGGTCGCCCAGGCCCACCGGCCGCCGGGCCTCCTCCGCCACCATCCCACCAGCCACATGACCGCCACGAGCGCCGACAACCCGGCGTACAGCAGCGCCGCGAGATGCGCGAGGGCGGGAACCACCAGGTCGTCCGGGTCGACGGCTCCCGCCGTCGTCGGGTCCACCGCGGCTGCTGCCGTCCCGGCGCCCGCCGCCACGGCCAGCCAGTAGCCGGCGTGTCCCAACGCCCGTCGTCGATCCGTCACTTCGCCCCCTGTCGCCCGCCCCGCACCCTACCGACCCGCGGTACGGCGCGGTCGGCCCGCAGGCAGCGCCACCGGGTGCGCGGGGGGCGTCGCTCGGAGCGGCGGATCCCACCGGGGAAAGCCCGAGCCCCGGACGGCGGGCGCCCGGGGCTCCGGTGGGGGCAGGCCCGCGGCCTGCGGGGGACCGGCTCAGCTGCCGACGAAGGCCGTGAGCAGCAGCCAGACCACCGGGGCGGTCGGCAGCAGGGAGTCCAGGCGGTCCATGATGCCGCCGTGGCCGGGGAGCAGGGTGCCCATGTCCTTGATGCCCAGGTCCCGCTTGATCATCGACTCGGCGAGGTCGCCCAGCGTCGCGGTGACCGCCGCGCAGCCGCCGAGGATCAGGCCCTGCCACCAGCTGCCGCCGTCGATCAGGTACTGCATGACCAGCGCGCCGGCCAGCATCGACAGCCCGATGCCGCCGGCCAGTCCCTCGCGGGTCTTGCCGGGGCTGATGGTCGGGGCGAGCTTGTTGCGCCCGAACTTGTAGCCGACCGCGTAGGCGCCGGTGTCGCTGCAGATGGTGACGATCAGGAAGAGCAGGATCCGCCAGGAGCCGTCGTCCGAGGCCAGCATCAGCGCCACGAAGGTGGCCAGGAACGGGACGTAGAAGGCGGTGAAGATGCCCGCCGTTATGTCGCGCAGGTAGTTCTCCGGCGGCGTGCTCATCCGCCAGACCATCACCGCGAGCCCGGTCAGCGCGAACACGGCGGCGGCCCACTGGACCCCGGCGAAGTAGCCGGTGACCACCATCGCCACGCTGCCGACCAGCAGCGGGATCCGCGGGACGTGGACCTCCTTGCGCTCCGCCAGCCGGCTGGTCAGCTCCCAGACCCCGACCCCGATCGCGGCGGCGACCACCACCAGGAAGAACGCCTTCACCACGAAGAGCGAGGCGGCGATGACCGCGCCGAGGCCGACGCCCACGCCTATCGCCGCTGGCAGGTTGCGGCCGCCTCGCGGCTTGGGGGGCTGCTGGTCGGGCTGTGCCACGGGTGTCTCCTGGACAGAGGGCATGAACTGAGTCTGCGCCGCAGTGCCCCCTTGGTACACCGCAGTGCGCTGCGAGTGACCCGTTCGGTCCGCCGGACCGGCGAGGGCCGGGCACCGGGGTCGGGGCCACCCGCAGCGGCGGGTGCGGAGGTGCTGTGCCGAAAGGTTCCGCGGGGAGCGCCCCCGCCCCGGAGGCCGGGGATGCGGGGGCGCGTCTCCCGTCAGACCTCGAGCAGTTCGGCTTCCTTGTGCTTGAGCAGCTCGTCGATCTGGGCCACGTACTTCGCCGTGGTGTCGTCGAGCTCCTTCTCGCCGCGACGGCCGTCGTCCTCGCCGATCTCGCCGTCCTTGACCAGCTTGTCGATGGCGTCCTTGGCCTTGCGGCGGATCGAGCGGATGGAGACCTTGGCGTCCTCGCCCTTGCCGCGCGCGACCTTGATGTACTCCTTGCGGCGCTCCTCGGTCAGCTGGGGGAACACCACCCGGATGATGGAGCCGTCGTTCGACGGGTTGACGCCCAGGTCCGAGTCGCGGATGGCCTGCTCGATGTTGCGCAGCGCGCTCTTGTCGAACGGCGTGACGACCGCCATCCGCGGCTCCGGCACGGCGAAGGAGGCCAGCTGGTTGATGGGCGTGATGGCGCCGTAGTACTCCGCGACGATCTTGGCGAACATCGCCGGGTGCGCGCGGCCGGTGCGGATGGCGGCGAAGTCGTCCTTCGCGACCGCGACGGCCTTCTCCATCTTCTCCTCGGCCTCGAGGAGGGTCTCTTCGATCACTGTGTGCTCCCTGTCCGCTTCATCTGCTGTTGTTCCGTACCGGTGCCCCGGACGGCTGATCGCTTCTCAGGCCCGGGCGGAATCCTGGCTGATGAGTGTGCCGATCTTCTCACCCTTCACCGCACGGGCGATATTGCCCTCGGCCAACAGCTCGAACACCAGCATCGGCAGGCTGTTGTCCTTGCAGAGCGTGATCGCGGTCAGGTCCGCCACCTTCAGATCGCGCGAGATCACCTCGGTGTAGTCCAGCGCGTCGAACTTGACCGCCGAGGGGTTGGTCCGCGGGTCGGCGTCGTAGACCCCGTCCACGCCGTTCTTGCCCATCAGCAGGACCTCGGCGTGGATCTCCAGCGCACGCTGCACGGCGGTGGTGTCGGTGGAGAAGTACGGCATGCCCATACCGGCACCGAAGATGACCACCCGGCCCTTCTCCAGGTGCCGCACGGCGCGCAGCGGGAGGTAGGGCTCCGCGACCTGGCCCATGGTGATCGCGGTCTGCACCCGGGTCTCGATGCCTTCCTTGATCAGGAAGTCCTGGAGCGCCAGGCAGTTCATCACGGTGCCGAGCATGCCCATGTAGTCGGAGCGGGCCCGGTCCATGCCGCGGACCTGGAGCTCGGCGCCCCGGAAGAAGTTGCCGCCGCCGATCACCACGGCCACCTCGGTGCCCGAGCGGACCACCGTGCCGATCTCCCGGGCGATCGCGTGCACGACGTCCGGGTCGACACCGAGGCCGCCGCCACCGGCGAAGGCCTCACCGGACAGCTTGAGCAGAACCCGCCGACGGCTGCCGTCCTGCGCGGTCTCCTGCGTCTGGTGCATGGGCCTCTCCTTCTCCGCCTGCTGATGCGCAGGGCTGCATGTGCTGCTCACAGTGCCGGGTGTGCGGTCCCCGAAGCTGCGGGTACACGCGAGGAGGCCACTGCCGCGGGAACCGGTACGGTGTCCTGCACGGCAATGGCCTCCTCGTCGTTCATGGTGCCGACGCGGCCCCCAAGGGGTACCGGAGAGCCTGATCGGCGTGTTCCTGCCGCCCGCGCGGTGGGGCGGCGGCGCCTCCTACCTTAGGTCGGAAGCGCGGGGGAACAGGGCTCAGGCGCCGACGCGGAAGCGGACGAAGCGCTTGAGGGTGACGCCGGCCTCGTCGAGGACCTTGGCGACGGTCTTCTTGTTGTCCTTCGCGAAGGCCTGCTCGAGGACCGAGTTCTCCTTGACGAAGCCGGTCACGCGACCCTCGACGATCTTCGGCAGGGCAGCCTCGGGCTTGCCCTCCTCGCGCGCGGTGGCCTCGGCGACGCGGCGCTCGTTCTCGATGTCCTCGGCCGGGATGTCCTCACGGGAGAGGTACTTCGGCGCGAAGGCGGCGATGTGCTGCGCGATGTCCTTGGCGACCTCGGCGTTCTCCTTGTCGAGCTCGACCAGGACGCCGACCTGCGGGGGCAGGTCCGGGGAGGTGCGGTGCATGTAGGCGGCGACGAAGCCGTCACCGTCGAACTGGGCGAAGCGCTTGAAAACGATCTTCTCGCCCAGGTTGGCGTTGGCCTCGTCCACGAACTGCTGGACGGTCTTGCCCGGCTCGATCTCGGTGGCGAGCGCGGCCTCGACGTCGGCCGGCTTGCTGACGGCGACGTGCTTGGCCAGCGTGTCGGCGACCTCGACGAACTTCTCGCCCTTGGCGACGAAGTCGGTCTCGCAGTTCAGCTCGAGCAGGACACCGGAGTTGCCGCCCTCCAGGACCAGCGACAGCGCACCGTTGGAGGCGTCGCGGCCCTCGCGCTTGGCAACGCCCTTCTGGCCCTTGATGCGGAGCAGCTCGACGGCCTTGTCGACGTTGCCCTCGGCCTCGTCCAGAGCCTTCTTGCAGTCCATCATGCCGGCGCCGGTGAGCTCACGGAGCTTCTTGACGTCCGCGGCGGTGAAGTTCGCCATGGTGTGATCTCTTCTCACGTCTCGCGTGTCAGCGTGGGATGGTGCCGAGGCCGCTGGTTCGGCCCCGGCACGGGAGAAAGGGGCGCCTACCGGCAACGTACCCGGTGGGCGCCCCTCACCCTGTGGTACGTCAGGCCTGCTCGGCCTCGGCGGCCGGGGCCTCGGCGACCGGAGCCTCGGCGGCGGGCGCCTCGGCCTCGGCAGCGGGGGCGTCCGCGGCGGGGGCCTCGTCGGCCTTCTGGCCCTCGAGGATGTCCTTCTCCCAGTCGGCCAGCGGCTGGTCGGCACCCGGCTCGGCCTTGGCGTCGCCCTTGGCGACACCGGCGCGGGACTTCAGGCCCTCGGCGACGGCGTCGGCGATCACGCGGGTCAGCAGGGTGACGGAGCGGATCGCGTCGTCGTTGCCCGGGATCTTGTAGTCGACCTCGTCGGGGTCGCAGTTGGTGTCGAGGATCGCGACGACCGGGATGTTCAGCTTGCGAGCCTCGCCGACCGCGATGTGCTCCTTCTTGGTGTCCACGATCCAGACGGCGCTGGGCACGCGCTGCATGTCGCGGATACCACCGAGGGTCTTCTCCAGCTTGTCGTACTCGCGCTGGAGGACCAGGAGCTCCTTCTTGGTGAGGCCGGAGCCGGCCACATCCGTGAAGTCGATCTCGCCGAGCTCCTTGAGGCGCTGCAGGCGCTTGTAGACGGTCGAGAAGTTGGTCAGCATGCCGCCGAGCCAGCGCTGGTTGACGTAGGGCATGCCCACGCGCGCGGCCTGCTCGGCGATGGCCTCCTGGGCCTGCTTCTTGGTGCCGACGAAGAGGATGCTGCCGCCGTGGGCAACGGTCTCCTTGACGAACTCGAAGGCGCGGTCGATGTAGTTCAGCGACTGCAGGAGGTCGATGATGTAGATGCCGTTGCGCTCCGTGAAGATGAAACGCTTCATCTTCGGGTTCCAACGACGGGTCTGGTGACCGAAGTGGACGCCGCTCTCCAGCAGCTCCCGCATCGTGACGACGGCCATGGCCGTGCTCCTCAGGTGTTGCGCCCGGCTCGTCCGCCCGTGCTCGCCGGAAGGCTCGTACGGTGCGGGCTCTGCGCCGGGTCGGTCTCGGTTTGTCCGTGCCGGTCGGGTGACCGCCACGCCTGACGCCCCGAACGTGCCGTGCCACCTCCGTCAGCGCGGCGGCCGTGCGGCCGCAGGCCGGCGATCACGGCCCTGACGGGCCGGGAACCACAAGCTGCGCAGACTCGGGGGACCGAGCGGCACTCGCACCGGAGGGGCCTCGCCGCCCCCTCGCGGGGCCGGCTGCTCCACCGGTGGCGGGGCGTGCGAAGTCGACCCGGCGGACCGGGTCGCGTGTGAAGTGTACGGGAAGCGCCGAGCCAGGAGCGACCCCGGCCGATTCGCGGGGCGGTCGGAGCGGGGGGCGGACCGGGGGCGGACCGGGGGCCGGCGGGGTGGGACGGGAGCGGTGCAAGGGCGGTACGGGGGCGGGGTCGGCGAAGGGACGGCGGCGGGGGCGGTGCGGGGGTGGTGCACGGGCGACCCGGGGGGCGGCGCGGGGGCGCGGGGCGGGGGCGCGGGGCGGGGTGGCCAGTTGCCAGCTGATCGTGGAGGCCGGGCACGTTCACTCGAGTGGGGGATGCGGGTTTTCCACAGGCCGGGGTTGTCCACAGGAATCGGGGTGGGTCTGTGCAGAACATCCAGTTGTCGGGAACCTCGCTCCATGACCGGCACCCTGCTCGCGCCCGCCCTCGCCCCGACCACCGGCACCCGCCCGCCCATGCCGCCGCCCGCGCCCGACCGGCGTTGGCGGGCGGCCTTGGTGGCGCTCTTACTGACCATCGCGGTGCTGGCCCTCCCCGGGCAGCCTCGGACGGCCCGGGCTGTCCCGGAACACCCGTCCGCTCGAACGACACCCTGGACCGGGGCAGTGGCGCTCGGGCCGCTGAGGCGCGGGCCGGTCGCGGGTGGGCCGGTCGCGGGTGGGCCGGCGCGGATCGGGCCGGTGGGGCTCGAGTGGGTTGCCGCGGCGGCGCTCCCGCCCGGAGCGACCGGGCCCGCAGCGGCCGGGCCCGGGGCCACCGGCTCCGGGCGGGCGTGGCCGGTCGGCGGGCGGTCGGGCCTGCTCCGGGGCTTCGAGGCGCCCTCGGCCCCGTGGGCTGCCGGGCATCGCGGCGTCGACCTCGACGCGACCGCCGGGGTCGCGGTACGCGCTGCGGCGCCCGGCGTGGTGGCGTTCTCCGGAATGGTGGCGGGCCGTCCGGTGGTCACCCTGCAACATCCCGGCTCCGGTAGCCCGCCGCTGCGGACCACGTACCTTCCGGTGTCCGGCACGGTACCGGTCGGGACAGCGGTGTCGGCGGGCGAGGTCATCGGCACGGTGACCGCTGCGACGGCGGGTGGCGCGGAAGGCCACTGCGCAGCGGTCTGCCTGCACTGGGGCCTGCTGCGTGGCGACCGCTATCTCGATCCGCTGGCGCTGTTCGGCGCGGGCCGGGCTCGCCTGCTACCGCTTGCTGTCCGACCGACAACCGGGTCCACCGCGGGATGACGGACCTGCGCCTGGACCTGCGTGGGGCCTGCGCCTGGACCTGTGCCTGGGCCTGCGCTGCGACGTCGGCTTCCGCCGGAGGCTCGGCCCCGGACCGGCTCAGTCTGCGGTCGACAGGCCCCGCAACGCGAGGGAGACAGCTGCATCCGCAATCTCGGATTCCGCGCACTCGGAGGCGACCGTCGCCGGACAGGCCCCCGCCGCCATCCGTTCCTGCTGGCGCACCGCCGCCTCGACCACACCCTGGAGCAGGGCCGCAGCAAGCTTCGGCTGGGCGTGCCCGAGTTCCTCCAGCGCGTGCAGCACGAGCCGCACCACCCCGGTGTGGGCGGCCCGGATCCGCTCACGTGACGCATCGTCCAGCTCCAGCTCGGAGATGGCCACCACAGCACGGTGCCGGGGGTCGGCGGCGAGCGCCAACTGACCTCGGACGTACGCCTCGACCCTGGCCTCCGCCGTATCGCAGGCCGCCATGCCCGCTTCGATCTCGGCCGCCCAGAGCGGCAGGTCCTCCTCGCACAACGCCTCGATCACGGCGGCACGCGAACGGAAATACTCGTACACCGACGAGCGGGCGAGCCCGGTCCGGGCGGCGAGCGCCGGAAAAGTCAGGGCTTCTCCCCCGCCCTCGGTCAGCAGGGAACGGGCAGCGTCCAGGAGGGCTGCTCGTTGCAACTGGCGATGCGCGGCCACCGTCGCCGCTCGGATCTTCGGCACGCTACAACTCTACGAAGCCCGGCCCGCTCCCGGTACGGTGCCGCGCACTTCCGACCCGGCCGAGCCCCGCCGGCCCGCCGTCACCGCATGTCGGAGAGCTTGGCACGCAGCTGGAGCACGGACTTGGTGTGGATCTGGCTCACCCGGCTCTCCGTCACGCCGAGGACCTGACCGATCTCGGCCAGGGTCAGCCCCTCGTAGTAGTACAGCGTCACCACCGTCTTCTCCCGCTCGGGAAGTGTGTTGACGGCCGTCGCCAGCAGACGCCGCAGCTCGCGGTCCTCCGCGACCTCCACCGGGTTGTCGGCCCCGGTGTCTTCCAACGTGTCCACCAGGCTGAGACGGTCGCCGGTTTCACCTGCCGGGTGGAGCAGCTCGTCCAGGGCCACGACGTTGGCGAGCGAGAGCTGACTGAAGATCGCGCGTAGATCCTCCAGCGTGATCCCCATCTCGGCGGCCACCTCGGGCTCGTGCGGCGTACGACGCAGTCTGGCTTCCAAAGTCGCGTAGGTCCGCTCGACCGCCTTGGCCTTCTGCCGGACGGATCTCGGGATCCAGTCCAGCGCTCGCAGCTCGTCGATGATCGCACCGCGGATCCGGCTGATGGCGTACGTCTCGAACTTGATCGCCCGGTCGATGTCGAACTTCTCGATCGCATCGATCAGCCCGAACACACCCGAGGAGACGAAGTCCGCCTGCTCCACGTTGGCAGGCAGACCCACGCTCACCCGGCCGGCCACGTACTTGACCAAGGGCGAGTAGTGCAGGATCAGTTGCTCCCGCAGCCGAGGGTCGGCGCTCTCCTTGTACGTGCGCCACAGCTTCTCCAGCGCACTCCGCTCGGCCGCCACGGGGAGGGGCTTGGCCCCGCTCGGCGGAGCCTGCGGCGGCGCCGACTCGGGTAGCGCGGACTGGGGCAGTGCGGACCGGGGCTGGGGCGACGGCGGCGTCTGCTGCGGCACCGGTTGAGACACCAACGGCAACGGCTGCGGGGGTGTACCCGGAGACGCCGGATCCGCCGAGGCCGAGGATTCCGCTACGGAGCGCGACCGGGCCTGCTGCCCGAGCGTGGGTGCCGGTGTCGGGGCAGGGGTTGCGGCAGGGGTTGCGGCGAAGGATGGGGGCGGAGCAGCGACGGGAGGGGGAGCGGGAGCAGCCGGATGCGGCGAGTCCGGTGCGGCCTCGGGGCCCGTGCGGGAGGCCGACGCGGGCGGAGGTGAGGGTGTGGGTGAAGGCGTTGGCGTGGGTGCAGGCGTGGGTACGGGCCGAGGAGCGGCAGCGGTTGGCCCCGACTGCGGGGTGACACGAACCCTGCTCGCTGGTGGGGCACCGGGCAGATCGGCTCCCGCGCCGGGGTCCTTGGACACACCGGACACCTCGGACGCATGAGCCCCCGGGTCAGGTCTGACTACGGCGTGGCGCCCCGCCGCCTGGTCCGGCCCGGTGGGGCGACTGACAGCCATGCCCTGTGGGCCCGGAGGACGGACGACCTGGCGAGCCAGCCCCAGGACCGCCGGGGCCTTCGGCTGCTGCTCGGCCGTGGGGCGCGTTTCGGCCACCGTCCCTTCCGAGGGCCGAGCGTCAGCGGGCACCCGGTGTCCGGGGCGGTGTGTGGGCATGCGTTGGTCTGCGCCGTTCTGCCGAGTCCTGTGCTGATAGGGAAGCCAGATGCGAGCGTAGCGTGATCGCATCACTGCATTGTGCTACCGCCACTCGGTCGTCCCCCGATCCGGTGGCGGTGATCCGGACGGGTGGGCGTGGCCTGTTCGTTGTCACGGCGCACAGAGACTCAACGACGCGCCGGCCGACCGGGCACTGCACGGCCGCCGCGGCGCGGTTACGCGATCACCGCAGTGCGGCTGCGCGGTCGCATCCGATCGGCCTGGCGCCTGTCAGCGTCTTCGTACCAGCCTCCAGTGCGCGCCGTGTCGCTCGACGTGGCCTAGCGAGCTCAGCTCGTACAACCGTTGGAGGACTTCGTCCGTACAGAGCCCGGCCCGACGGGCGAGGACCTCGACGGGGCTTCCGTCGGCACTGGCCGGCACGGCCTCGAGCACCTGGGCCGTGGTGGGCTCGAGGAGGTCCCGGGGCAGCACCGGCCCGGAACCGATCGGCGCAAGGTCCTCACCCATCGATCCGATCAGCTCCCCGATCTCGGCCGCGTCGGTGACCAAGGTGGCGGCACCACTACGGATCAGGGCGTGGACGCCTGCGGAGAGTTCGGAGGTGACCGGGCCGGCCACACCCATCGTGTGCCGGTTGAGATCCCGGGCGCGCCGCGCTGTGCTCAGCGCACCGCTGCGGACCGCCGCTTCGACCACCACGGTGCCGCGGGTCAGCGCGGCGATCACCCGGTTCCGCAGCACGAATCGGAACCGGGTGGGGTGCTCTCCGGGCGGCAGCTCGCTGAGCAGGATGCCCTGTTCCGCGATGTTGCGGATCAGCTGGCTGTTGCCGGAGGGGTAGGCCACGTCAACACCGCAGGCGAGCACTCCCATGGTGATTCCCCCGGCGGCGAGCGCGCCGCGGTGTGCGGCTGCGTCGATGCCGTACGCGGCTCCTGAGACGATCACCCAGCCTCGCTCGGCGAGCTGCGCGGAGATCTCCCCCGCTACATGCGCACCGTAAGCGGTGCAGGCTCGTGCGCCGACTACGGCGACGGAGCGCAGGGCCAGGAGACGCAACGATCCGGTCCCTCGGACCCAGAGGCCGACGGGGCGGGCGTCACCGAGGTCGTTCAGCTGGGACGGCCACTCCGAGTCGCCCGGAATGATGAACCGTCCACCGGCGGCAGCCACCCGGTCCAGGTCCGCGTCAGGATCGACGGACGGTAGCCGCGCCCTGTACGCCGACAGTCGCGCTCCCTGGGACCCGATGGGATCGATCGGAGGATGGTCGGACCGCCCGCCGATCATCCCCATCAGTGCGGCTGCACTCATCCTCGCGAGCCACCGTCCGATCACGGGGTCACCGGGCTCGATGAGCCGGGTGAGAGCAGCCCGCGCCCGGCGTTCCTGTTCCGACCTGAGCCGAGCGGCATCGGGTGGCCGGCCCGTCTCCGGCTCGGTGTCCGCCCGAGGGTTCGGCTCGCTGTCCGTCTCACGGCCGCGCCCGGTCATCACCTCGCTTCCCTCGCTTCCCTCGCCTCCCTTGCTTCCCGGTTCGTGGCCCGGCTCCACCGGCCTGATCGCCGAAGCCTCGGCTGCAGCTGTGCTGCGGTCTGTGGACGTGCGGGGGCGGCCTTCTTCCGCACTCTCCGCGTCTGTGTTCACCCTTGCCTCCTGATCAGATCGGGGACGCCAGCAGGTCCGTCGACGGGCGCTCCGGCCGGGCAGGGAGCGAGCCTCGGCCGACCGGGACGGCTCAGCGGCTCAGTTCTCGCTTCCCAGGTCGGTGTCGGGGTCTCCGAGTCCGGGGCTCACCCGGTCTGCCAGCGGGAGCCCTCGTTGCACCCCGGTGCGCAGCATCAGCGCCGTCCGCACGTCGAGCCGGCCGGGCTGGTGTCGGCCGGCGAGGTCGGCAACCGTCCAGGCCACCCGGAGCACCCGGTCGAGGCCCCGGGCCGTGAGGAGACCTCGCTCGAGGTCCCGTTCGGCGTCCGCGAGCGCACCGGGCGCCACCCGCCAGCGGCTGCGCAGCTCGTAGCCGGGTACCTCCGCGTTGGTACGCCACGGCGTATCCGCGAGTCGGGCCGCCGCCCGGGCGCGGGCCTGGGCGACCCGCGCGGCCACCGCGCGGGTGCTCTCCGCAGTGCTGTCGGCGCCGAGCAACTCCGCGCGGGTCACGGACGCCACCTGGACCTGGAGATCGACCCGGTCCAGGAGCGGCCCCGACAGCCTCGCCTGGTAGCGGTTGACCATCGAAGGCGTGCACTCGCAGCCGCCGCCGCGCATCGAGTGGCGGCCACAAGGGCACGGGTTCGCCGCGAGGCAGAGCAGGAACCGCGCGGGCAGCCGCATGGAGCCCGCCGATCGGGCGATCATCACCTCCCCCGATTCCAGGGGCTGACGCAGCGCGTCGAGGGTGCGCACGGAGAACTCGGGCGCCTCGTCGAGGAAGAGCACCCCTCGGTGGGCAAGAGAGACCGCGCCCGGCCTCGGTAGTCCGCTGCCCCCACCGACGATGGCGGGCATCGTGGCGGAGTGGTGCGGCGCGCAGTACGGCGCCGTTGCGATGAGGGGGCGGCCCGGCGGCAGCAGTCCCGCCACCGAGTGCACGGCGGTGACCTCCAGCGCCTCCGTCTGGGTCAGTGGCGGAAGCAGGCCCGGGAGCCGTTCGGCCAGCATCGTCTTTCCGGCTCCTGGCGGCCCTTTCAGGTACAGGTGGTGGCCGCCGGCAGCCGCGATCTCGAGCGCTCTGCGCGCCTCGTACTGCCCGGCCACATCGGCGAGGTCGGGCACCACCTCTCGCACACCGCCCGGATCTCGGACACCGATGCCCGGGAGGAGGAGCCCCGCCAGCATCGGGTCCGGCTGACCCGCCGCGATGCCGGGTGCCTCGTCGGGCGGCGGTGCGCCCGAGAGCACCGCAATCAGCTGGCGCAGGCTGCGGACCCCGAGCACCGAGACACCCGGCACGAGGGAGGCCTCTGCGGCGGTCTGCTCGGCCACGACGATCTGGCGGTAGCCGGCATCGGCTGCGGCCAGCACAGCCGGGAGGACACCGCGGACCGGTCGGACCTTCCCGTCCAGGCCGAGCTCACCGATGATCAGCAGGTCCGCGATCGTCTCCGGGGGAAGTCGCTCGGCCGCTGCCAGGACCGCGCAGGCGACAGCCAGATCGAACCCGCTGCCGCCCTTCGGCACCGATGCCGGGCTGAGGCCGACCGTGAGCTTGCGCTGAGGCCAGGCCTCGCCACTGTTGACCACTGCCGCCCGGACCCGGTCGCGGGCTTCACTGAGCGCCTTGTCGGGCAGCCCGACCAAGGCGAACGCGGCGACCCCCGGTTCGAGGTCGGCCTGGACCTCGACGACGACCCCGTCCACACCGACCAGCGCAACGGAGCAGGTGCGTGCGAACGCCATCTCAGATCGCCCCTCGCAGGTGCTCCACCTGCGCCGCGCCCTTGAACCGGTTGACCACGGCGACCAGGTCGATCCGTACGCCGCCGGGCGGAGCAGGCACGAGGAGGGTCTGGACCGGCCCCGGGGTGGGCGAGGCGGCCGCCGCCGCGGTCTGCCCTCCCGTGGGCCTGGCGGGGCTGCGCTTCCGCGGTTTCCTGGACCGGCCCGAGGTCTTCGCCGGTCGGCCCGGCGGGCCGGGCACATCACCGGAGGCCGGTCCCTCCGGCTCCGGCCGCGGGATGCCCGTCGCTGCGGGACCCGCACGCTCCGTCCCGGTGGGATCGGCCCCGGGGACCTCCGCCCCGGGCGGGCCCGTCGCCACTGCTCGGACCAGTCGATCGAAGTGGATCGGCCAGCGTTCGTCGAGCCATCGCTCGGCCAGGCGACGCAGGCGGTCGGCCTTCGCCTGGTCGATGGCCTGGGTCGGACTCTGGAACCCGCGTTCGGAGCGGGTCTTCACCTCGCACACTGCGAGTGTGTCCCCGTCCAACGCGACGATGTCGAGCTCGCCCTCGGCGCAGCGCCAGTTCCGCTCCAGGATCCGCAGGCCGTCCTGGGTCAGCCAGCGGGCCGCAACCTCTTCCCCGTACCGGCCGAGGCCGTTGTTGCCACTCTTCTGCACGGCAGTCACCTCCGAGGCAGGAGGTTGCCGGAGGGGTGCCCGCGCGGCCAGGGTGGAGCGATTTCCTGTGGATAACCAGGGCCTGTGGATAACCGAGGTCACTCACAGGAGTGAGAAACCACCTCAGCTCTGGACAGCTCAGGAGCTATGCGGTCAGTCTCGGTGCGGCCGGGACGGTCGGCGGGTCAGTTGCCGAAGGTCGCGTCGTCGGAGGGCAGCTCAAGGTCGCTCTTCGCCAGCTCCTCGATGTTGACGTCCTTGAACGTCAGCACCCGCACCTTGCGGACGAAACGGGCCGGCCGGTACATGTCCCAGACCCAGGCATCCGCCATCGACACCTCGAAGAACACCTCACCCTGGACCGAGTGAACCTGCAGGTCGTAGTCGTTGGTGAGGTAGAAGCGCCGTTCTGTCTCGATCACGTACTTGAACAGACCGACGACATCCCGGTACTCCCGGTAGAGCTTGAGCTCCATCTCGGTCTCGTACTTCTCGAGGTCTTCGGCACTCATCCAAGCGTCCCCTCAACTCGTCACGTCCACCCCATTGTGGACCACGGCACCTGTTGTCAGAGCCTTACCGGCTGGTCCGGCGGACCAGCGGTGAACAGATGTTCCAGCAACCCGGCCAGCCCGGCCGGGTAGACGGTCTCGTCCGTCGCCCGCAGCTCCGCGAGCGTCCACCACCGCACCCCCAGCAGTGTCGCGTGCTCCTCCTCCCCGCTCCTGGCCAGGCCCAGGTCCGTCCGGCTGGTCCGGGCCAGGTGGAACCACTGTTCCTGCTCGAAATGCTGCCCTTGATAGGAGAAAGCAGTCGTGCCGTACGCCACCAGCGGTCCCAGCCGTACCTCGAGCGCACCGAGCTCTTCCGCGAGCTCGCGGAGAGCGGCGGTCGCAAGGTCCTCGCCGGGCTCCACCCCGCCTCCCGGGGTGATCCACCACCTGACGTCCGGGACAGCGGGATCGAGTCCGTGGAGCAGGAGGATCCGGTCCGCCCCGTCCAGCAGCAGAACCCTGGCGGCCCTGCGGCGGATCACCGGCACCGGGTACACCTCCGTCCTGCGGATCCGAGCCCGGCGGCCGAGCGTCGCGCCATGGCACTGGTTGCTGAGTGTCCGGCCGCCCACGCTGCCCCTGCTGCCCCGGCTGCCGACGGCGGCGGGGAGGTGGCTCGGGTGGGGGCGCGGCTGAGGTCAACGCTTGCCGCGCCTCCTGGTCCAGCGGACCAGGGAGACGATCGAGCCGATCCCGGACGCCAGCACCACCAGGGAGACACCTACCGCCATTGCGTACACCGCCGGTCGCAGCAGCCCCGGTCCGTGCGCGGTCGGTGCTCCGATGCCGTCGAAGGCCGAGGTGCGCTTGTCCACCCCGGCCCGCGCGATCGGCAGGATCGTCGCCTCCACGCGCGCCTTCACGGTGGAGGCGGCCACCGTGCCCGAGGCGATCTCCAGGTGGCTGCGCGAGTCCAGCGAGTTGGCCCGGAAGTCGCCCATGAGGAAGAGTCTGCCCGCCGGCACGGTGATGCTGAAGGGGTCACCGGGGCCGGTGCCCTGGCTGAGGTAGGGCTCGTCGACCGCGACGCCGTTGACGGTGAGCCGCTGTCCGTTGTCACAGCAGGCCACCGTGTCACCGCCGACTGCGACAACGCGCTTGATCAGCTCGGCGTTCCCCCAGACCGGGTCCTGGAAGATCACGATGTCGCCGCGGCCGACGGCCCCGCCGTCCACCTTGCGGGCCAGCACCGTCTCACCGACCGCGATGGTCGGGGTCATCGAAGCACTCGGAATCCGGTACGGCCGGTAGTCCACGGCGATCACCGCGAAGCCGACCACCAGCATCACGAAGCCGAGGGCGATCACCGCCCCCTGCAGCACCACAGCCTTGCTCCGCCGCGGCCGGGAAGCCGTCGGCGTGGTCGCCGCACGCTCCGCCACACTGCTCATCGCCATCAACCCCATCTGTTCGGCCCGCCGCGTGGACCCGACCGGTGCCGGGAGCAGGTATCGCCCCCGCCGTCGGACCCACCTCCGATCGGCCGATGCCGGGAAGCGGAGCGCCACCGCAGCCCCCGAAAGACTCGCGGGCCACGGCACGTGCGAGCAGATTACTCACGAGTACCGAGGCCCGCGCAAGAGTCGGCCACAGATCAGCGTCGTTCCGGCCGAAGTCGCTCGGCCGGGGACGGACCGGTCAGCGGCGCCGGCGCAGCCACCAGACGGCAGGCAGCGCAGCGGCTGCCCCGGCCAGCGGGGGTGCCAGCGGTCCGGACGCCGACAGGCCCTTCTGGTCGAAGGTCTCGGGCACCGGGAGAGTCGCCCAGTCCCCGACGGGCCATGCGACGACGAAGGCGCGGCCGACCACGTTCTCCACCGGCACCGTGCCGCCACCGGGCTGGTCCTGGTGGTAACGGGAGTCGAGCGAGTTACCGCGGTGGTCACCCATCACCCAGATGCGGCCCTCGGGGACCTTGACCGGCCCGAACGGCTTCTCACCGCAAGGAGTGTTTCCCGGGTAGATGTACGGCTCGTCGAGTGCGATGCCGTTCACCTTGACCGGACCGCTGCCCTCGCACTCGACCGTGTCGCCCCCGACCGCGATGACGCGCTTGATCAGGTCCTTCTCGTTGCTGGACGGCATCAGGCCGATGAAGCTGAACACGTCCTGGACACCTCGGACGAAGGCGCTGTCGCTGCGCTTCGGCGCTTCGTCGTTCAGCCAGCCGCCCGGGTCCTGGAAGACCACGACCTCGCCGCGCTTGGGCTCGGCGCCGAACCAGGGAGTCAGCTTGTCGACCAGCACCCGGTCACCGACCTGCAGGGTGTTCTCCATGGAACCTGACGGGATGGAGAAGGCCTGGACGAAGAAGGTCTTGATGACCAGGGCCAGGATCAGCGCGATGCCGATCAGGATCGGCAGCTCCTTCAGGAAGGACCGCTGCTTCTGGGGGCTCGACGCGGGCGTACCGCCCTCGTCGTCGCCGTCTCCGCCCCTGCCGTTGCCGGCGCCGTTGTCGTCCGACCCACCGGATACCCCGGCCTCGAAACCGTCCGCGCCGCCCTGACTGTCAGCCGGACCGCCCTGCCGCGAAGCCGTACCGGCCCCTGCGGGTTCGGCGGACGACTCGGCGTCGGCCGACCGGACCCCACGGCCCCCGGCGCCCTCGGGCTCCGGGGCGCCCGAGCGGGCACCGATCACCAGATCCCCCACGACATCTCCTCCCTGCTGTGCGGACGCCCGTGCGCCCGCGTTCACCAGTGCCGCACAGCGGGCACCACGTTGCGTGATCGACCGTCAACCCGCCTCAGAACTGCCCGATGGGGACACTCCTGACACCAGCGCAGCCTTGGGGACGACCGGGCAGCACACCGGACGATGCGGCATCGAACGATACGGCACCGAACGGCCGACACCCGGTACTCCAGCACTTCTCTATCACTCCCGGTCGACGCGCCGGTGCTCCCACACGGCGGTCCGGCAGATCGGCGGGGCCACCGCCGATCACCTCCGGGTCTACTGCCGTCGGCGCACGAGGACCGGAAGAACGCCCAACACACCCATAACGAGCGGGGGTTCCGCAGGATCCGGCCGGCCGGGAGGCAATTGGGAGCCGGGGACACCGACGGCCACCGGTGTTTCCCCGCGCCCGGCGGCGACCGGACGGGTCGGCAAGGAGGAGAGTGATGTCGGTGCGCCGAGTTGACCGACCCGCGACACCGGCCAGGCGATCATGAAGGCCCGACCCACGACGTTGCTGATCGGAATCGTGCCGTTCCCCGGATTGGCCATGTGGAAGCGGGAGTCCGCCGACAGGTCGCGGTGGTCACCCATCACCCACAGCCGGCCCGCCGGAACCGTCACCTTGAACGGCTGCCGGGACGGCGCGTTCCCGGCAGCGATGTACGGCTCGTCAAGCGGGGTGCCGTTGACGCTCAACCGGCCCTGCTCGTCGCAGCATTCGACCGTGTCACCGGGCAGCCCGATGACCCGCTTGATCAGGTCGCCCTCGTTGTTGGACGGGATCAGCCCCACCGTGGCCAGAGCGGACTTCACCCGGCGCATGACCGGGCCGTCGGTGGAACGGGCGTGGTCCTGTTCGAGCCAGCCGCCGGGGTCCTTGAACACCACCACATCACCGCGACCCGGCTCATTGCCGAACCAGGGCGTCAGCCGGTCGACCAGTACCCGGTCCCCCACCTGGATGGTCTGCTCCATCGAGCCGGAGGGAATCACGAACACCTGGACCAGGAAGGTCTTCAGGATGACGGCGATGATCAGAGCCACCACGGCGATCAACGGCAGCTCGCGCAGCAACGAGCGGCGCCTGCGGCGGGCAGCGCGCTGGGCGGTCCGCCGACGCTCCGCCCGGCCACGGACCGGTGCCGGGGACGATGCCGCCCCGGCGGAACCCCGGGAGGCCGCCCGGGATGGGCCGGAATCGTCGTAAACGGTGTAGTCGCCGTACTCGTCCGGCCCCGCAGGTCCGTAGCCGGGACCCGGACCGATGCCGTTACCGGTCACGGCCTCGGTGCTGGAGCCGGCACCGGATATCGGCCCGTCAGCCACCTTTCCCCTACCCCTGGTCCCCATGTGCGGTGGTCCCCCCAATCGCCGAAAAGCCGGAAGGCCGGTCGAGAGACGTCCACCGCCCCACCGGATACACCACCCAGTCCGCCTTGCCGATCACCTTCTGCTCAGGGACGGTACCGCCACCGGGCTCGCCGAGGTGATCCCTGGAGTCTCTGGAGTCACTCCGGTGGTCGCCCATCACCCAGAGTTTCCCGGCCGGCACGACCACGTCGAAGGGCACGGTCGAGGGGGCGTCGCCCGGGGCGAGGTAGTCGGACTCGTCGAGGGGCACACCGTTCACCCGCAGGCGGCCGTCCGCCCCGCAGCAGGTCACCCGGTCACCGCCGACACCGATCACCCGTTTCACGAAGACCGAGTTCCCGGTCGGCACCAGACCGAGCTCGGCAAGCATCTTGCGCGGCTGCGCGGGTTCAGCCGCGTACGGCAAGAAGGAGCCCGTCCCGTCGAACACGATGACGTCGCCGCGCTGCACCTTGCCGCCGAAGGCATAGGCGAGGCGGTTCACCACGAGCCGGTCGCCTGGCTGCAGGGTGTTCTCCATCGACTCCGAGGGCACCGCGAACGGGCGCGCGACGAAGGCGTTGACCAGCAGCAGCGTCACCACGCAGACGCCGAGGACCGACAGCAGGTCCCGGGAGAGTGCCCGGCGGGCTGCCGTCCGTCGACCGTCCGGACCGGCACCGTCCGGACCGGCACCGTCCGCTGCCTCGTCCGCGTCCTCAGCCGGCTGCTCGGCCCCGGCAGCAACCGCCACCGCCACTGCCGCACCGTCCCCTGCGCCCTGAGTCGCCGCTCCAGGGTGCGCGCCCGTATTGAGGCCGGGACCACCGTCAAGGGCAGGGCCAGGACGAAGTCCGGGAGCAGCACCGGCTGCAGTCCTGGCTTCGGCCCTTGCTCCAGTCCCGGCTTCAGTCCCCGCTGCGAAGGCGGCGTCCGGGCCGGGAACGACCACGGACCGCGCCAGCGGGTCCGCACCAGGAGGTACGGGACTGCTGACGCGGTCCGTGGGTGGTTCGTGCGTGCTCATCGCGCTGAGCTTATCCCCACGGCACCAGCCGTGAAGAGAGCCCGGCACGACCCGAGCGGAAGCGGCTCCGGAGGCCGGAGCCGTCCGATCAGTTGTCGCGCTTCTCCTTGATCTTCGCGGCCTTGCCGCGCAGGTCACGGAGGTAGTACAGCTTGGCGCGGCGAACCGCACCGCGGGTCACGACCTCGATCTTCTCGACGACCGGGGTGTGCACCGGGAAGGTGCGCTCCACGCCGACGTTGAAGCTGACCTTGCGGACGGTGAAGGTCTCACCGACGCCCGCGCCGTGGCGACGGATGACGACGCCCTGGAAGACCTGGACACGGGAGCGGTTGCCCTCGATGACCCGGACGTGAACCTTCAGGGTGTCACCGGCACGGAAGGCCGGGATGTCGGTACGCAGCGAAGCAGCGTCGACAGCAGCGAGCTTGTTGCTCATTTTGCTCTCCATCGCAGGCGCCACGGGCCGCCCACGGAAAATCGTCACAATGGGGTTTGCTGCGGGCCGCATCGGCTGGCGGTGATCCCCCCGCGGCGGGGGCACCGGTCCACGTGGCACCCCTCAGGGGCACCCAGCGACAGACAACAGTCGCCTATTCTTCCACAGCATCGGCCACGGACCGAAATCGGCCCGCCTCGTCGTCCCACCTCAGGCCGAGGACGCTGAGCGCCTCCCGCTCCTTCTTGTCGAAGGCGCCGAGCTGCCAGCGGTCCACCAGGTCGGGACGGTGCGCCAACGTACGGGCGAACGCCTGCTCCCTGCGCCAGCGGGCAATCTTGCCGTGGTGGCCGCTGAGCAGGACCTCGGGTACCTCGCGGCCGCGCCACTCGGCGGGCTTGGTGTAGACGGGCCCCTCCAGCAGGTCGGCCATCGCCCCGGGGGCGAATGAGTCGTCGCGGTGGGATTCGGCGTTGCCGAGCACACCGGGCAGCAGCCGCGCGATGGCCTCGACCATCACCAGCACGGCGACCTCGCCCCCGGCCAGCACGTAGTCGCCGATCGAGGCCTCGACGACCGGCATCCGGGTCGCGGCCTCCTCGATCACCCGGCGGTCGATGCCCTCGTACCGGGCGGGAGCGAAGGCCAGCCACGGACGCCCGGCGAGTTCCTGAGCGAGCTCCTGGGTGAACGGACGTCCGCTCGGCGTCGGCACGACCAGGGTCGGCACCTCACCTGCGGGCATCCCGCCGTCGCCGACGTCGCCGCGGTCGCCGCCGTCTTCGCCGGCGGCGGCGGCATCCCCGGCCGCGAGGGCGTCCGCCCCCTGGGCGAGGACGGCGTCCAGCGCGGCGCCCCAGGGTTCCGGCTTCATCACCATGCCGGGGCCGCCCCCGTACGGGGTGTCGTCGACCGTGCGGTGCACGTCAGTGGTCCACGACCGCAGGTCGTGGAGGTGGACGTCCAGCTGGCCGCGCGCCCGGGCCTTGCCGACCAGGGAGACGTTCAGCGGATCCAGGTACTCGGGGAAGATCGTGATGACGTCGATCCGCATCCGGCTCACGCTGCGCCCCCGCCACCCTCGGTGCCGGCGCCCTCGGAGCCGGCAGCCTCGTCGGTACCGGCATCCGCGGAGCCAGCAGCGTCCTCGGGCGCGGCAGCTCCGGCCGCCGTCTCCGGGCCGCCGGCCACGTCCGCCTCGATCGGGTCGATCAGACCGGCGGGCGGGTCGATGACGGCCCGCTGGTTCTCCAGGTCGATCGTCGGCACGATCCGGGCGACGAACGGCACCAGCACCTCCGTACCGTCGGCCTTGGTGACGGTGAGCAGGTCCTGGTACGGCAGGTGGATCACCTCGGTGATCTCGCCGACCGGGGTCCCGTCGGTGAGCACGACGTCCAGGCCGATGAGCTGGTGGTCGTAGTACTCCTCCGGGTCGTCCGGGGTCTCCTCCGGGTCCACCTCGGCGATCAGCATGGTGCCCCGCAGCGCTTCGGCGCCGTTGCGGTCCTTGACACCGGCGAAGCGCAGCAGCAACCGGCCGCTGTGCACCTTGCCGGACTCGACGGTCAGCGGGCCGGCCGAGGCCGGGTCGGTGAGCAGGACCGCACCGGGACCGAGCCGGAGCTCCGGCTCATCGGTACGGACCTCGACGCTGACGTCTCCCTTGATGCCGTGGGCGCGGCCGATCTTGCCGACGACGAGCTGCACGGTGATCGCTCTCCTGGTGTCGTGCACTGCTGGGCTGAGCAGCTGAGCAGAGGTGGCGGAAGAAGAAATGGAAGTCTTGCCGGCCGGGATCAGGCCCTGTCGGGCCCCGGAATCCCGGTCGACGCTGACGGCGCTGACGGGGCCGACAGGCCCGCGAGCCCGGAACCCCGGCACCCGAGCCCGACGGGCCCACGAGCCCGAAGATCCAGCGATCCGGACGGCCGTGGAGCCGGCGGGCCACAGGGCGGAGAACGCCTCGTGGAACGACCCGGCGCCCAGGCGACCCGGAGCCCCGAATCCCATGGAACGAGGAAGGGCCGGCCGGGACGACTAAGCGTCCCGGCCGGCCCAGAAACCTGACAGTCTAGTGTCAGCGAATGCTGTCCACGTCGACCAGGTCGACCCGGACGTTGCGACCGCCGAGGGCGCCGACCACGGTGCGCAGCGCGCGCGCCGTGCGACCGCCACGGCCGATCACCTTGCCGAGGTCATCGGGGTGCACGCGCACCTCGATGGTGTGGCCCCGACGCAGCTGGCGCGAACGCACCTGCACCTCGTCGGGGTGCTCGACGATGCCCTTCACCAGGTGGTCGAGGGCTTCCTCGATCACGCTCAGGCCTCGGTGGAAGCGGCCTCGGCCTCGTCAGCCTTGTCCGCCTTCTTGGCCTTCGGGGTGATGGCGACACCGGTGGTGGCGTCCTCGAAGCCGGCGACGGCCTTCGCGAAGAGGTGCGAGAAGTCCTCGACCTTGGGCTCGGCGACCTTCAGCGGCTCCGGAGCCGGCAGGCCCTTGAACTTCTGCCAGTCGCCGGTCAGCTTGAGGATGGCGAGCACGGGCTCGGTCGGCTGGGCGCCGACGGACAGCCAGTACTGGGCGCGGTCGGTGTCGACCTCGATCTTCGAGGGGTTGTAGGTCGGCTGGTAGATGCCGATCTCCTCGATCGCGCGGCCGTCACGCTTGGTGCGCGAGTCGGCGACGACGATGCGGTAGTGCGGGGAGCGAATCTTGCCGAGACGCTTGAGCTTGATCTTGACTGCCACGGGAGTGGATTCTCCTGGTGTTGACGTGGGTGAGCGACCACTGGCTCCGCGTGGGGTTGCGGGCCCGGCCGTTCAAGGGACACGCCAGCCGTAGGAGAGAGGGGTCCTGCTCGGCTGCCGAGTACTCAGCTGTCCATTCTGCCATACCGGGGCAGGTCGGCCCGACCGAGGGTCCCCGCCCCCGGTAGAGCCGAACAGCCACACGGCGGCAGTGGGACAGCGGCCTCGGACGGTCGGCCGACTGGATCGCCCACCGGTGGGACCGGCCCGGCGCTGTCGCCCTCAGGTCGTACAGCCTCTGCTGCTACTGCAACTGCTTCGGTTCAGCCTCTGCGTCTGTGCCTGCGCCCGCGCGCAGCCACTCCAGGTACATCGGTGCTGCTGGTGCTGCTGGTGTTTCTGTGCTGCTGGTACATCGGTGCTGCTGGTTACTGCCGTGCCGCTGTCCTTCGCCTCTTCGCCACGCCCTCCCGCACCCTCCGGTGTCGGCCCGTACGGGCCGGGCCGTCGGTGGAGGTCACGCTCCGTGGTCTGCTACCCGTCGCACCCGCCGTGGCCGGCGGTTGCGCACCCACCGCACGGGCAGGCGGCAGAGTACGGAGTCTGAGCGAGGAGTGCGGTGTACCGAGTACGGGACCGCGGCGGTCGGTGCCGGCGCTGCGTTACGAGATCTTGAACGGCTGCTGGCAGGCACCGCAGACGATCGAGGCCTGGGCGAGCACCGACGGAACCACCCGCACGTTCCGGCCACAACCGCAGACGGCCTTGACGCGCACGCCGCCACCCGACGAACCGTGCCGCGCGGCCGGGCCGCGGAACGCCCGGTGCCCGCCTTCGCCGGCCACGGCCAGCTGGTGGGCGCCCAGCGCGCGGTCGAGCCGCTCGATGGTGCTGGAGTAGCGGTCCCGGGTGTCGTTGAGCATGGTCACCTGGGAGAAGCCGCTACTGGCGTGCGGTTCCACCGGGTGGGCCAGCCCGAGCTCGGACGCGAGCATCAGGAAGCGCCTGTTGTGGTACCGGCCGGCCCGGGAGGTGTCGCGGATCTCGCGGGCGGCGGCCAGGCCGTGGGCGGCTTCGTGCAGCAGCCGCTCGAAGTCGAGCCGGGTGCCGCAGGCCGAGGAGGACTCACCGATCAGCGCCTCGGGCGAGGCCAGGTCGGGGAGGTCCTGGTGGTGGGCCTGGATGTCGCTCCAGGCGGCGGCCAGTTCGGCCGCCAGGACGAGAGGCTGTGTCGTGCTCACGCTGTACCAACGTTGGGAAGAGAGCCGGTGTTCCACGAGTTCCCGTTCGCGGGGAATTCCCAGGAAACTCTCAGGAATACACAGCTGTGCGCGAATTGCGCTGCTCGGATCTGACGCAAGACCAACCCCCTGCAACTCTCGGTCCGCCGGATTCGACGGACTCTCGGCTATCGCCCCAGGGCGCCGACGCCCGTTGGACGTACGGCCCGTGGCCTGACCGAAATTGACAGGGCCACGGGCCGTATACCGTACCGCTAGTTCAGCGCGACCGGCAGTTGACTGGTGAGTAGTCTCAGCAGAGAACACGGACGAGATGGCGAACGGCATTCGAACGGACGTCAACGTCCGTGGATACCGAAAAGTCCGGCCGTGGAACAGGCCGACCGGACACCCTCGCCGAAGCACCCGCCGCACTGCTGCACCGCCCACCGCCGAACCCGCCGCACCACCCGCCCGGACCGCCGGAGCGGACCACCGGACCCGCCCACCCGGACCGCCGGACCACCGGAGCGGGCCGCTGGGCAGACACCGGAGCAGGCCCCGGAGCGGGCCCCGCACCAAGCACCGGAGCCCTCCGCGCAGCGTGGCCGCCCCTGCGCCGGTGGGCCCGGACCGGTCGGTCCGGGCCCACCGGCTCGGGAGCCGGACCGCGTCAGTGGGCGCGGGCCCGGATGTCAGTAGGCGCGGGCCACGATCGCGATGTTGCCGTCCTGGTCGTCGGTGGCCGGCACGGAGCCGTCGGCGGCGATGATGCAGCGCACCGAGACGCCCTGCTCGGCCAGCTTGGCCTCGCCCTCCGGGCCGAGCTCGGCCCAGGAGATCCGGCCCCAGCCGGTGGCGGCGGCCTCGACGGCCTCGTCCAGGTTCTTGACGTCGACCGTGCGGGACTCGCGGCGCTCGCGGGACTGGCGCAGCAGCAGCGCCTGGTCCTCCTCCAGGATCCCGGGCAGCAGCGCGGCCAGGGCGTCGACGGCCACCGGCTCCTTGCCGCCGGGGATGCGGCGGGCCAGCATGGCGGTGCCGTTCTCCAGGTCGCGCGGGCCGACCTCGATGCGCAGCGGTACGCCCTTGAGCTCCCAGTCGACGGCGCGGCGGCCGAACGGGGTGTCGGTGCGGTCGTCGACCACGACCCGGATGCCGACGGCCTCCAGCTGGGCGCCGATCTCGCGGACCTTGGCCAGCACCGCGTCGTCGCCCTTGATGGCGAGGACGACGGCCTGGACGGCGGCCAGCCGCGGCGGGACGCGCAGGCCGTTGTCGTCGCCGTGGGACATGATCAGGCCGCCGACCATGCGGGTGGAGACACCCCAGGAGGTCTGCCAGACGTGGTCGCGCTGGTCCCCGCCGGACAGGAAGGTGGTGTTGAAGGCCTTGGCGAAGTTCTGGCCCAACTCGTGGCTGGTGCCCATCTGCAGGGCCTTGCCGTCACCCATCATGCCCTCGAGCGTGAGGGTGTTGATCGCGCCGGCGAACCGCTCCTTGGCGGTCTTGCGGCCGAGCACCACGTCGATGCCCAGCACGTTGGTCATGAAGTCGCCGTAGACGTCGGTGTGGATCCGCGAGGCGTACTCACGCGCGTCCTCGTACGTGGCGTGGGCGGTGTGGCCCTCCTGCCAGAGGAACTCGGTGGTGCGCAGGAAGACGCGCGGGCGCAGCTCCCAGCGGACCACGTTGGCCCACTGGTTGATCAGCAGGGGCAGGTCGCGGTGGCTCTGGATCCACTTGGAGAAGTACTCGTTGATGATCGTCTCGGAGGTGGGCCGGACGACGACCGGCTCCTCCAGCTGCTTGCCGCCGCCGTGGGTGACGACCGCCAGCTCGGGGGCGAAGCCCTCGACGTGCTCGGCCTCCCGGGTCAGGTACGACTGCGGGATGAACATCGGGAAGTAGGCGTTCTGCGCGCCGGCCTTCTTGATCCGCGCGTCCATCTCCTGCTGCATCCGCTCCCACAGGCTGTAGCCGTACGGTCGGATGACCATGGTGCCGCGCACCGGACCGTTGTCGGCCAGCTCGGCCTTGTTGATGAGGTCCTGGTACCAGCGGGGGAAGTCGTCCGCCTGGGGGGTGAGAACGGGTGCCTTAGCCATGGGGCAGATGGTACGGGGACTCGGCCGCCGACTGTGAATCGGTTTACCTGCCGAACGGGCGGCCCGCGCGGACGGGACCCACCGGCGCATCCCACCGGCGCACCACCGCGGCGCGCGGATACCTGCTCGCACCCCTCTGGACGCCGGGCCCCGGCCGCTGTTCGCTGGATGCGGGGCGGGGTCGTCGGGGGGAGCTGTAGACACCGAAACAGACGCCGATGCAGACATCGGAATCCAGAACCGGATGGGAGTCCGCGATGGCTTCAGCGCACGTGGCCGGCACGACCGCACAGCGCCCCGACACCGACGGCACGGCGGGGTCGCACGGCCGGGCGCGGGACTGGGCGGAGATCCAGGAGCGCATGCTGGTACCGCTCTACCAGGCGGTCTACGAGCGGCTGGAGGTCGGCCCGGCCACCAGCGTGCTCAGTCTCGGGTGCCGGTCGGGCCTGGCCCTGCTGCTCGCCGAGGAGCGCGGGGCGCAGGTGTCGGGGCAGGAACCGGAGGCCGAGCTGAGGGAGCTCGCGGAGGGCCGCGGACTGCGGGTGCTGTCCGAGTCGGCGGGGGGTGGACGCGGTACCGGGCGTCTCACCCGGTCGGCGTACGGCATCCCCCGGGCGGCCCATTCGCTGGTCACCGTTTTCGAGCAGCTCCCCTACGTCCGTGACCCGGCCGCGCTGGTCGCCGAGGCGGCCGGCCTGACGCTCCAGGGCGGGCACCTGGTGCTCGCCTCCTGGGGACCGGCCGAACGCTGCGAGAGCGCGGGCGCGCTGGACGTCGCGCGCCGGCTGTCGGTGCGCTCCCGGGCCCACGCGCCGTTCGCGCTCAGCGGCCCGGGCGGGCTGGAGCAGTTGCTGACCGGCGCCGGTCTGCGACCGGCCGGCAGCGGGCGGGTGAACTGCCCGTTCGCGTACCCCGATCCGGAGAGCGCGGTGCGCGGCATGCTGTCGACCGGCCTGTTCGACAGCGCGGTCGAGGACTCGGGGCCCACGCTGGTCCGCAAGGAGCTGGAGGAGGCGCTGCACCCGTACGTGCGGCCGGACGGCTCGGTGCGGATGGTCAACCTGTTCCGCTACGTGGTGGCCGAACAGCCGCGCTGACGGCCCACCCGGCACCCGGCACCCCGGCCAGGCCGACGGCCGCCGGACCAGCGGCCGCACCAGGGGGCAGCCGGGGGTCCGGCCCGGGGCGCCGGCCCCGGGGGTCCGGCCCCGGGCGCCGGGCCGGGTCAGTGGCCGTCGGGCCCGGCCGGGGGCCACTCCTCGGCCGTGAGGGCGAAGCGCTCGTGGTCCCGCCAGGCGCCGGCCAGGTAGAGCATCCGCGGGGTGAAGCCCTCGTGCCGGAATCCGAGCCTGCGGGCCAGGCCGATCGAGCGTTCGTTGTCGGGCTGGACGTTGATCTCCAGGCGGTGCAGGCCGAGACCGCCCCGCTCGGGCGGGGCGAAGCAGCGGCCGACCACCAGCCGCATGCCCTCGGTCATCAGCCCGGTGCCGGCGAACGGCAGGTAGGAGTCGTAGCCGAGGGCGGCGTTGCAGAACCGGCCGAGCACGATGTTGGCGACGTTGCACTTGCCGACCAGGCCGCCGGTGGCGATGTCCTCGATCAGGTACGTCCGCAGCCCCGGCCCCTGACGCTCCAGCAGCTCCGGCAGCCCGTCCGGCTCGACCGGGTTCCAGCGGCCGATGTGGTCGGCGGACCGGCGCACCGCCTCGGCGTACGGTTCAGCGTCTGCGGGCCTCGGCGCCCGGATCCTCACTCGCATCGGACCATCATCGGCCATTCCCCCCGCCGCCGGGCGGGCGAGTCCCGACCGCGGCCCCACCACGCCCCGCCACCCACCGGCCGCCACCCGGGACGGCAACGCCGCGCCACCCAGGACAGCAACGCCCCGCCGCCCGGGACGGCGACGGCCCGCCACCCCGGAGGGCGGCGGGCCGTACGCGTCGCGGGAGGCGGACCGTCAGATCAGGTCGCGGAACTCCTTGGGCAGCTCGAAGTCGGCCGGGCCCTTGCCCGCACCGAGGCCGAACGCACCGCCGGGGGCCGGGGCCTGCTGGGCGCCGCCGGGGCCGAGCGCGCGGCGCTCGGCGGCCGCGGCCTCCTCCTGGGCCCGCTTCAGCGGGTTGCCGGACTTCTTGCGGCCCTTGGCGGGCTGGGCCTTCTTGGCGGACTTCTTGGCGCCGCCGCCCATCCCGGGGATGCCCGGCATGCCGGGGATGCCCTTCCCGGAGGCCATCGCGGACATCATCTTGCGGGCCTCGAAGAAGCGCTCGACCAGGTTGTTGACCTCGCCGACGCCCGAGCCCGAACCCTTGGCGATACGGGCCCGGCGCGAACCGTTGATGATCTTCGGGTCGGCCCGCTCGGCCGGGGTCATCGACTTGATGATGGCGCCGACGCGGTCGACGTCCTTGTCGTCGATGTTGTTGATCTGCTCCCGGATCTGGCCCATGCCGGGCAGCATGCCGAGCAGCTTGGAGATCGAGCCCATCTTCCGGACCTGCTCCAGCTGGCCCAGGAAGTCGTCGAGGGTGAAGTCCTTGCCGCCGCCCTGCAGCTTGGCGGCCATCTTCTCGGCCTCGGCCTGGGAGAAGGTCTGCTCGGCCTTCTCGATCAGGCTGAGCATGTCGCCCATGCCGAGGATGCGCGAGGCCATCCGGTCCGGGTGGAAGGCGTCGAAGTCGTCGACCTTCTCGCCGTTGGAGGCGAACATGATCTGGCGGCCGGTGACGTGGGCCACCGAGAGGGCGGCGCCGCCGCGGGCGTCGCCGTCCAGCTTGGAGAGCACCACACCGGTGAAGTCGACGCCCTCGAGGAAGGCCTGCGCGGTGGTGACCGCGTCCTGGCCGACCATGGCGTCGACGACGAACAGGACCTCGTCCGGGTTGACGGCGGCGCGGATGTCTGCGGCCTGCTGCATCAGCTCGGCGTCGATGCCGAGGCGGCCGGCGGTGTCGACGATGACCACGTCGAACTGCTTCTGCTTCGCGTACTCGATCGAGTCGCGGGCCACCTGCACCGGGTCGCCGACGCCGTTGCCCGGCTGCGGGCCGTAGAAGGCCACCCCGGCGCGCTCGGCGACCACGCCGAGCTGGGTGACGGCGTTCGGGCGCTGGAGGTCGCAGGCGACCAGCAGCGGGGTGTGCTTCTGGCTCTTCAGCCAGTGGCCGAGCTTGCCCGCCAGGGTGGTCTTACCGGCACCCTGCAGACCGGCCAGCATGATCACGGTCGGGCCGGTCTTGGCGTACCGCAGGCGGCGGGTCTCGCCGCCGAGGATGCTGATGAGCTCCTCGTTGACGATCTTGATGATCTGCTGGGCCGGGTTCAGCGCGCCGGAGACCTCGGAACCGAGGGCGCGGTCCTTGATCTGCTTGATGAAGGCCCGCACGACGGGGAGCGCGACGTCCGCCTCGAGCAGGGCGATCCGGATCTCGCGCGCGGTGGCGTCGATGTCCGCCTCGCTGAGGCGGCCCTTGCCCCGGAGGTTCTTGAACGTCGCTGCGAGGCGGTCGGAAAGAGTGTCGAACACGTCGGTCGCGGGTCCCTTGCGGCATCGGTACGGGTACTGTCGTCGCCCCCAGGGTATCCGCCCACCCGCCGAACGGTCTCCACCCCGTCCCAGCGCGCGGTCCCCCGGCCGGCGGACACCGCACTGACCAGCACCTCCGTCGGCACCGGCGGGTCCGCCCGGGCCACCCGGGGCCCGCCGCCGCTCAGGCCAGCGCCTGCTGCACCTCCCGGGCCACCTCGCGGGCCCGCTCGGTGCTCAGCGCCCGCCCGGCCGGGTCGGTGACGTAGAAGGCGTCGACGGCGTCCGCGCCCAGGGTGGACACGTGCGCGGTCCGTACCCGCACGCCCGCGGCGTCCAGCGCCCGGCCGATCCGGTGCAGCAGGCCGGGGGCGTCGTGCGCGCGGACCTCCAGGATGGTGGCGCTGCGCGAGGCGCCCGGGGCGACGGCGACCACCGGCGGCGGGGTGGTGATGCCCCGGCGGCGCGGCGCGGCGGCGTCCCGCTCGGCGAGCTTGCGGGACACGTCCAGCGAGCCCTCCAGCGCGCGCCGCAGGTCGGCCCGCAGCCGGGCGGTCTCGGGCAGCTCGCCGTACTCGGCGGCGACCGTCCAGGAGATCACCAGCACCGGGCCGGCGCCGACCGGGTCGAGCTCGCGCAGGCTCGCGGCCCGCACCCGCAGCCGGTGCAGGGCGAGCACCCCGGCGACGGTGCCCAGCAGGCCGGGGCGGTCCGGGATGGCGAGGGTCAGCTCGACGCCCATCGGTTCGGTGGCCGGCGCCTCGTGGTCGGTCTCGGCGTGCAGGGCGAGCGCCGGGCCGCCGGTGCGGGCGGCCTCGACGGCGAGGCGCTCCTCGTCGGCGGTCGGCTCGGCGTCGGCCGGGAAGCCGGTGTCGCCCGCCAGCTGGGCGGCCGCACGGGCCACCAGGCCGGAGACCAGGGAGGCCCGCCAGCTGCTCCAGGCCGCCGGGCCGGTCGCGGTGGCGTCCGCCTCGGTGAGCGCGTGCAGCAGTTCCAGCTGCGGCAGGCCGCCCACCACCTTGGTGATCAGGTCGACCGTGGCGGGGTCGTCCGGGTCCCGCCGGGTAGCCGTGTCGATCAGGGTCAGGTGGTGCCTGACCAGCAGGGCCAGCGTCTCGGTGTCCGCCGGGTCGAAGCCCATCCGGGCCGCCACGTCGCGCACGATCACCTCGCCGGCCTCCGAGTGGTCGCCCGGCCAGCCCTTGCCGATGTCGTGCAGCAGCGCGGCGACCAGCAGCAGGTCGGGCCGGGCCACCCGGCGGGTCATCGCGGCGGCCCTGACCGCCGTCTCGATCAGGTGCCGGTCGACCGTCCAGCGGTGCACCGCGTTGCGCTGCGGGCGGCAGCGGACCCGCTCCCAGTCCGGCAGCATCCGGCTGACCAGGCCCTCCGCCTCCAGCGCCTCCCAGACCGGCAGACAGGCCTCCCCCCCGCCGAGCAGGGTCACCAGCTGCTCGCGGGCCTCGTCCGGCCACGGCACCGGCAGCGGCCTGGTCTCGGCGGCCAGCCGCCGCACGGTGGCGTACGAGATGGTGAGCCCGGCCTGCGCGGCGGCGGCCGCCGCGCGCAGCGGCAGCACCGGGTCCTGGGCCGGACGGGCCGCCTGGGCGAGCACCGCCTCGCCGTCCTGCTCCACCACGCCCTCGGCGAGCGGCCGGCGTTCGACGGTGCCCCTGGCGACCGCGCCCCTGGCGGCCGGGCCGCCGGTCCGGCCGGCGCCGCCGAACGGGAAGGCGAAGCGGGCGATCCGGCGGCCCCGGCCGCTGCGGGCGGCCAGTATCCGGTCGACCGAGCGCCAGGTGACGTCGCCCGCGTAGGTGATCGTGCGGGCGGCCTCGTACACCTGCCGGAGCAGGGTGTCCGCGTCGAGTACGCCGAGCCGGGCGGCGACCTGGTCCTGGTCCTGGAGGCTGAGCCGCTCGGTGGCCCGGCCGGTGACCAGGTGCAGGGCGTCGCGGACGTCGGCCAGCCGGGCGGCGGCGGCCTCCAGGCCGTCGCGCGGGGCGTCCGCCAGCCAGGTGGCGGCGATGGCGCGCAGCGCCACCACGTCGCGCAGGCCGCCGCGGGCCTCCTTGAGGTCGGGTTCGAGGAGGAAGGAGAGCTCGCCGTGGCGCTCGGCCCGGGCGCGGCCGAGCTCGTGCAGCTCCGGCAGGCGGGTGGGCGCGGCGGCCCGCCAGTCGGCGAGGACGGCCGAACGCAGGGCCGCGGTCAGCTCCGGGTCGCCGGCGACGTGCCGGGCGTCGAGCAGGCCGAGCTGGGCCTTCAGGTCCTCCGCGGCCACCGCGCGGGCCTCGGCGAGGGTGCGGACCGAGTGGTCGAGGGCGGCGCCGGAGTCCCAGACCGGGTACCAGAGGCGTTCGGGCAGTTCGGGGTCGAGTGCGCCGTCGTGCAGCAGCAGGACGTCCAGGTCGCTGCGCGGGGAGAGTTCGCCGCGGCCGTAGCCGCCGACCGCGACCAGGGCGGTGCCGGGCGGGGCGCCGGCCTTGCGGTGCAGGCCGGTCAGCCAGCGGTCGGTCAGCCCGGCCAGCGCGGTGCGGCGTTCGGCGCCGGACAGGGCCGGGTCGGCGAGCAGCCGGGCGCGGTCCGCGCCGTGGTCGTCGCTCGGGCGGGCCGGGCCGGAGGGGTGGGTGTCGGTCGTGGTCACGTCGTGGTCCCCATCCGTGTGGCAAGCGGGTGCCTGGTACGCCTGCGGCCGCAGTACCTCGCGCGCCTCGGCGGCGGTGCCCCACGTACGCGTCGGCGACGCTGCCGGATACGCCGGTGGCGGACCTGCTGTGGGCAGGTCCGCCTGGGGCCGATGGTGCTGAATGGTAGGGCCAGTCCGACGGTTCGCGTCGGACCGGCGTCGGGTGGGAGCGCGTCAGAGCGCGTCGGGCCCGCGCTCCCCGGTGCGGACCCGGACCGCCGTCTCGACCGGGACGGACCAGACCTTGCCGTCGCCGATCTTGCCGGTGCGGGCGGCCTTGACCACGACGTCGATCAGCTGCTCGGCGTCGTCGTCCTCGACCAGGATCTCGATCCGGACCTTGGGCACCAGGTCCACCGTGTACTCGGCGCCCCGGTAGACCTCGGTGTGGCCGCGCTGCCGGCCGTAGCCGCTGGCCTCGGTGACGGTCAGGCCGTGCACCCCGAAGGCCTGCAGGGCGTCCTTCACCTCGTCGAGGCGGTGCGGCTTGATGACTGCGGTGATGAGCTTCATCAGGCGTCGACCTCGGTCTTCTTGGCGGCGGCGGTGGAGTGGGCGGCGGTGGGGGCGGAGACGGCCCGGCCGAGGCTGGCGCCGACGGCGGAGAAGTCGTAGGCGGACTCGGCGTGCTCGGCCTGGTCGATGCCGGCCACCTCGACGTCCTCGGAGACCCGCAGGCCGATGGTCTTGTGGATGGCCTGGCCGAGCAGCCAGGACAGGACGAAGGAGTAGACCGCGACCACACCGACGCCCATCGCCTGCTTGCCGAGCTGGCCGAGGCCGCCGCCGTAGAACAGGCCCTGGGCGCTCTGGCCGACGTGGCCGGTGGCGAAGAGGCCGATCGCCAGCGAGCCGATGATGCCGCCGACCGCGTGGACGCCGACCACGTCGAGCGAGTCGTCGAAGTTGAAGCGGTACTTGAGGCTGATCGCGGCGGCGCAGGCGGCGCCGGCGATGATGCCGATCGCGATCGCGCCGAGCAGCGAGACCGAGCCGCAGGCGGGGGTGATGGCGACCAGGCCGGCCACCGCGCCGGAGGCGGCGCCCAGCGTGGTGAACGCGCCGTGCTTGATCTTCTCGTAGGCGAGCCAGCCGAGCACGGCCGCGGCGGTGGCGACCTGGGTGTTCAGGAAGGCCATGCCGGCCACGCCGTTGGCGGCCAGCGCCGAGCCGGCGTTGAAGCCGAACCAGCCGAACCAGAGCAGGCCGGAGCCGAGCATCACCAGCGGCAGGCTGTGCGGCCGCATCGGGTCCTTCTTGAAGCCGACCCGCTTTCCGAGCACCAGGCACAGGGCGAGGCCCGCGACACCGGCGTTGATGTGCACCGCGGTACCGCCGGCGAAGTCGATCACGCCGTTGCGGTCGCCGAGCCAGCCGCCGTTGCCGCCGTCGAAGAAGAACACCCAGTGCGCGACCGGGAAGTAGACGACGGTCACCCACAGGGCCACGAACAGGGCCCAGCCGGTGAACTTGGTCCGGTCCGCGACGGCGCCGCTGATCAGCGCCGGGGTGATGATCGCGAACATCAGCTGGAAGGCCGAGAACGCCGTGACCGGGATGGTCCCGGTGATGTCGTTCAGGCCGATCCCGCGCATCCCGAGGAAGTCGAGGTTGCCGATCAGGCCGGCCCCGGCGTCCGGGCCGAAGGCCAGCGTGTAGCCGTACAGGACCCAGAGCACGCTGACGATCGCGAGCGAGATGAAGCTCATGACCAGCATGTTGAGTGTGCTCTTGACCCTGACCATGCCTCCGTAGAAGAAGGCCAGACCCGGGGTCATCAACATGACCAGGGCCGCACAGATGAACACAAAGGCGGTATCGCCCGCGCTGAAGCCGTCCGGCATCGGCGTCTCCTCTGGGATGAAAGCCGCTCCACACCCGGGATCCCTGTCCCGTGCCCACCCGGGGTGTCGGCGATGAAGAGGAGAGTGCCGAAGGCGGGTTTCGGCCGATGCGGCTCGGTGTTTCACCGCAGTGACGTGGTTGACGCGCGCGTTACGAGGGCGTGAACTACGGCCGTGCCATGACAGATCTTGCGATACCGTGCGGCCGCGCGGCACCGGACGTGCCGGAAACGTCACCGACCGTGGAGGCCGTCTCGCTGCGGGGGCGGGGGAGCCCGTTCGGATGATGCGAGTTTCGACGGCCTCCACGGTCGGAGCCTCGGTGGACCATGGCCGGATCGCGCGCGGGGACGGCCGGCGCGGCGGCACTGCGGTCGGATCGCGGGTCGGTCGGACGGCCAGGTGGCCAGGTGGCCAGGTGGTCAGATCGCGGTCGCGGCGAACTCCGGGATGTCCTGCACCACCCGCTCGGCCAGCCGGGAGACCTCCGGGACGCCCTTGTACTGCCGGGTGGCCGCCTCCGAGGTCTTGCGCACCCGGGTGTTGAGCCGCTCCGAGCGCACCTTCTTGGCGATGTCCACGGCCTGCCCGCACATCACGGCGGCCTGCTCGGGCTCGTTCTGCAGCAGGTGGACGCTGGCCATGCCGACCAGGTTGAAGGCGTACGAGCGGACGTGCTCGCCGTCCTGCCGGAACAGGTCGACCGCGCGCTCCATCACCGGGGAGGCCATCGAGGCGTACAGCGGGCTGCGGGAGGAGTGGTAGGCCAGGTCGCGGAAGGAGTGCGCGTTCTCCGCGTTGAGCTCGGCCTCGGAGAAGAACTTCAGCCAGTCCGGGGTGTCGTCGCCGGGCCGGCAGTCGCTGAAGGTGTCCTCGGCCAGCCGGGCGGCCCGGGCGCAGCGGTTGACCTCGCCGATGGTCGCGTAGGCGCGGGCCTCCATCGCGTACAGCAGGGCCTGCTGGCGCGGGCCGGCGGTGTCGCGGCTGCCGTACTGGGCGAGGTGGATCAGCTCAAGGGCGTCCTCGCCCCGGTTGAGGTGGATCATCTGGCGGCTCATGTCGGTGAGGATCAGCGCGCCGAACGGGCGGTCCCCCGCCTCCTTGGCGGCGTGCAGCGCGAGCACGTAGTACTTCTGCGCGCTCGGGTGCATGCCGACGTCGTACGACATCCAGCCGGCCAGGTGGGCGAGCTCGGCGGTGAGCCGGAACAGCCGCCGGGTGGTCTGCTCGGGGTAGGTCTCCTGGAGCAGGTCGGTGACCTCGTGGAGCTGGCCGACCACGGCCTTGCGGCGCAGGCCGCCGCCGTTCTGGGCGTCCCACTGGCGGAACATCTCGGTGGTCTGCTCGAGCAGTTGCAGCTCGGGCTCGGAGAGCCGGCCGGTGTGCGGCTCGCCGCCGTTGGCCGCGGTGAGGATGGGCATCGGTGCTCCGCCGGGACCGGGGGTGAGCCAGCGCTGCATCGGTTCGATCAGCGCGGCGCCGGCCGTCAGGGCCAGCGAGGTGCCGAGGAAGCCCCGGCGGTTGAGCATCAGGTCGCTGCGCGAGTACTCGCTGATCAGCTGGACGGTCTGCTCGCCGCTCCACGGCAGGTCGACCCCGCCGCCGACGGTGGAGACCGGGACCGCGGCGCGCAGCCCGAGGTCCTCGACCGAGACCACCGAGCCGAACCGCTCGGAGAACAGCTCGGACATGATCTTGGGGATCGGCTCGCGCGGCTGCTCGCCGTCGAGCCAGCGGCGCACCCGGGAGGTGTCGGTGCTGACGTGGTGCGCACCGATCTGCCGCGCCTTGCGGTTCACCTGGCGGGCCAGCTCGCCCTTCGACCACCCGCTGCGGGTGAACCACGAGGTGAGCTTCTCGTTCGGTTGCTTGTCTCCCATGCGAACGCCCATCCCGCCCGGCCCCGGCCGGGGCCCCGATCGTGTGCCCGACGGTTGCGGGCTCTTGTGCTCGACGTGCCGTGCTCGTGCCGTGCCTGTGGTGCCTCTTGCCTGTGGTGCCTGGTGCTGGGCCGTGCCTAGGTGCGCTGTGCCATGCCTCGATACCGGCCACCGAAGTGACCGGTTCATTGCTTTCCGTAGGCCGAACGTAACGCTCCATCGGCCATCCGGGGGAGCATGGCTCGGAAAACGCCACCTTTCGCCACCCCCACGGGTGAACTACGCGCGCACCGTGAGCGGTTCACTGGTAGTCAGCCCGGCGTGACTCCGGCACATGCCGGGTCGGCCGAGGAGGCTCCACGCGCCGCCGAATGCGGCCAACTTCCGTAAGGAAAAGGCGGGTTGCCGCCCTCGGGACGACGGAGGCACCTCGTGCAGCAACGACGATCCGGCATCCGGCGGGCCAGTGCAAGGCGACTCCTGGCGCGCGCCACCCGAATTGGCGCACGGCGCCCACTGCGCGCCGCCAACGCACCACGTGCACCACACCGGACAATTGACCCGATGTCACGGTCCCGTAACCACCGGCAACCCGAACCTGTTGGGGGAGGCATGGACAACCTGTTCGGCGATCTCCGGCTGGGCACCCTGTGGCCGGCGCCGCGCGGTACCCGCCGCACCCGCGCCACCTCGCTCCAGGCGGCCACCGAGTACACCGGCCGGCTGGGCTGGTCGGTCGCCGTGGGCGCCACCGGTCCGGGCCGCCCCCGGGGCGCGACGGGCTGCGGCTGCGCCGCCCCGTACTGCGCCGCCCCCGGCCTGCACGACGCGGTCGGGCCGGAGCTGCCGGCCGGTACCGCCGCCGCGGAGCTGGCCGCCCGCTGCAGCGGCGGGGCGCCGCTGCTGCTCCCGGCCGGGCGGACCTTCGACGTCCTGGACGTCCCGGCCCAGCCCGGCCTGCAGGCCCTGGTCCGGCTGGAGCGGATGGGCACCCAGGTCGGCCCGGTGCTGGCCGCCCCGACCGGCCGGCTGCTGTTCTTCGTCGCCCCCGGCACCGCGGGTCAGCTGCCCGAGCTGCTGTACCGGATGGGCTGGGACGACGCCGCCCTCGACCTGGTCTGCCACGGCGCCGGCAGCTACGTCGCCGCGCCGCCGACCGTGCTCGCCGGGCTCGGCCCGATGCGCTGGCTGCGCCGCCCGTGCCGGGAGAGCGCCGCCTGTCCGCCCGAGGCCCGGCTGCTGCTGGGCACCCTGGCGTACGCCTGCCACCGCAGCCGGGCCCGTACGGCCGAGCCGGCCTGGCTGGCATCCTGACCCACCGCGTGGACCGGTCCCCGGGCACGGGGACGACGGAGGGCCGCCTCCCCCGTGCCCGGGGAAGACGGCCCTTGGTCCGACGCGACGCTGCGGACGCGCCCTGGCGGCCGCGGCCGGCTCCGGTCAGTCGCCGATCAGCGCGTCCACGAACGCGGCCGGCTCGAACGGCGCCAGGTCGTCCGCGCCCTCGCCGAGCCCGATCAGCTTGACCGGTACGCCCAGCTCGCGCTGGACCGAGATCACGATGCCGCCCTTGGCGGTGCCGTCCAGCTTGGTCAGCACGATGCCGGTGATGTCGACGACCTCGGCGAAGACCCGGGCCTGCACCAGCCCGTTCTGACCGGTGGTGGCGTCCAGGACCAGCAGCACCTCGTCGACCGGGCCGTGCTTCTCGACCACCCGCTTGACCTTGCCGAGCTCGTCCATCAGGCCGGTCTTGGTGTGCAGCCGGCCCGCCGTGTCGATCAGCACGGTGTCCGCGCCCTCGGCGATGCCCTCCTTGACCGCGTCGAAGGCGACCGAGGCCGGGTCGCCGCCCTCCGGGCCGCGCACGGTCTGCGCGCCGACCCGCTCGCCCCAGGTCTGCAGCTGGTCGGCGGCGGCGGCACGGAAGGTGTCGGCGGCGCCGAGCACCACCTTGCGGCCGTCGGCCACCAGCACCCGGCCGAGCTTGCCGGAGGTGGTGGTCTTGCCCACGCCGTTGACGCCGACCACCAGGACGACGGCCGGACGGCCGTCCTCGTGCCTGGCGGTGCTCAGCGAACGGTCGGTGTCGGCGCCGATCAGCCCGGTCAGCTCCTCGGCGAGCAGCTTGCGCAGCTCGGCGGGGGTGCGGGTGCCGAGCACCTTGACCCGGGTGCGCAGGCTGTCCACCAGCTCCTGGGTGGCGGCCACACCGACGTCGGCGGTGATCAGGGTCTCCTCGATCTCCTCCCAGGTGTCCTCGTCCAGGCGGTCCCGGGAGAGCAGCGTCAGCAGGCCCTTGCCCAGCGTGTTCTGCGAGCGCGAGAGCCGCGAGCGCAGCCGGACCAGCCGGCCGGCCGTCGGCTCGGGGACCTCGATGGCGGGCGGCGCGACGGCCTCCTCGACCGTGGCCTCCTCCACCGCGGTCTCCTCGACCGCGGTGCCCTCGGCGGTGGCCGCCTCGTCCGGTGCCCCGGTGACCGGCGCCGTCTCCGCGGGCGCCTCGGCGGGCGCCTCACCGACCTCGGGCGCGCGGGGCGTGGGCGGTGCGACGACCGGGGTCTGCGCCTTCGGCGGCAGCTCCTTGCGCCGTCGGCCCGACACCACCAGGCCCGCGACCGCACCGACGGCAAGCACCGCGATGACGACCGCGAGGATCACATACTCCACATCCATCTCCTTCGCTGAATCCCACGACCCGGACCGACCGGTCCACGTGATCCTTCGGTCACCGGCGCACGACGCACCGCCGCCTCACCGTCGGCCCTGGGCGCCGCGGCCCGGTGGGGGCGGCCCGGTGAGAAGCCCCCTCGGTCGCGAGGGGGAGGAGTCACAACCCGTCCAGTATCCGCGAAGGGCCCGCGGCGGGCGCCAACGCCCCGGGTGTCGGCGGGTGGATCAGTCCGTCGGCCCGACGGCGGCGGCGGACTCCTGCTGCCGGGGCAGCCCGGGCCGCGCCCGCCCGTCCCCCTCGCCCGGCCGTGCGGCCGACGCCCCCTCGGCGGCGCGGCCGGGCTTCGCGCCCTCGCGCAGCCGCTGGCTGATCACCTGGGAGATGCCGTCGCCCTTCATGGTGACGCCGTAGAGGGCGTCGGCCGACTCCATGGTCAGCTTCTGGTGGGTGATCACGATCAGCTGGGAGCTCTCCCGCAGCTCCTCCATGATCGAGACCAGTCGGCGCAGGTTGGTCTCGTCCAGCGCCGCCTCCACCTCGTCCATCACGTAGAACGGGCTGGGCCGCGCCTTGAAGATCGCGACCAGCAGCGCCACCGCCGTCAGCGAGCGCTCACCGCCCGACAGCAGCGACAGCCGCTTCACCTTCTTCCCGGGCGGCCGGGCCTCCACCTCCACCCCGGTGGTCAGCATCGACTCCGGGTCGGTCAGCACCAGCCGCCCCTCCCCGCCGGGGAACAGCCGCGAGAACACCCCCTCGAACTGCGCCGCGGTGTCGTGGTACGCCGCCGTGAACAGCTGCTCCACCCGCACGTCCACGTCCCGCACGATGTCCATCAGGTCGCGGCGGCTGCGCCGCAGGTCGTCCAGCTGCTCCCCGAGGAACTGGTGGCGCTCCTCCAGCGCCGCGAACTCCTCCAGCGCCAGCGGATTGACCTTGCCCAGCTGCTGGTACGCCCGCTCGGCCGCCCGCAGCCGCTTCTCCTGCTCGGCCCGGACGTACGGCACCGGCTCCCCCGGCTCCTCGCCCTCCTGCGGGGCGGACGGCGGCACCGGCACCGCCGGCCCGTACGAGGCGAGGAGTTCGGCGCCCTCGATGCCGAACTCCTCCAGTGCCCTGGCCTCCAGCTGCTCGATCCGCAGCCGCTTCTCGGCCCTCAGCACCTCGTCGCGGTGGCCCGCGTCGACCAGCCGGTCGAGTTCGGACTTGAGCTCGCGGCCGGTCTCCCGCCCGGCGCGCAGCTCGCTCTCGCGCTCCGCCCTGGCCTGCTCCGCGGCGGTGCGCTCCGCCTCCGCGCGGCCCAGCGAGAGCTCCAGCCGGCCGAGCAGCTGCCGTGCGCCCGCCGCGACCGCGGTCGCCACCGCGCCGTCCCGGCGGGCACGTTCGCGCCGCTCGGCGGCCCTGGCCCGGGCCTCCCGTTCGGCCCTGGCCGCCCGGTCCAGCTGGTCGGCCCGGCCCGCGAGCGCCCGCACCCGCTCCTCATGGGTGCGCACCGCCAGCCTGGCCTCCAGCTCGGCCTGCCGGGCCGCCGACCCGGCGGCCGCCAGCCGGTCGCGCTCGGCGGCGTCCGGCTCCTCGTCGGCGTCGGCGGACTCCTCGGCCGCGGCCAGCCGCCCGGCCAGCTCCTCGGCGGCCGCCAGCGCCTCGGCCAGCCCGTCCTCGGCCCGGGCGGCCGCCGCAGCCAGCCGCTCGGCCTCCCCCGCCGCGGCCCGGGCCTGCCCGCCGAGCCGGCCGAGCGAACCGGCGAGCTGCGCCCGTTCGCGTTCGGCCTGCCGACGCCGGGTGGCCAGCTCCTCCAGCCGGGCGGAGAGCTCCCGCCGCCGCTCGGTGGCCTGTGCCAGCAGCGCGGCCGCGGCGGTCTCCCGCTGCGCGCACTCCTCGATCAGCCCCGCCGTCCGGTCGACGGCGGCCTGGGTCTCCAACTGGCTCGGCGGGCCGGCCGAGCCGCCCTGCGCGAGGTGCGCCGCCAGCAGGTCGCCCTCGGCCGTGACGGCGGTCAGCGCCGGCCGCTCCCCCACCAGCCGACGGGCCGCGGCGAGGTCGGCCACCACGACGGTGTCCGCCAGCAGGGCGCCGGCGGCGGCCAGCAGACCGGCGGGCCCGGTGAGCAGCTCCACCGCCCAGCGGGCGCCCTCCGGCAGCGGCGGCCGCGACGGCACCGGCCCACCGTCCGGCCCGGGCCCGGCGATCAGCAGGGCGGCCCGGCCCGCGTCCCCGGTGCGCAGCCGCTGCAGCGCCTCGGCGGCCGGGCCGAGCCCGTCCACGGCCACCGCGTCCGCGGCCGCGCCGAGCGCCGCCGCCACCGCCACCTCGTGGCCGGGCGCCGCCGTGAGCAGTTCGGCGACCGGGCCGAGCACACCCGCCGGACCGTCCTCGCCGAGGAGCGCGCCGGTGCCGTCCTTGCGGCGCAGGCCGAGCGCCAGCGTCTCGTGCCGCGCCGTCAGGGCCGCGCGCTCCCGTCCGGCGGCTCCGGCCGTCTCGCGGGCGTCCGCCAGGACGTGCTCCGCCAGGGCCAGCTCCTCGGCGGTCCGGCGGTGGGTGTCGTCGAGCGCCTCGTCGCCCCCGTGGGCCTCCTCGGCCTGCTCGCGCAGTTCCTCGTACTCCTGGTGGGCGGCCTCGGCCCGCAGTGCCGCCTCCTGCGCCGACTCGGCCAGCCGGCCGATCTCCGCCTCGGCGCCCGCCGCCCTGGAGCGCGCGGCGGCCGCCTGGCCCTGCAGCCTGGCCAGTCCCTCCCGGCGGTCGGCGACGGCCCGGGCGGCGGCCCTCAGCCGGCCCTCCTCCTCGGCGAGTGCGGCCTCCAGCTCGGACCGCTCCTCGACGGCCTCGGCGAGCGCGTACTGCGCCTGCTCCAGGGCCTCGGCGAGCGCCTGCTCCTCCTCGCGGACCTGCTGGGCCTCGCGCTCCAGCTCCTGCGGGTCGCGGCCGCGCCGCTCCTCCTGCGCCCCGCCGCCGAGCGCGTGGCGCACCTTCGCCTCGGCCAGGCCGATGGTGCCGCGGGTGCGTTCGGCCAGGGCGGACAGCCGGTACCAGGTCTGCCGGGCCGCCTCCAGCTGCGGGCCGAGCTGCTCGACCTGCGCCTCCAGGACGGCCTCGCGCTGCAGTGCCCCGGCCAGCTGCTGCTCGACGGTGGAGCGGCGGAGTTTCAGCGCCAGCTCGTCGGCGATCTCGGCCTGGACGGCCTCGCGCAGGGTCAGCAGGTCGTCGGCGAGCAGCCGCAGCCGGGCGTCGCGCAGGTCGGCCTGGATCCCGGCCGCCCGCCGGGCGATCCTGGCCTGCCGGCCGAGCGGTCCGAGCTGGCGGCGCAGTTCGGCGACGAGGTCCTGGACGCGGTTGAGGTTGCCCTGCATCGCGTCCAGCTTCCGCAGCGCCTTCTCCTTGCGCTTGCGGTGCTTGAGGACGCCGGCCGCCTCCTCGATGAAGGCGCGCCGGCCCATCGGGTCGGCGTGCAGGACGGAGTCGAGCTGTCCCTGGCCGACGATGACGTGCATCTCCCGGCCGATGCCGGAGTCGGAGAGCAGCTCCTGGATGTCGAGCAGGCGGCAGGTGGTGCCGTTGAGGGCGTACTCGCTGCCGCCGTTGCGGAACATGGTCCGGGTGATCGTCACCTCGGAGTAGTCGATCGGCAGGGCGCCGTCGGCGTTGTCGATGGTCAGGCTCACCTCGGCCCGGCCGAGCGGCGCGCGGCCGCTGGTCCCGGCGAAGATGACGTCCTCCATCTTCCCGCCGCGCAGGGACTTGGCGCCCTGCTCGCCCATCACCCAGGACAGCGCGTCCACCACGTTGGACTTGCCGGAGCCGTTCGGGCCCACGACACAGGTGATGCCCGGTTCGAAGCGCAGCGTGGTGGCCGAGGCGAAGGACTTGAACCCGCGCAGGGTCAGGCTTTTCAGGTGCACGCGCGGGCCCTTCCGACCTCGGCGATCCGGCTCTGTCGGCGACTGTAGCCGCCGTTGCGGACAGTCGGTCGTCAGGAGCCGGTTTGACCACGCCGGGGCTGGGCACCTTTACCGGAAATAAAGACCGCATGCGACTGATGGCCGGACACGACGAAGGGACGTCCCAGGACGTCCCTTGCAGGCTGCTTTCCCCGAATCGGGGGGCTCAGTGCACGACAGCGTCGATCTTCGAGGACCGGGCGGGCTCAGGTGAGGGCGGGCTCCCGGTGGTCCAGTTCGATGCTGCTGAGCAGTGAGTGCTCGTCAGCGACAGCGAGTAGTGCGTCGTTCTCCGTCTGGAGCCGGGTGAGCTCGGCCTCCAGGTCCTGGACGCGCTGCTGGAGCCGTCGCATCTCGGAGAGCATTCGCGGGTCGGGGCCGCCGACGTACCCGAGAAGCGCCTTTGCCATGATGAATGGTCCTCCACGCTGAGTGACCGAACCGGGAGCGGTACTGGTCTAGGGGGAAGGGAACTCGCACCCGACGGCGCGACCGGCTGTGCTGGCTGGGCACTCGGGACGACCACAGTGAGCTGGGCCCACGACGGAATGACCCGACCGGGAAAACGCGGACGTGTGCGGGTTTCCAGAGTCTCACCAAAGACGGTACGGGTCAACACGATCACGGCACGCTACCGAACCCCTGTCACCTGCATGGCGGGACGGTCACGCCAAGGGGGGCGGGGTGGGCCCACCGGGGCCCGGTGGATCACTGCTCGGTGCGGAGTCAACCACGAGTCTGCCCGGTTGGCAACCGCATGACACCGGCAGTTGCCCCGAGCGGGGGACACTCGGCCGCACCGGCTTGACGATCAGCGGATCTCGAACCCCGGATAACCGTCCCCGGTCGCGCTCCAGATCTCGGTGACACCGCTGACCTGGCCCGGAGTGCCTGGCCCGCGCAGCGCCGCGAGCAGTTCCTCGCACTCGGCGTGCAGCCCCTCGGCGACCACCTGCACCCGGCCGTCGCCGAGGTTGCTGGTGTAGCCGGTCAGGCCGATCTCCAGCGCCCGCGCCCGGGTCCACCACCGGAACCCGACCTGCTGGACCCGCCCGCGGACCCACGCGGTGACCCGGACCGGCTGCTGACTGTGATCACCGTGCATGCGTCGACCCTATCGGCAGGCCCGCTCCGCCGCCGGGGCCGGGCAGGCCCGCGGACCGGGCCGGGCGCCGCTCAGAAGCCGCCGAAGTCCCCGCCGCCCCCGAAGTCGCCGCCGCCGAAATCGCCGCCGCCCGAGTCGCCGAAGCCGCCGCCGAAGTCGGAGGAGTTGAAGTCGCCGCCCGAGTAGTCGCCGGGGTCCACCCCGTTGCTGCCGTCGTAGCCGCCCGTTCCGTCCTGGCCGGCCCACGCGGTACCGGGGCTCATCGCCGAGCCGAGCAGGGTGCCGACCAGCAGGCCGGGCAGGATCCCCGAGCCGAAGTAGCCGCCCGCCCAGGGGCTGTACGCCGGGCCGGCGTTCCAGTACGGCTGGTCGCCGTGGTCGGTGCGCACGGTCCGGATGTCCGGGTCCTGGCCGCTCGCCAGCCGGGCCGCGTCGGCGGCGCAGACCGGGACGGTGCGCGGCGCACCGCCGGGCGGGGCCCAGTCGGCGTCCTGGACCGACGGACCGTGCCGGGGGTCGAAGAAGCAGGGCAGCCGGCGCTCCGGCAGCGGCCGCCCCTCGCGCCGGGCGGCGAGCGCGGCGAGCGCGAACCGGCCGTCCGCCAGCGCCTCGGTGACCGGGCGGACGTCCTGGGGCCGACGAGCCGCGTCCATGGTCTGCTTGGCCCGCTCGTAGGAGTCCAGGGCGTGGGTGTAGTCGGCGCGCTGGGCGTCGTCCGCGTCGGCGGCGCCGGGGCTGAACTCCAGGCGGTCGAGTTCCTCGCCGAAGGCGGTGATGTCCTCGTCGACGACGGTGCGCAGCTGGGCCAGCTCGGCCTGCTCCCGGGCGAGCTTGCGCCGCTTGGAGCGGCGCAGCAGCAGGAAGCCGCCGCCGGCCGCCAGGGCGACCAGCGCGGCCGGGATCACGATCGCGGCGGTGCTGATCCCGCCGGAGTCCACGCCGTGGCCCTTGGTCTGGGCGGCGGCCTGGCCGACGAAGTCGTCGAGGGTGGCGCCGATGTCGCCGGGGTGCGAGCGGGCGGCGGCGCCGGCCAGCCGGTCGGGGGTGCCGACCGGGAGCGCCTGGCGGTCGGCGAAGGCCCGGAACTCGTCGCCGCGCCAGATCGCGTACACGCCGACGATGCCGACCTTGGTCCGCAGGTCCTGGGCCACGGTCTTCGCCGGGTAGTTCGCGTCGGCCGGGACCACCGCGACGAAGATCGGCTTGTCGGCCTGCTCGATCCGCCGGGTCAGTGCGGCGGCCTGGGCCTCGGAGAACCGGCCGGTCATCGCCGGGTCGACGTACACCTGCCCCTGCTTGAGCGCGGCGGCCGCCTGGTCCACCCCGGACGCGGCCGAGGCCGGGCCGGCCAGCAGGAGCAGCAGGCCGAGCAGCGCGGCGAGCAGGACGGCCGGGCCGGTGACGGCGGTCCGGCGGGGAACGGTTCTCATGGGACCGACCGTACCTTCCGGGGCCGGTGGTGTGCCGATACCTCAGACGGACCCGCCCCGGTACCTCAGGCTGACCCGCCCCCCGCCGAGCGGCCGGTCTTGGGCGCCGGAGTGATCCACCACCACCGTGACCAGGCATAGTGGTGCCTGCTCTCCCACCCCCGGCCCGCCCTGATCGGAGCATTTGGTGATCATCGGACTCGTCACCGCCGTCGCGGCCTCCGTCTGCTACGGCACCGGCTCCGTCCTGCAGGCCGTCGGCACCCGCCGGTCGGCCCGCGAGGAGGTGGCCGCCCGCGGCCTGGGGGCCGGGGAGACCGAGCACGGCGGACCGAGCCTGTCGTCCACCGCCAAGGCCGCGGTGACCTGGGAGTTCATCGTCGGCACGGTGCTCGACCTGGTCGGCTTCGGGCTGGGCGCGCTGGCCGCCAGGCTGCTGCCGCTGTTCCTCTCCCAGACCATCATCAGCGCCAACCTGGTGATCACCGCGCTGCTCAGCATCAAGCTGCTCGGGCTGCGGCTGCGGCAGCTGGAGTGGATCTCGATCGCGATGCTGTGCGGCGCCCTGGTGCTGCTGGCCGTCGCGGCGGGCCCCGAGGGCGGGCACGAGGCGGCACGCTCCTTCCACTGGTGGCTGCTGGGCGCCTCGGTGGTGGTGATCGCGGGCGGCAGCCTGCTGGTGCGGCGGCTCGGGCGCGGTGCGGCGATCGTGGCCGGTCTGCTGTCGGGGCTCGGCTTCGGCGCGCTCGGCATCGGCGTGCGGATCCTCGACGGCGTCCAGCCGTTCGACCTGGTCGCCCTGGTCGGCGACCCGGCGCTGTACGCGATCCTGGTCGGCGGCCTCGGCGGGATGTACCTGCACACGGTGGCGCTGCAGGTCGGCTCGGTGAACGGGGCGACCGCCGCGCTGGTGGTCGGTGAGACGGTGGTGCCGGGCGCGGTCGGGGTGCTCTGGCTGGGCGACACCTCCCGGGCCGGACTGGGCTGGCTGGCGGTGGTCGGCTTCGTGCTCGCGGTGGTGAGCGCGGTCGGCGTGGCGTACTTCGGCCAGAGCGAGGCCGAACTGCACGGCGCCCAGCCCAAGCTGCCGGAGCCCGCCGGCCACTGAGCCGGGGAGATCCACGGGCCGTGACCGGGTCCCGCCCGTGCGGCCTGGGCCGTGTCTAGCGGACCCGCGGCACCCGCTGGCAGCGGGGGCAGAAGTAGCTGGAGCGGTTCATCCACGGGTCGCGGCGGATCGCGGTGCCGCAGCGGCGGCAGGGCTCGCCCTCCCGCCCGTAGGCGTCGAGCTCGCGGGAGAAGTAGCCGCTCTCACCGTTGACGTTGACGTAGAGGCTGTCGAAGCTGGTGCCGCCGACGGCCAGCGCCGCGGTCATCACGTCGCGGGCGTGCCCGAGCAGTTCGGCGGCCTTCGGGCGGGTCAGGCCGGTGGTCGGCCGGTCGTAGTGCAGGGCGGCGCGCCACAGCGACTCGTCGGCGTAGATGTTGCCGACGCCGCTGATCAGGGTCTGGTCCAGCAGCGCCCGCTTGACGGTGGTGCGCTTGGCCCGCAGCGCGGCGATGAACGCCGCGTCGTCGAAGCGCGGGTCGAGCGGGTCGCGGGCGATGTGCGCGATGGAGACCGGGGTGTGCTCGGGGTCGTCGGGCTCGGCCTCCTCGACGGCGAGGCCGCCGAAGGTCCGCTGGTCGACGAAGCGCAGTTCCCGGCCGCCGTCGGTGAAGCGCAGCCGGACCCGCAGGTGGGTCTCGTCCGGGGTGGCCGGGTCCTGGACGAGCAGCTGGCCGCTCATGCCGAGGTGGCCGGTCATCGACTGGTGGTCGCCGAGCGGCACCCAGAGGTACTTGCCGCGCCGGTGGGCCTCGCCGAGGGTGCTGCCGGTCAGCCGGGCGGCGAACTCGGCGGCGCCGCCGGGCTGGCGGCGCACCGAGCGCGGGTGCAGGACCTGCACCTGGGAGACGGTACGGCCGGCCGCCCAGCGGGCGAGACCCCGCCGGACCACCTCGACCTCGGGAAGTTCAGGCACCTCGGCCCCCCGGCCCGGTCAGACTGCGGCGCCGGGGCGGTCGTCGGCGTACTTGGCCTTGATGGCCCGCCAGGCGCTCTCCGCGGCCTTCTGCTCTGCTTCCTTCTTCGAGCGGCCACTGCCGTGCCCGAAGTCCTCGCCGGCCACCCGGGCCGCGGCGGTGAAGGTCTTCTCGTGGTCCGGACCGGACTCGGTGACCACGTACTCCGGCACTCCGATGCCGACCGAGGCGGTCAGCTCCTGGAGGCTGGTCTTCCAGTCGAGGCCCGCTCCGAGCTGGGCGGACTCCGCGATGAGCGGGTCGAACAGCCCGTGCACGAAGGCGGTGGCGGCGTCCAGGCCCTGGTCCAGGTAGACGGCGCCGATCACGGCCTCGACGGTGTCGGCGAGGATGGAGGACTTGTCGCGTCCGCCGGTCCCCTCCTCACCCTTGCCGAGCCGGATGAAGGCACCGAGGTCCAGGCCGCGGCCGACCTCGGCGAGCGCGCGGGAGTTGACCACCGCGGCGCGGAGCTTGGCGAGCGTGCCCTCGGCGACCTCCGGGTGGAGGCGGTAGAGGGTGTCGGTCACCACGAGGCCCAGCACCGAGTCGCCGAGGAACTCCAGGCGCTCGTTGGTGGGCAGTCCACCGTTCTCGTAGGCGTAGCTACGGTGGGTGAGGGCACGCACCAGAAGGGCGCGCTCGAGCGTGTACCCGAGGCGCCCTTCCAGGACGTCGTATTCGGTCGACGCCGGCCCGCCGCCCTTGCTCCCGTTGGAAGAGTCCTTCGCGCTGGGAGCCTGCTTGCGGGGGGAGTTGCTCTCCGACATCGATCCGTGCACCCTGCCGATCAGACCGAGAGGACCTGGCGGCGGTTGTACGTGCCGCAGCTGGGGCACGCGATGTGACCGAGCTTCGGCTCGTGGCAGCGGTCGCACGCCACGAGGGCCGGAACGACGGCCTTCCAGTTGGAACGGCGGTGGCGCGTGTTGCTGCGCGACATCTTCCGCTTCGGAACAGCCACGGCTACTTCTCCTGGTTCTCGGCGAGACCCTCACGGGTACCGCTGTTCTTGATTCCGTCACCCTCGTCGCCGGGGGCGGCGGAGAGTCCCTGCAGAGCCGCCCACCGGGGGTCGGCGGCGTCGTGGTGGTGCGACGGGTCGTCGCTCAGGCGTGCGCCGCATTCGACGCACAGACCCAGGCAGTCGTCCTGGCACACCGGCTGCAGCGGCAGTGCGAGCACCACCGCGTCACGCAGCACCGGCTGGAGGTCGAAGAAGTCGCCCTCCAGGCGGTAAGTCTCGTCGTCCGAGTCCTCGTCGAGGTCCTCGTCGCCACCCGTGGCCCGGCCGCGGCCGCGGTCGTCGGACTCCGGGTAGTAGTACAGCTCCTGGAAGTCGACCTCCAGGTCGTCCTCCACCGGCTCCAGGCAGCGCACGCACTCGCCCTCGACCTTGGCCTCGGCGGTGCCGGTCACCAGGACGCCCTCGACCACGGACTCCATCCGCAGTTCCAGGGCGATCTCGCTCTTGCCCGGGACGCCGATCACGTCTTCGATGCCGAGGCCCTCGGGGGCCGGGAGGGTGCGGGAGACCCTGCGCAGCGAACCGGGGCGACGGCCGAGCTCATGCGTGTCGAACACGAGCGGGTCGCGGTGGTCGAGGCGGTTCAAGGTGTCCTGACTTCCTGGCGGCGGCCCCGCTGTCGCGGGTGCCGCGGTTTGCTGAAGAGTGTGTTGCCGCCGTGTTGCGGGCAGCCGACGGCCCCGGAACAGGCCGAGTGGTCAGACTACCGGAGAGTGCGGCCAGGCCCAACTTCGGCCCCGCACCGCCCGCCGCGGGCGGCCGCCGTCAGCGGCCGCCGAGCTCCCGCAGGCGGGTCATGTCGATCATGCTGGTGTCGAAGAAGCTGGTCTCGTCCAGCCCGGCCTGCTGCGGCACCTGGGCCTGCTGCTGGTGCTGCTGCTGCGGGTAGCCGCCCGAGCCGTCCGGCACCGGGTTGCCCCAGGCGTCGTACTGCGGCTGCTGCTGGTAGCCGCCCTGCTGCTGGTAGTACGGGTCCTGGCCCGGGTACGCCGGCTGCTGCTGGTAGCCGTACTGGCCGCCGTCGCCCGGCTGCAGCGGGTTGCCCCACTGGTCGGTCTGCGGGGCACCGGACGGGTCGTAGCCGCCGCCGTAGACCTCCGCGTACTGCGGTGCGGCGTAGCCCTCCTCGCCGGGGGCCTGCCAGCCGGCCGCGGCGGGGGTCTGGTCCGGCCAGCTCTGCTGCTGGGGCACGGCCTCCTCGCGGTACCAGGGCTGCTCCTCGCCGTCCTCGGCGAAGCCGGAGGCCACCGCCTCGGCGCGGGCCTTCAGCTGCTGGGCCTCGTCGGCGGCGGCCAGGTAGGCGCCGAGCTCGTCGATCGGGGCCTTGCCGAGCAGGGTGTCGCGGCCCTTGCCGACGGCCTCCAGGGTCTTGCTGAGGACCGCCTCCAGGGTGGCGAGCTTCACATCGACGTACTCGTCGACCTCGGGGCTCGGGGTGGCGTGCGGCTGGAACTCCTCGCCGTCGCCCTCGCCCTGCCCGTCGGCCTCGTAGACGCCCGCCGCGCCGCGCAGCTTGGTGCGGCCGCGGCCGACGGCGCCGAGCGTCTTGGTGAGGACCACCTCGAAGTTGGCGAGCTTGCTGTCGACGTAGTCGTCGGCCTCGGCGCGCTTGGTCTGCGCCTCGGTGCGGGCCTCGCCGAGGATCCGGTCCGCCTCCGCCTGGGCCTGGCGGACCACCTCGGTGTCGGAGATCAGCGAGCCGCGCTCGTCGTGCGCGCCGCGGATGATGTGGTCGGCCTGCGCCTGCGCGTCGGCCACCAGCTGCTGGTGGTCGGCGACCACCGACTGGGCCTGGGCGAGTTCGGCCGGCATGGTCTCGCGGAGGTCCCGGAGCAGCCCGACCAACTCGGCCCGGTTGACCACGCAGGACGCCGACATCGGCATCGCGCGGGCGTTCTCCACCACGGCGACGATCTCGTCGAGTTTCTGCTGCACGTCCACGGGCGCATCAGTCTTTCCGTGTGCCGCCGAGGTGCGGCGGGGGCAGTCCCCGTCGGCTCGGCAGCGCCCACGGGGCGGGGATACAGACTGTACGGCCAGTGCACCCGGAGCTCACAACGCCCGAGGCCCCCGCGCCACCCGACAGGCGGACAGGATGTGACAGTTCGCCAGGAGTGTCCGGATTGCGGCGGGATCGGCCGGGATCAGCCCCGGCGCTCGGCGATCCGCGCGATCAGCCGGCGGTTGACCGTCTCCGGCAGCAGGTGGGAGACGTCGCCGCCGAGCGAGGCGACCTCCTTGACCAGCGAGGAGGACAGGAAGCTGTAGGTCGGCGAGGTGGGCACGAAGAGCGTCTCGACCCCGGTCAGGCCGTGGTTCATCTGGGCCATCTGCAGCTCGTAGTCGAAGTCGCTGACCGCGCGCAGGCCCTTGATGATGGCCGGGATCCCGCGCTCCCGGCAGAAGTCCACCAGCAGGCCGCTGTGCGCCTCGACCTCGATGTTGCCCAGCCGGCCGCAGGTCTCCTCGATCAGCGCGATGCGCTCCTCGACGGTGAACATGCCCTGCTTGTTCCGGTTGATCAGCACGGCGACATGGACCACGTCGTACAGCTTCGAGGCGCGCTCGATGATGTCGAGGTGCCCGTTGGTGATGGGGTCGAAGGACCCCGGACAGACGGCGCGGCGCATGGCGTGTGCTCCCTTGTGGGGGTTGCTGGTGCTACGGGTGCTGGTCGGCCTCGGCAGCGGCGCGACCGTACCAGAGGGTGCCTTCGCCGTAGCGGCGCGAGCGCAGCGGCTCGAATCCCTCCGGCCAGCCGAACTCGCCGCCCCGGGTGCTGCGTTCCACGGTGACGAGTGCGTCCTCGCCGAGCCAGCCCCCCGAGCCGAGTGTGATCAGCATCTCGCGGACCTCGTCGTCGGTCACGGAGTACGGCGGATCGAGGAACACCAGGTCGTAGGGGACGGCCGGGGCCGGGCCCGCGATCACCCGCTCGGCCCGGTCGGCGCGCACCTCCGCGCCCGGCAGGCCGAGGGTGCGCACGTTCTCCCGGATCACCCGGGCCGCGCTCGGGTCGGACTCCACCAGCAGGGCGTGGACCGCCCCCCGCGACAGCGCCTCCAGGCCGACCGCGCCCGAGCCGCCGAACAGGTCGAGCATCCGGGCGCCGTGCACCGTCCCGCGGAGCGCCGCGAGGGTGGAGAACATCGCCTCCCGCGCCTTGTCCGAGGTCGGGCGGGTGGTGCGGCCGGGCGGCACGGCCAGTCGACGGCCGCCGGCCGTACCGGCGATCACGCGGGTCATGGGGTGGTGGGTCCTTTCCTAGGCGCCCACCACGCTATCCGGATTTGCCGCCGCGGCGCGCAGCTCGCCCGGCTCGCCGCGACCCTGGCCGCCCGACTGCGGGCAGTGCTCCGGCCGCCGCGGGTCGTGGCCCAGCTCGCGCAGCCGGGCCCGGACCGCGTCGGGGGTGCGGCCGTACCGGGCGGCCAGCCGGGCGATGCTCTCCCCCGCGTGGAAGCGGCGGACCAGCCCCTCCTCGGGCAGCGGCGCTCCGGGCTCGGCCGCGGCCGCCAGGGCCCGGTCGAGGGCGCTGCGCAGCCCGGCGACGTCCGCCGCCGGGAGCCGGAGCCGGCCGAGCGCGCCGGGGCCGCTGACGGTCAGCACCACCTCGCTGCCCCGCCCGCCGACGGTCTCGACCCGGAACACCGTGCCGACGGACGGGATCTCGTCGATCCGGTCGAATGCCATGACAGAGCCCCCTGGACGCGCCGGGCCGGCGGCGCACCGCCCGGTGCGCCCTGAACACCGCCATCGTCCACCGGACCACTGACAGTTGGCGTACCGTCAGCCCTTCTCCAGGTACTCCGCGCGGTCCTCGTCCAGCAGGCTCTCCAGCGCGGTGCGCAGCTCCGGGTGGCGCTCCAGCGCGGGGTCGCCGGCGACCAGCGCGGTGGCCTCCTCGCGGGCGGTGGCGATCACGTCCTCGTCGTCCAGCACCGAGAGCACCTTGAGCGAGGACCGTACGCCGGACTGGGCCTGGCCGAGCACGTCGCCCTCGCGGCGCTGCTCGAGGTCGATCCGGGACAGCTCGAAGCCGTCCAGGGTGCCGGCCACCGCGTCCAGCCGGGCCCGCGCGGAGCTGCCCGCGGGCATGTCGCTGACCAGCAGGCACAGGCCCGCCGCGCTGCCGCGGCCGACCCGGCCCCGCAGCTGGTGCAGCTGGGAGACGCCGAACCGGTCCGCGTCCATGATCACCATGGCGGTGGAGTTGGGGACGTTGACGCCCACCTCGATCACGGTGGTGGCGACCAGCACGTCGACCTGTCCGGCGGTGAAGCGGCGCATCACCTCGTCCTTGGCCTCGGGGGTGAGGCGGCCGTGCAGGATCTCCACCCGCAGCCCGGCCAGCGGCCCCTCGGTGAGCATCTCGGCGGTCTCCACCACCGACAGCGGCGGCCGCCGCTCGTCGCTCGCCGCGCCCAGGTCCTCCGGGTCGTCGGGCAGCGCCTTGCGGCGCTTCTTCGGGTCCTCGGGCTCGTCGCCGATCCGCGGGCAGACCACGTACGCCTGGTGGCCCTTGCCGACCTCCTCGCGGACCCGCTCCCAGGCGCGGGCCAGGAAGTTGGGCTTCTCCACCGCGGGGACCACGTGGGTGGAGATGGGTGAGCGGCCGGCCGGCAGCTGGTCCAGGACCGAGGTCTCCAGGTCGCCGAAGACGGTCATCGCGACGGTGCGCGGGATCGGGGTGGCGGTCATCACCAGCAGGTGCGGGGGCCGCTCGCCCTTGGCCCGCAGGGCGTCGCGCTGCTCGACGCCGAACCGGTGCTGCTCGTCGACCACGACCAGCCCGAGGTCCTGGAACTGCACCTTGTCCTCGATCAGGGCGTGGGTGCCGATCGCGATGCCCGCGTCCCCGCAGGCCATCTCCAGCAGGGTCTGGCGGCGGGCCGCGGTGCCCATCGAGCCGGTCAGCAGCGCCACCTTGGTGCCGGCCTCGGCGCCGCCGAGCATGCCGCCCTCGGCGAGGTCGCCCATCATCTCGACGATCGAGCGGTGGTGCTGCTGGGCGAGCACCTCGGTGGGGGCCAGCAGGGCGGCCTGGCCGCCGGCGTCGACCACCGCGAGCATGGCGCGCAGCGCGACCAGGGTCTTTCCGGAGCCGACCTCGCCCTGCAGCAGCCGGTGCATCGGGTGTTCGCTCGCGAGGTCGGCGAAGATCTCGCCGCACACCTTCTGCTGGCCCTCGGTCAGGGTGAACGGCAGCCGGGCGTCGAAGGCGTCGAGCAGGCCGCCGGGGCGGGCCCGGCGGGCGACGGCGGGCAGCGCGGAGTCGGCGGCCCGGCGCATGGCGAGCGCGACCTGCAGGACGAAGGCCTCGTCCCAGCGCAGCCGGCTCTGGGCGCGCTCGCGGTCTGCCTGGTTGCGCGGCCGGTGGATCAGCTCCAGCGCCTCGGGCAGCGGGATCAGGCCGTGCTTGTCGCGCAGGGCGGCGGGCAGCGGCTCCCCGACGTCGCCGAGGTGCTTGTCGAGCGCGGTCTGCACGCACAGCGACAGCTTCCAGCTGGGCAGCTGGGCGCTGGCCGGGTAGACCGGGATCAGCCGCCCGGCGAACTGCTGCGCGGCCTCGGACCCGGCGTCCTCGTCCAGCAGCTGGTAGTCGGGCGAGGCGAGCTGGCGGGTGCGGTTGAACAGGCCGACCTTGCCCGCGAACAGGCCCTGGGCGCCGGGGCGCAGCTCCTTCTGCCGCCAGCCCTGGTTGAAGAAGACCAGGCTGAGCCGGCTGCGGCCGTCGGTGACCACCACCTCCAGCCGGTCGCCCTTGCGCCCCTTGAACGGGATCAGGGTGACCTTCTCGATCCGGGCCAGCACGGTGACGTGCTCGTCCACCTCGAGCTCGTCCAGGCTGGTGAGCGAGCCGCGCTCGACGTACCGGCGCGGGTAGTGGTGCAGCAGGTCGCCGACCGTGCGCAGCTTGAGGCTGTCGGCCAGCACCTTGGCGGTGCGGTCGCCGACCAGCTTGGTCAGTGATTCGTCGAGAGCGCCCATCAGCACCTATTGGACACCACGGCACGGACAGGACGGGCTACTCCACCCCGATCAGCAGCGGCGCCGACTCCTGGCCGCCGCGGTAGACCACGGTGTCGACCTCCGGCCGCTGCCGGCGGGCGTGCGCGTCGAGCAGGGCGGCGAGGGTGTCGGGGGCGCCCTCGCCCAGGACCAGGGTGACCAGTTCGCCGCCGGCGGCGAGCATCCGGGAGAGCACGGTGCGTGCGGTGTCGGCCAGCTCGGTGCCGATCAGCGCGACGTCGCCGTCGATCAGGCCGAGCACGTCGCCGGCCTGGCAGACACCGGCCATGGTCCAGGACTCGCCCTCGGCGACGGCGAGTTCGGCGTAGCGGGTGGCGCCGGCCGCGGAGGTCATGGCGACCACGTCCTCGTCGAAGCGGCGGGCCGGCTCGTGCACGGCGAGCGCGGCCAGGCCCTGCACCGGGGAGCGGGTGGGCAGGACGGCGATCCGCAGCCCCTCCTCGCGCAGCTGGTCGGCGGCGGCCCCGGCGGCGGCGCGCAGTTCGGGGTCGTTGAGCAGCAGGACCACCTCGCGGGCGGCGCAGCGGCGGACCGCCTCGACCAGTTCGACGCTGGCGGGCGGGTGGTCGGGGTCGGCGAAGAGCACCGCGGAGCCGGCCTGTTCGCAGAGTTCGGCGAGGCCGCTGCCGGTGACCACGCTGAGCACCGCGCGGCCGCTCGGCGCGGGTTCGGCGGGCTCGCCGGCGCGTTCGCCGGCCCGGGCGGCGGCCTCCGCGAAGTGGGTGATCCGGATCCGGTGCGGCCGGCCGGCCTCGATCCCGGCCTCGACGGCGGCCCCGGCGTCGTCGACGTGCACGTGGACGCTCCACAGCCCGTCGCCGCCGCCGACCACCAGCGAGTCGCCGAGGCCGGCGAGCCGGGTGCGCAGTCCCGGCAGCGCCTCGTCGGGCGCGTCCAGCAGGTAGATCACCTCGAAGGCGGGGTGGCCGGGGCCGGCCGGCCGCTCGTGGCCGTCGCAGCCGGCCGCGGGACCGGGGGCGGGTACGGCGGCCGCCGCGCGCAGCGCGACCGGGCCCATCGGGGTCTGGCCGCTGACGGCGTCCACCAGGGCGCCGAGGACGGTGACCAGGCCGCGGCCGCCGGCGTCCACCACGCCCGCGTCGGCCAGCACGTCCAGCTGCTGCGGGGTGCGCACCAGCGCCTCGCGGGCGGCCCGGTAGGCGGCCTCGGCGACGGCGGGCAGCGTGCCGGGGCCGGCCTGGGCGCCGCGCGCGGCCGCGGCGGCGACGGTCAGCAGGGTGCCCTCGACCGGCTCGGCGACCGCCTGGTAGGCGGCCTCGGCGGCGCCGGCCAGCGCCCGCCGGAGCTGCTCGGGCCCGCCGCCGTCGGCCAGTGCGGCGGCGGCGCCGCGCAGCCACTGGGCGAGGATGACGCCGGAGTTGCCGCGGGCGCCGACCAGCGCGCCGCGGGAGACGGCGGCCGTCACCGGGCCGAGGCCGGGCTCGGGGTGGTCGGCGAAGAGGGTCTCCGCGTGGGCGGCCGCGGACTCGACGGTCAGGTAGAGGTTGGTGCCGGTGTCCCCGTCGGGGACCGGGAAGACGTTGAGCGCGTCGATCTCCTCGCGGGCCTGGCCGAGGGCGGCCAGCGCCAGCCGGTACCAGGTGCGGACGGCCGCGGCGTCGAGCGTGTCCAGCACCAGGTCTCCTCCGGGTGAACGCCACGGGAACGCGACTGAACGCGGTGGCTAGGGCGATGCAGGCAGGTTATCGGTGCCCGGCCCCGCGACGCCCGCGCGGCCCCGGCGGCGGGCGGTGCCGCCGACCGGAACGATCACGGCCCTGAGCATGGTAGTTTCGTTCAGCGGGAGCACCCGATGTATGCTTCTGCGGTTGCCTGGAACAACCCGGGCTCACCCCTTGAACCGATTCACCCCACGCGAGTGGGGCGTTCGCTCAGCCGGGGTTTTCGAACGTACCTGATCTGAAGTCTTGGAGTGACTCCTGTGGCTGCCAACTGCGACGTCTGCGGCAAGGGGCCGGGCTTCGGCAACAGCATCTCCCACTCGCACCGCCGTACCCCTCGTCGTTGGAACCCCAACATCCAGACGGTGCGCGCTGTGGTTGGGCGGACGCCGAAGCGGCTCAACGTCTGCACCTCGTGCATCAAGGCCGGTAAGGTCTCGCGCTGACGCGCAGACCGGTAAGCCGGTCCTCCGGACAGCCGATCCATCCTCGGGTGGGTCGGCTGCTCTGTTGTTCCGGTCCTGCACGGCGCTGCGGGGGCCAGGAGTCACCACTCCTGACCCCCGCAGTGTCGTGTCCGGACCCGTCCGGGACCAGGGTCAGCGCCAGCGCCAGGCGTGGTCGACCGGACCGATGCCCGCGCCCAGCGGGAACCCGGCCGCGATGGCGCCGGTGATGTACTCCTTGGCCGCGGCGACCGCGTCCGGCACCGCGGCGCCCTGGGCCAGCCCGGCGGCGATCGAGCTGGCGAGGGTGCAGCCGGTGCCGTGGGTGTGCCGGTTGTCGTAGCGCGGGGCGCGGTACCAGTGCTCGCCGCCGTCGGCGCCGACCAGCAGGTCGGCGGCGTCACCGGCCAGGTGGCCGCCCTTGACCAGCACCCAGCCGGGCCCGAGCGCGAGCAGCGCCTCGGCCGCGGCCCGCATGTCGCGCTCCCCGCCCACCTCGATGCCGGTGAGCTGGGCCACCTCGTGCAGGTTGGGGGTGGCCAGGGTGGCGACCGGCAGCAGCAGCTCGCGCACGGTGGCGACGGCCTCGGCGGCGAGCAGCGCGTCGCCGTGCTTGGAGACGCCGACCGGGTCCACCACGACCGGCGCCCCGACGCCGGCCAGCAGCTCGGACACGGTGGCGACCAGCTCGACCGAGGCCAGCATGCCGGTCTTCACCGCCTGCACCCCGATGTCGTCGACGACGCTGCGGAACTGCGCGCGGACCGCCTCGGCGGGCAGCTCCCAGTAGCCCTGGACGCCGAGCGAGTTCTGCGCGGTGACCGCGGTGATCACGCTCATGCCGTGCACGCCGAGCGCCAGCATCGCCTTGAGGTCGGCCTGGATGCCGGCGCCGCCGCCGGAGTCGGAACCGGCCACGGTCAGCACCCGCGGCGGCGCGGGGGTGGGGTGGACTGTCGAAACCATGCCGCCAACCTACCGGCCCGCGCCCGGGGCACCGCGCTCAGAGCACCGCTTCGGACTCCAGCCAGCGGGCGGTCGGCACGGTCTTGAGCCGGGTGACCGCGTCCCCGATCGACACCAGCCGGATGTCGTTGCCGCGCAGTGCGGTGAAGTGCCCGAACGCCCCCTTGTGGACGGCCTCCACGGCGTGCCAGCCGAACCGGGTGGCGAGCACCCGGTCGCGGGCGGTCGGGGTGCCGCCGCGCTGGGTGTGCCCCAGGATGACCGGCCTGGCCTCCTTGCCGAGCAGGCCCTCCAGCTCGTTGGCGAGCCGGGTGCCGATCCCGCCGAAGGTCCGGTGGCCGTACTGGTCGACGTGGCCGTGCTCGAAGCGCAGGGTGCCGGGCAGCGGCTCGGCGCCCTCCGCGACGGCGATGATGGCGAAGGTCTTGCCGCGCCGGAACCGCTCCTCGATCATCCGGGCGACGGCCTCGATGTCGAACGGCTTCTCCGGGATCAGGATCCCGTGCGCGCCGCCCGCCATCCCCGCGGTCAGGGTGATCCAGCCGGTGTGGCGTCCCATCAGCTCGACCACCATCACCCGCTGGTGGGACTCCGCGGTGGTCTTCAGCCGGTCGATCGCGTCGGTGGCCACGTGCACGGCGGTGTCGAAGCCGAAGGTGACGTCGGTGGCGTCGATGTCGTTGTCGATGGTCTTGGGCACCCCGACCACCGGCAGCCCGGCCGCGCTGAACATCCGGGCGGCGGTCAGCGTGCCCTCGCCGCCGATCGCGATCAGCGCGTCGACGCCGATGTTGCGGGCCAGGATCCGGGCGTTGTCGACGGCCCACTCGATCCGCTCGCGCTTGACCCGGGCCGAGCCCAGGATGGTGCCGCCCAGCGTGAGCAGGCCGGTGACGTCGTCGTGCGAGACCACCCGGCTGCGGCCCTCGATAAGCCCGAGGAAGCCGTCCTCGATCCCGACGATCTCGTCCCCGTGCACGTCGGTGCCGCGGTGGACCACCGACCTGATCACCGCGTTGAGGCCGGGGCAGTCGCCGCCGCTGGTCAGGACACCGATGCGCATGTGGGTGTGCTCTCCCGCTGTGTGGGGCCCGGTGCAGGCGGCCGGGCCGGCCGGCAACAGCGCAAGCCTACGCACCCGGGCCGCCCGGACCCGGCTTCCCGCGCCACCGCGGACGGCCCCGTCACTCCCCCGTGCGACGGGGACCGGCCGCCCGCGGCCCGGGGTCAGTCCTGCGCGTAGTGGTCCCAGCCGCCGACCCGGTCCCAGGGCGCCCCGTCGACCGTGACCCGCCCGCCGCGCGCCGCCCCCGCGATCCGCACCACCTCGCCGACCACCCGCCAACGGGCGGGCAGCTGGACCGACTTCGGGAAGGTGGCCACGATCGCGTGGTCCTCCCCGCCGGAGAGCACCCACAGCAGCGGGTCCACCCCGACCGCCTGCCCGATGTCGGCCATCTGCGCCGGCACGTCGAAGTCGGCGGCGCGCAGGTCGATGTCGACCCCGCTGGCCTTGGCGACGTGGCCGAGGTCCGCGACCAGCCCGTCGCTGACGTCGACCATCGCGGTGGCGCCGAGGTCCGCGGCGGCCGGGCCCGCGTGGTACGGCGGCTCGGGGCGCCGGTGCGCCTCGACGAAGGCGCGCGGCGAACGGAAGCCGCGCTGCAGCACCGTGAGCCCGGCGGCCGACCAGCCCAGCCACCCGGTCACCGCGACCACGTCGCCGACCGTGGCGCCGGAGCGCAGCACGGGGGCGCGGCCCTGCAGGTCGCCGAGCGCGGTGATGGCCAGCGTGATGGTCTCGCCGCGCACCACGTCGCCGCCGACCACGGTGGCGCCGGCCACCTGGCACTCGTCGCGCAGCCCGTCCATCAGCTCGGTGGCCCAGGTGGTGGGCAGGTCGGCGGGGGCGACCAGGCCGAGCAGGATGGCGGTCGGCACGGCGCCCATGGCGGCCACGTCGGCCAGGTTCTGCGCGGCGGACTTGCGGCCGACGTCGTAGGCGGTGGACCAGTCGCGGCGGAAGTGCCGGCCCTCGATCAGCACGTCGGTGGTGGCCACCACCCGTCCGTCGGAGGCCTTCACCACGGCGGCGTCGTCGCCCGGTCCGAGTTCCACGGCCGGGGTCAGCGGCAGCCTGGCGGTCAGCTCCCGGATGAGTCCGAACTCGCCCAGCTCGCCCACGGTCCCCTGCATCTGCCGTCCTCTCAACTCAACTCGTCCGGCCCGGCGGATGGCTCCGCGGCCGTGGTCGGCGCCCCTGCGCCCGTCAGGTACCGTGCGCCCCCGCGCGCAGCGTACGCCCTCGGGCCCGGCAGGGGACTCCCGCAGCGGCCGCACCGCGCGGTAGCGTGGTGATCAGCCTGCCGGTCGGCCCGTCGCACCACCCTGGCCGGACCCGGAGGGCGATCTCCGTTCCGAGCCGCCTGGAGGTCCCTGTGGTCCATGCATACATCCTGATCCAGACCGAGGTGGGCAAGGCGACGGCCGTGGCCCAGTCCATCTCCAAGATCCAAGGTGTCGTCACCGCCGAGGACGTCACCGGTCCCTACGACGTGATCGTCCGCGCCGAGGCCGACACCATGGACAACCTGGGACGACTGGTGGTCGCCCAGGTCCAGCTGGTCGAGGGCATCACCCGCACCCTGACCTGCCCGGTGGTGCACCTGTAAAGCCCGGTTAGCATCGGCGGATGGCCCTGACCTCCCGCCTGACCACGCTGCCCGCCCCGGTCCGCTGGCTGACCCCGCCGGTGGTACTGCTGGGCGGCATCGTGCTGCTCACCGCCGCCTGGACCGGCCCCGCCGACGTCACGCCGCCGACGCCGCGCGCCGAAGCGGCCCGGTACTGCGAGGCCCTGGACAAGGCGCTGCCCGCCACGGTCCTCGGCCACCCCCGGCAGGACCCGTCGCCGGCCTCCCCGTACACCGCCGCCTGGGGCAGCTCGCCCCGGACGGTGCTGCGCTGCGGCCTGGAGCGCCCCGGCTACCTGGACGACGACCCGCTGAAGAACTCCCCCGAGGTCAACGACGTGCAGTGGGGCACGTCCGGCAGCGACGACGGCGGCTACCGCTTCGTCACCACGCTCCGCAAGGCGTACGTCGAGGTGTACGTGCCCAAGGGCGCCTACCCGAACTACGCCGACCCGCTCAGCTCGCTCACCGACGCCATCAAGGCGACCATCCCGGACGGTCTGTGACCACGGACGGTCCGGGACCCGACGGCGGGCGGGGACCCCCCCCCCAGGGGGGGTGTCCTGACGCCGGTGGGCGGGGTGGATCCATCTCGGGGGGGGACGCCACAGGGGAGGTCCGGGGACCCACCGGGTGCGGGACCCCCCCCCCGCGGGGGGGTTCCCCGCCCGCCGTGGTACGGGCTAGCGCAGTCCGGTGGAGCGCCGCAGCGCGGCCTGCAGCAGCCGGTCGATCAGCTCCGGGTACGGCACCCCGCTGGCCTCCCACATCTTCGGGTAGGCCGAGATCGGGGTGAAGCCGGGCATGGTGTTGATCTCGTTGACCATCCAGCTGCCGTCCTCCAGCAGGAAGAAGTCCACCCGGGCCAGCCCCTCGCAGCCGAGCGCCTCGAACGCGGCCACGGCCTGGCGGCGGATCTCGGCGGTCTGCGCGTCGTCGAGCCGGGCCGGGATCTCGACCTCGGAGGAGTCGATGTACTTGGCCTCGAAGTCGTAGAACTCGAAGTCCCCGCCGACCATGATCTCGGCCGGCACGCTGGCCCGCGGGCCGTCCTCGAACTCCAGCACCGCGCACTCGATCTCGCGGCCGGTCACCCCGGCCTCCACGATGATCTTCGGGTCGTGGCGGCGGGCCTCCTCGATCGCGGCGTCCAGCGCGGCCAGGTCCTTGACCTTGGTGATGCCCATGCTGGAACCGGCCCGGCACGGCTTCACGAACAGCGGCAGGCCGAGCGCGGCGATCCGCTCCCGGGCGGCGGCCCGGCCCTGCTCGCTCTCCCACTCGCGCGGCCGGACCACGGTCCAGTCCCCCACGCCGATGCCGTGCGAGGCGAGGATCCGCTTGGTGTACTCCTTGTCCATGCCGGCCGCGCTGGCAAGCACCCCGGAGCCGACGTACGGCACCCCGGAGAGCTCCAGCAGGCCCTGGATGGTGCCGTCCTCGCCCCAGGGGCCGTGCAGCAGCGGCAGCACCACGTCCACCTCGCCGAGCACCTTCGGCGCGGCACCGGGCTCGCTCCAGACCACCTCGCGGCTGGCCGGGCTGCCCGGCAGCGCGACCTGGCCCTCGGTGGACTCGGCGACCTGGTCGACGTCGGGCAGCCTGCCGTCGCTGATGGCCATCCGGTCCGGCTCGTCGCCGACCAGCGCCCAGCGGCCCTCATGGGTGATGCCGATCGGCAGCACCTCGTACTTGCTCCGGTCGATCGCGCGGAGCACGCTGCCGGCCGTGACGACCGAGATGGGGTGCTCGGAGCTGCGGCCGCCGAAGACGATCGCGACGCGCGGCTTGGCCGCGTGGTCCGGGGAGGTCTTTTCGATGCTCATATCGCTTTTGAGACTACCGTGCGGATGTTGCCTGTTCCCGTCACCGGCGCTCCGGCTTCGCCGAACGCGCCATCAGGCCCTTCAGCACCTCGTGGGTGGGCCGGCCGTTGTGCACCACGTCGACCACCGCCTCGACGATCGGCATGTCGACGCCGCTGCGCCGGGCCAGGTCCAGCACCGACTCGCAGGACTTGACGCCCTCGGCGGTCTGGCTGGTGGCGGCGGTCGCCTCGGCCAGCGTCATCCCGCGGCCCAGGTTGGTGCCGAAGGTGTGGTTGCGCGACAGCGGCGAGGAGCAGGTGGCCACCAGGTCGCCCATGCCGGCCAGGCCCGCGAAGGTGAGCGGGTCGGCGCCGAGCGCCACCCCGAGCCGGGTGGTCTCGGCCAGGCCGCGGGTGATCAGGGTGGCCTTGGTGTTGTCGCCCAGGCCCATGCCGTCCGCCATGCCGACCGCCAGGCCGATCACGTTCTTGACCGCCCCGCCGAGCTCGCAGCCGACCACGTCGGTGTTGGTGTACGGGCGGAAGTACGGGGTGTGACAGGCCGTCTGGAGCCGCTTGGCGACCGACTCGTCGGAGCAGGCCACCACCGTCGCGGCGGGCTGCCGGTTGGCGATCTCACGGGCCAGGTTGGGGCCGCTGACCACCGCGACCCGCTCCGGGCCGACCCCGGCGACCTCCTGCAGCACCTCGGTCATCCGCTTGGCGGTGCCCAGTTCGATGCCCTTCATCAGGCTGACCAGGACGGTCCGGGGGCCGAGCAGCGGCGCCCAGGCGGCCAGGTTCTCGCGCAGCGTCTGGGAAGGCACCACGAGCACCGCGAAGTCCGCGCCGGCCAGCGCCTCGGCCGGGTCCGCGGTGGCCCGCACCGCGTCGGGCAGCACCACGCCCGGCAGGTAGTCCGGGTTGACCCGGGTCTGGTTGATCGCGTCGGCCAGCTCCTTGCGGCGGCCCCACAGCGAGACCTCGCAGCCCGCGTCGGCCAGGATCATCGCGAAGGCGGTCCCCCAGGACCCGTTCCCGAACACCGCACAACGGGTCACTGGGCCTGCTCCTCGGTACCGGTCTCCTTGGCCGCCGCCCGGTCGCCCTTGCCCTCGGCCGCGGCGGCCCGCTCCCGGGCGGCCCGGCGCATGTCGTACCGGACGGCCGGCGGCTGCTCGCCGCGGATGCCGGCCAGCACCTCGGTGATGGCCGTCATGATGTCCTCGGTGGCCTCGCGCAGCACCTGGGCGGTGAGTTCCTTGCCCTGGTAGCGGCTGAGGTCCACCGGCGGGCCCGCCGCGACCGTCACCTTGTGCCGGGGGAAGAGGTTGAACTTGCTCTTCCCGCCCCGGCCGTACGGCGGCACGATCTCGTGCGCGCCCCAGTGCGCCACCGGGATCACCGGCGCGCCGGTCATCAGCGCGACCCGCGCGGCGCCGCTCTTGCCGGTCATCGGCCACAGCTCGGGGTCCCGGGTGAGGGTGCCCTCCGGGTAGAACTGGACGCACTGGCCGCGCTCGATCGCGTCGATCGCGGCCCGGAACGCCTCGGCGGCGTCGGTGGACTCGCGGAACACCGGGATCTGGCCGGTCTTGCGCAGCATGAAGCCGATGAACGGCACCGAGAACAGCTGGGACTTGCCGAGTATCCGCGGCGGCCGTCCGCTGTTGTACTGCCAGTGCGCGTAGACCACCGGGTCGATCACCGAGTTGTGGTTGACCGCGGCGATGAAGCCGCCCTCCTTCGGGAGGTGCTCCCATCCGCGCCATTGCGGCTTCACCAGGGCGGTGGTCACCGGCTTCACCAGCACGGCCGCGAAGCGGTACCAGATGCCGTAGTCGGCGTTGCCGAACCTGGCGTACGAGCGGCGGGCCACCCCAGCTCCTCCTCATCCGGTGCGGCACCGAGGTGCCGCACGTCCCATGTCACCCCAGGCCTGCACCGGCCAGGGCCACCGGCCCCGTCCCGCACCCCGCACCGCCGCTGCGGCACTGCCACTGCAGCGCTGCCGTGAACGGGTGGGGGCTGACCTGCGCCTCTTGGCGCGGACCAGTCTCACCCGCGGGCGGACCGACTGTCGAGCGGACCTGCCCGACAGCCGCGGGCACGTGAGCAACCGCACGTCGGCGAGGACGGCGGCGCTGGCCAGGCCCCGGGACGCGGCGCCACAATGGCGCCGATGACCGAGGACACCGTACGCCCCGCCGGGCCGCTCACGCCCGCACCCTCCCCGCCCGGGCCCGGTCCGGGGGGCGCCGCCGTACCCCGCTGGTCCCTGGTCCTGCCGGTCAAACCGCTGGAGGTGGCCAAGAGCAGGCTCGCACCGTACGCGGGGGCGCGCCGGGCCGAACTCGCGCTGGCCTTCGCCCTGGACACCGTCACCGCCGCGCTCGCCTGCCCGTCCGTCGCCCGGGTCCTGGTGGTCACCGGCGACCCGGCGGTGGCCGGACCGGTCCGCGCGCTGGGCGCGGTGGTGGTCGACGACGAGCCCGCCGGCCGGCTCGGCGGACTCAACCCGGCGCTGGCGCACGGCGTCGCGCGTGCGCGGCTGTTCGCGCCGCACGCCCCCGTCGCCACCCTCTCCGCCGACCTGCCCGCCCTGCGGCCGGCCGAACTCGCCCTGGTGCTCGCCGCCGCACCCCCCGACCACCGCGCCTTCCTCTCCGACACCCCCGGCACCGGCACCACCCTGCTCGCCTGCCCCCCGGGCCACCGCCTGCGGCCCGCCTTCGGCCCCGGCTCCCGCCACCGCCACGCCGCCCTCGGCGCCCGTGAACTCCCGCTCCCCGGCGTCCCGTCCGTACGCCGGGACGTGGACACCGGCAGCGACCTGGCCGAGGCACTCGCCCTGGGCGTCGGCCGCCACACCGCCGAGGCCGCGGCCGGCCTGGGGTAGGCCGCGTGCACGAAGTCCCGCCCGCCGCCCGGAGGGTCGCCGGACCCGCACCGGCCCGGTTCGCCGCTCCGTGCCGGCGCCTGCGACCCGCACCCGCCCGCGGCCGCCCCGAACTCGCCGGTCCCGCCCGGCCCGAGGCCCCGCGGGCCGGGTCCGCGCCCCGGACGGACCGCCGGCCGGGCCCCGCCCGCTCGCTATGCTGCTGGCATGCAGGCCACCTCGTTCACCTTCGACCCGGCGACCCGGGCGGGCTCCGTGCTGCTCGACGACGGCACCCCGGTGCCCTTCGACGCCGCGGCCTTCGACGCCGGCGGCCTGCGGCTGCTCCGCCCCGGCCAACGGGTGCGGATCCGCACCGAGGGCGCCGGCGACGCGCGCCGGGTGGTCTTCCTGACCCTGCAGACCTTCCCCGACCCGGGCGCGGAGTCCTGAGTCCGGGACCGACACCGGTGCGCGGACGGCGTCCCGGCTCAGCCGCTCCCGCCGGCCGCCCCGCGGCCCGCCCGGTCGTCGTCGACCTCGGCCCAGACCAGGTCCGTCTCCCCGCAGTAGCGGTGGCCGTAGCGGTCCGCCTCGGCCAGCACCGAGAGCAGCACCAGATGGGCCACGTCGCCGAGTCCCTCGGGGAGCTCCGCCTCCACCCGGTAGCCGCCGCCCTCCGGTCTCCGGCGGACCCGGGCCCTGGTCCCGGTGGCGGCCGCGATCCGGCCTGCGAGACGTCCGGCGAGGTCAAACGCCCAGGTGCTCCGCACGCGACGCCTCTCCATGCATGCAGTCGGTCACTGATCGATCACGCAACGTGAATCTAAGGCATTAGATTCCACCTGATGCATTAGCTTGTCAACGCTGAGTCACCCACCCTGCCGAACGCGGCAGGGGCCGCGCCTGCCGCCGGGAGTGCCGGATGCCCTCACAGGAGCCCCCGTACCTGCGGATCGCCGACGACCTGCGCCACCGGGTGACCCGGGGCGAGTGGCAGGTCGGCGAGCGACTGCCGTCCCGCGCCCGGCTCGCGGTGCGCTACGACGTGGGCGCGAACGTGCTCCAGCGGGCGCAGGAACTGCTGATCGCCGAGGGGCTGCTGGAGGGCCGGGCCGGGTCCGGCACCTACGTCCGGGTGCCCACCGAGCGCCGCCGGATGGTCCGCTCGGGGCTCCGCCGGCCGCACGGCCCCACCCCGCCGTGGCTCGACCCAGGCGACCGCGGCCCGCAGGACAGCTGGGACGCCCACAGCTACGCCCGCACCCCGGCCCCGGCGCACATCGCGGCCCGCCTCGGCATCGCGCCGGGCGAGCCGACCGTCCGCACCTGCTACGAGTTCCTGGCCGAGGGCCGTCCGGTGCAGACCGCGGAGAGCTGGGAGCCGATGGCGCTCACCGACGGCACCCCGGTGCTGCTGCCGGAGCTCGGACCGCTGGCCGGGCGCGGCGTGGTGGAGCGGATGGCCTCGATCGGCGTCGTGGTCGACCACGTGGTGGAGCGCCCCCGCCCGGCCCGCGCCACCCAGGAGCAGGCGCACCTGCTCGGCATCTCGGCCGGCGACCTGGTGACCCTGGTCGAGCGCACCTACCTGGACACCGACGGGCGGGCGGTGGAGACCGCCGACCTGGTGATCCCGGACGCCCGCTGGGAGATCGTCTACGAGCTCCCGGTCGCCGGCGGCCGGCGGGACTCAACGGACCGACCCGGCTGACCCGGCCGACCCGGCTGACCCGGTATCAGGCCGGCGCGCGCCCGGGCAGCACCTCGGCCCCGAGCGCCTACTGCCCCCAGCCCCCCGGCAGCCCCGGGTACCCCCGAACAGCCCACCCCCGGACGGCGAACGGCCGCGGCGGCCCCGCCCCGGAGATGCTCCCGGGTCCGGGCCGCCACGGCCGTCGGTGAAACCAGCGCCACGCGTGCCGCTCCCGCCGCCGGGGCTCCCCCGCGTACTGAGGGGCCGTCGGCTGAGGGGTCGCCAGGGCCTTACTTGGCGGTGGCCTTGCGCGCGGTGGTCTTGCGCGTCGCGGTCTTCTTGGCCGGCGCGGTCTTCTTCGCCGTCGCGGTCGCCTTCTTCGCGGTGGTGGTCTTCTTCGCCGCCGCGGTCTTCGCGGTGGTGGCCTTCTTGGCCGCGGTGGTCTTCGCCGCGGTGGTCTTGGCCGCCGTCGTCTTGGCCGCGGTGGTCTTGGCCGCCGCGGTCTTCGACGCGGTGGTCTTGGAGGCGGCGGAGCGGGCGGTGGTGGTCTTCTTGACCGCCGCCTTCTTCGCGGTGGTGGTCGCCTTGCGGGCGGCCGTCTTCTTGGCCGCGGCGGCGGCCGGCGCGGCGGCGGCGGCAGCGGCGCGCTTGGTGGCGGCGCGCTTCACGGCAGCGGTGGTGCCGCCCTTGCCCGGGGTGAGGGAGCCCTTGGGGGCCTTCTTCACCGAGGGGCCCTCCTTCGGCAGCTTCTTGCTGCCGGAGACCAGGTCCTTGAAGCCCTGGCCCGGGCGGAACCGCGGCACGGAGGTCTTCTTGACCTTGACGCGCTCGCCGGTCTGCGGGTTGCGGGCGAAGCGCGCCGAGCGCTCCACCTTCTCGAAGGTGCCGAAACCGGTGACCGACACGCGGTCTCCTGCCACAACGGCACGCACCATGGTGTCGAGCACTGCGTCGACGGCCTCTGCGGCAGCCTTGCGACCGCCCAGCTGCTCGGCCACCGCTTCGACAAGCTGAGCCTTGTTCACGTCTTCCCCTTCGGAAACGGGCGCCGGATGAATCCATCCGTTCATTTCGCACGTTAGGTATGTATCTGCGGACTTTCAATTACCGAACGCGTGAATCACCCTAGTGTCGCAATGGATTTGCGCGTCGGCGACCTCACAGGTGCGGCCGGCGCCCCTCGTCGAGGTCATGCACAAAGCGACTCAACCGCCGCGCCGCCTCGGGGAGATCGCGCTTCGCGGTCTCCGTGACGATCAGCAGTTGACGAGTGAGAGCGGTCTTTGCATCGGTTGACACGTTCAGCGCAGAAACGCGAGCGTGTGCTTGCTTCAACCGCTCGGCCACAAGCGCGTAGAGCGCCGTGACTTCCGAGTCGTCCGGTTCCTCAGCAGGTGAGGTGTGGTGGTCCGTCCGGTCGTCAATTCGACTGCCGGCTGCACCGTCCGTCCCCTCCGGCGACGCGGGTTCGCCACCCGGGTACGGAGGTTCGGGGAACCGGTGCATGCAACGATTGTGCCATCTGTACGGAGTTGCGCTGCCCCGGGGGTTTATGCAGCCGGGTGCAGCGGGCCGAACTCCCCGTCCCGAACAGCCGAAGACCCGCCCCCCCGACGGGGAGCGGGTCAACCGGCGAAGCATCAGAAAGCGCGTTCTCAGGCCGCCGGAAGGGTGCGCGGCTTGAAGGCGGGGCGGGTGGCCTCGAAGGCCGAGATCGCGTCCTCGTTCTGCAGCGTGATGCTGATGTCGTCCAGGCCGTTCAGCAGCCGCCAGCGGACGTTGTCGTCCAGCTCGAAGGAGGCCCGGACGCCCTCGGCACGGACCTCGCGGGCCTCGAGGTCGACCGTGATCTCGGCGGTCGGGTCGGCCTCGGTGAGCGCCCACAGCCGCTCCACCGTCTCCTGCGGGAGAACCACCGTCAGCAGGCCGTTCTTCAGCGAGTTGCCGCGGAAGATGTCGGCGAAGCGGGAGGAGACGACCGCCTGGAACCCGTAGTTCTGCAGGGCCCAGACGGCGTGCTCGCGGGAGGAGCCGGTGCCGAACTCGGGGCCGGCCACCAGGACGGTGGCGCCGGCCCGCTCGGGCCGGTTCAGGACGAAGTCCTCGTCCTTGCGCCAGGCCTCGAACAGCCCGTCCTCGAAGCCGGTCCGGGTGACCTTCTTCAGCCAGTGCGCCGGGATGATCTGGTCGGTGTCGACGTTGCTGCGGCGCAGCGGGACGGCCCGGCCGGTGTGGGTGGTGAACTTCTCCATGCTGCTCAGGCCTCCACGGCGACGTTGGACGACAGATCGGCGGGGGCCGCCAGCCGGCCCAGCAGGGCGGTCGCGGCGGCGACCTGGGGCGAGACCAGGTGGGTGCGGCCGCCCTTGCCCTGGCGGCCCTCGAAGTTGCGGTTCGAGGTGGAGGCGCAGCGCTCCCCCGGGGCCAGCTGGTCCGGGTTCATGCCCAGGCACATCGAGCAGCCCGCGTGCCGCCATTCGGCGCCGGCGGCGGTGAAGACCTTGTCCAGGCCCTCCTCGACCGCCTGCAGCGCGACCCGCACCGAACCGGGGACGACCAGCATCCGCACGCCCTCGGCGATGGTGCGGCCCTCGACGATGGCCGCGGCGGCCCGCAGGTCCTCGATCCGGCCGTTGGTGCAGGAGCCGACGAAGACCGCGTCGACCTTGACCTCGCGCAGCGGCGTACCGGCCGTCAGGCCCATGTACTTCAGCGCGTTCTCGGCGGCGATCCGCTCCTGCGGGTCCTCGAAGGACGCCGGGTCCGGCACGTCGGCGCCCAGCGGGGCGCCCTGTCCGGGGTTGGTGCCCCAGGTGACGAACGGGGTGAGCTCGGCGGCGTCGATGAAGATCTCGTGGTCGAAGACCGCGTCCTCGTCGGTGGCCAGGGTCTCCCAGTACGCGACCGCGGCGTCCCAGTCCTCGCCCTGGGGGGCGTGCGGGCGCCCCTTCAGGTAGTCGAAGGTGGTCCGGTCCGGGGCGATCATGCCGGCCCGGGCGCCCGCCTCGATCGACATGTTGCAGACGGTCATCCGGGCCTCCATGGAGAGGCTGCGGATGGCGGAGCCGCGGTACTCCAGGACGTAGCCCTGGCCGCCGCCGGTGCCGATCTTCGTGATGACGGCCAGGATCAGGTCCTTGGCGGTGACGCCCTCGGGCAGCTCGCCCTCGACCGTGATCGCCATCGTCCTGAACGGGGCCAGCGGCAGCGTCTGGGTGGCCAGCACGTGCTCGACCTGGCTGGTGCCGATGCCGAACGCCAGCGCGCCGAACGCGCCGTGGGTGGAGGTGTGCGAGTCGCCGCAGACCACGGTGGTGCCCGGCTGGGTCAGGCCCAGCTGCGGGCCGACCACGTGCACCACGCCCTGCTCGATGTCGCCCAGCGAGTGGATCCGGACGCCGAACTCCTCGGCGTTGCGGCGCAGCGTCTCCAGCTGGACCCGGGAGACCGGGTCGGCGATGGGCTTGTCGATGTCGAGGGTCGGGGTGTTGTGGTCCTCGGTCGCGATCGTCAGATCGGTCCGGCGGACCGTGCGGCCGGCCAGCCGGAGCCCGTCGAAGGCCTGCGGGCTGGTGACCTCGTGCAGCAGGTGCAGGTCGATGTAGAGCAGGTCGGGCTCGCCCTCGGCGCGCCGGACGACGTGGTCGTCCCAGACCTTCTCCGCCAGTGTCCGTCCCATCGCTTTCCCTCCAGCCGGCCGCATTGCCGGCCTTCTCGTGTCGTCGAGGTCGTGTCCCGAGCCACCCTGGTGAGGCTCGCCCCAGGGCGACCTGCACGCCGGATCGTGTCCAGGATGTGGACACCTGGTGAGGGGTCCATCCTGGGTGTCTCCCGGGCTGCTGCATCCAGAGTGGCGCTTTTCTCGCCGAATTGAACTTGCGTCTCGCGTACTGAGACTGCAGTATCGAGCCATGGACAACACAAGCGGCGTCGGCGTTCTCGACAAGGCCGCTCTGGTGCTCAGCGCACTGGAGTCGGGCCCCGCCACGTTGGCGGGGCTGGTCGCCGCCACCGGTCTGGCGCGGCCCACGGCCCACCGGCTCGCCGTCGCACTCGAACACCACCGCCTGGTCACCAGGGACATGCAGGGCCGCTTCATCCTCGGCCCCCGGCTCTCCGAACTCTCCGCCGCGGCCGGCGAGGACCGCCTGCTGGCCGCCGCCGGCCCGGTCCTCACGCACCTGCGCGACGTCACCGGCGAGAGCGCCCAGCTCTACCGCCGGCAGGGCGAGATGCGGATCTGCGTGGCCGCCGCCGAGCGGCTCTCGGGTCTGCGGGACACCGTCCCGGTCGGCTCCACGCTGCCGATGAAGGCCGGTTCGGCCGCCCAGGTGCTGCTCGCCTGGGAGGAGCCCGAGCGCCTGCACCGCGGCCTGCAGGGCGCCCGGTTCACCGCCACCGCGCTGAGCGGCGTACGGCGCCGCGGCTGGGCCCAGTCGATCGGCGAGCGCGAGCCGGGCGTGGCGTCCGTCTCCGCGCCGGTGCGCGGGCCCTCCAACCGCGTGGTGGCCTCGGTGTCGGTCTCCGGCCCGATCGAGCGCCTCACCCGCCACCCGGGCCGTCTGCACGCCCAGGCCATCATCGAGGCCGCCAACCGCCTCACCGAGGCGCTGCGCCGCGGCTGAGCCGGCCGTTCCCGGCCGACGACACGGAGAAGGCCCGCCCCGGGATCGGGGCGGGCCTTCGACGGTCGGCGGCACGGCGGAAGCGGTCACCGGAAAAACAAAAAAGCCCCGGTCACCCGGAGCTGTTTGGCTGGGGTACCAGGACTCGAACCTAGACTAAATGAACCAGAATCACTCGTGCTGCCAATTACACCATACCCCAAAAGTACCCCCGACCGGATTCGAACCGGCGCTACTGCCGTGAGAGGGCAGCGTGCTAGGCCGCTACACAACGGGGGCCCGCACCATCACTGGTGCTGAGTACCCCCGACCGGATTCGAACCGGCGCTACTGCCGTGAGAGGGCAGCGTGCTAGGCCGCTACACAACGGGGGCATACTCGTCAACCTTATTCAGTTTGCAATTTGCATTGCGTACCCCCGACCGGATTCGAACCGGCGCTACCGCCTTGAGAGGGCGGCGTGCTAGGCCGCTACACAACGGGGGCCTGTACTGCTTGCACTACCTGTTACTGCGTACTGCGCTGGGGTACCAGGACTCGAACCTAGACTAACTGAACCAGAATCAGTCGTGCTGCCAATTACACCATACCCCACCAGAGTTCAACCCCTGCGGGGCCTTCCTCGGTGTCCCGCGCCTCCCTGCCCGGGCGGCGCAGAAAGAACATTACCCGACGCGCGGCCCCGCTCCAAAATTGAGAACCGCAGGCAGCGCCGTGGGCGCCTGCGGGCCTGGTCAGCGCACCAGGCCCGCAGGCGCCCCGGTCCGGCTCAGGAGGCCGGTACGAGCTCCAGCGCGGCCCGCAGCCGGCGCAGCGTCTCGGGGCGGCCGAGCAGCTCCATCGACTCGAAGAGCGGCGGCGAGATCCGCCGGCCTGTGACGGCCACCCGCAGCGGGGTGAAGGCGAACTTGGGCTTGATGCCGAGGCCGTCCACCAGCGCCTCGCGCAGCACGGCCTGGATCGGCTCCGGGGTGAAGTCCCCGAGCTCCTCCAGCGCCGTGATGCTGGCCTCCAGCACCGGACGGGCGTCCGCGGTCAGCACCTTGGCCGCGTCGTCCGGGTCGACCGCGAAGGCGGCCGGGTCCACGAACAGGAAGCCGGCCATCGGCACGATCTCGCTCAGCACGACCATCCGCTCCTGGGTGAGCGGCGCCACCGCGGCCAGCAGCTCCAGCTGCTCGGCGGTCGGCTCGGCCGGCAGCAGCCCGGGGGCCTGGAGGTAGGGCACCAGGCGGCGGACGAACTCCTCGGGCGCGAGCTCGCGCACGTGCCGGGCGTTGATCGCCTCGCACTTCTTGAGGTCGAAGCGGGCCGGGTTGGCGTTCACGTCCGCGATGTCGAAGGCGGCGACCAGCTGGTCCATCGAGAAGTGGTCGTCGTCGGCGGAGAGCGACCAGCCGAGCAGCGCGAGGTAGTTGAGCAGGCCCTCGGGCAGGAAGCCGCGCTCGCGGTAGAGGTTGAGCGAGGCCTGCGGGTCGCGCTTGGACAGCTTCTTGTTGCCCTCGCCCATCACGTACGGCAGGTGGCCGAAGCGCGGGGTGGTGCCGTTGCCGACGCCGATGTCGGCGAGGGCCGCGTAGAGGGCGATCTGACGCGGGGTGGAGGACAGCAGGTCCTCGCCGCGCAGCACGTGGGTGATCTCCATCAGCGCGTCGTCGACCGGGTTGACCAGGGTGTACAGCGGCGCGCCGTTGGCCCGCACGATGCCGTAGTCCGGGACGTCCTTCGGGTCGAAGCTGACCGGGCCGCGGACCAGGTCGTCGAAGGTGAGGGTGTGGTCGGGCATCCTGAACCGGACGATCGGCTGCCGGCCCTCCTGCCGGTAGAGCTCGACCTGGTCGGCGGTCAGCGCCCGGCAGTGGCCGTCGTAGCCGCTGGGCTTCCCGGCGGCGCGGGCGGCCTCCCGGCGGGCGTCCAGCTCCTCGGTGGAGCAGTAGCAGTCGTACGCGTGGCCGGCCGCCTTGAGCCGGGCCGCGACGTCCGCGTAGATCTCCATCCGCTGCGACTGCCGGTACGGCGCGTGCGGGCCGCCGATCTCGGGGCCCTCGTCCCAGTCGAAGCCGAGCCAGCGCATCGCGTCCAGCAGCTGGTTGTAGGAGTCCTCGGAGTCGCGGGCCGCGTCGGTGTCCTCGATCCGGAAGACCAGCGTGCCGCCGTGGTGGCGGGCGAAGGCCCAGTTGAACAGGGCGGTGCGGACCAGGCCGACGTGCGGGTTGCCGGTCGGGGAGGGACAGAAGCGGACCCGGACGGCCGGGTCCAGCTCGGAGTTAGCCACGCTTACAGCCTCAATCACGGGAGACGACCTTGTTGGCGAGAGTGCCGATACCTTCGATGGTGACGGCGACCTCGTCGCCGACGCCGATGGGGCCGACACCCGCGGGGGTGCCGGTGAGGATGACGTCGCCCGGGAGCAGGGTCATCGCTTCGGAGATGTGGGCGATCAGCTCGGCGACCGGACGGACCATCAGGGAGGTCCGGCCCGCCTGGCGGAGTTCGCCGTTGACCGTGCAGGTGACCGCCAGGTCGGCGGGGTCCAGGTCGGTCTCGATCCACGGGCCGAGCGGGCAGGCGGTGTCGAAGCCCTTGGCCCGGGCCCACTGGCCCTCGCGCTGCTGCACGTCGCGGGCGGTCACGTCGTTGGCGCAGGTGTAGCCGAGGATCACCTCGGGCACCCGGTCGACGGGCACCTCGCGGCACATCCGGCCGATCACCACGGCCAGCTCGGCCTCGTGCTGGACGTCCGAGGAGAACGGCGGGTACGCGATGGCCTCGGTCGGGCCGACCACCGAGGTGGAGGGCTTGAAGAAGGTCAGCGGCACGGCCGGGACCTCGTTGCCCAGCTCGGCGGCGTGCGCCGCGTAGTTGCGGCCGACCGCGACGATCTTGCTGGGGAGCATCGGGGCCAGCAGGCGGACGTCCTTGTGGCGGTAGCTCTCGCCGGTCGGCTGGGGCGTCCCGAACGGGTGCCCGGCCAGTGCGTGCAGCACCAGCGAGTCGGGGTCCGAGGGATCGCCCTCGACGACGCCGAAGGAGACGCTGCCGGCGGCAGGGCTTCCCTCCCGGACGGAGAACCTGGCAATGCGCACTGCCCAGCAACCTCTCGGTTCGTCGGCCGCCGGGGCGCCCGGACGCTGGCGGGGCCCGCGGATCGGGGCCCTGCTCGATCATCCCCAGGCTATCGCGTGGCCCGTCGGCCGCCGCCGCACGGCGGGGCCGCCCGCAGCGGGCGACAGGCGGACGTCGGGCGGGCGCGGGCGGACGGCAGCCGGCCCGGGCCCGGACGGCGAAGGGGCGCCGGCCGCGGTGTGCGGTCGGCGCCCCTTCGGTGGCGCTGGTGCCGGCGTACGGCGGCCGGCGGGTCAGTCCTGCGGGGTGCGCGGGGCCGGGGCCACCATCAGCACCGTGCGGCGCGGGTTGGCGGTGCTGCCCGGCAGCTCGGTGGAGTACTCGCGGGGCGCCTGCGCGGTGAAGCCGGGCAGCTGGCCGAAGTCCTCGACGGAGGCCAGGGTCGTCCTACGCGGGTTGGCCGTGGGCCGGATGTTGAGCGTGGACTTCGGAGCCTTCTTCGTCGGCTCGGACATGGCGTCACACCTTGGGTTCGTTGGTCGGGTCCGCGACGGCGGCCGCCCCGGCACGGGCCGGGACTTTTGGACGCGCCTCGGGATGGGCAGGCTGAAAAAGCGGCGGCGCACACCGGTGCGCCCGCCGCCGCCAGGCTAAGGATCTCTTGTCACAACCGCCGTGACCAAAGCTACACATTGCGATGTGACTTTGCTCACAATCGCCGGGAAAATTACCGCGATCCCGGTTAATTCCGGCGAGAGGAATCAGCCGACATAGGGGATATCTCGGACATTTTGGGACCTCCGGCGCGCGGAGGAATCCGCAGCCCACTTGGCATGCATCCGGCAAGTGTCCGAAAAGGGCCGTATTCCGGCACCCCTACCGCACAGTCCGTGAAGCGGCGCACGCACTGGGTAGCCCAGGACACCGACGGGTAACGCCCCTTGTTGGACTTCCCCGCCTGTGCTGGAATGCCACGGAAAAACTCGACACCGCCCTATCCCGCCACCGGCGGGAGGGGCGCCCGGTCCAGAGGTTGCGACGCCAGTGCAGGGACGTTTCAAGAGGGGCAGCGGCGCCGCGGGTGACCCGGAGCAGCGCGAGCCCATGTCAGGCTCCCACCAGGCAGCACCGATGACCGGCGCTGCCGCCGATCGGTTGACTTCCGGCGGCTCCGAGCCAGAACCCGGCGACAACGGCAGCGGCGCGGACAGCGCCGAGCAGGCCGACAAGCAGAGCCGCCGATCCCGGCTGCGCGGAACGCTGAACCGCCGCCGGGCCACCGGCATGAGCCGGTTCGCGATGCGCAACTGGCGGATCCGGACGCGTCTGATCGCCCTGCTGCTGCTGCCCGTGATGGTCGCGCTCGTGCTGGGCGGCCTGCGGGTGCAGACCTCGCTGGAGAACTCCCGCCAGCTGGCGCAGATGAAGGACCTCGCGGACCTCGCCCGCAAGGCCACCAACCTGGCCAACGCGCTGCAGACCGAGCGCGACATCAGCGCCGGTCCGCTCACCGCCCGCCAGGACGCCACCGACCCCGAGGTGGTCGAGGCCCGCAAGAACAGCGACGCGCTGAGCAAGGCGTTCAACGCCAGCGCCGACAAGTTCGACGAGCTCGACCTCGCCGGTGGCAAGACGCTGCTGCTGCAGGTCCGCAAGGACCTCAACCAGCTGACCGCGGCGCGGACCAACGCGTACCGCAACAACGACAACATCCAGGCGACCATCACCAGCTACGACGTGATGATCAAGGACCTGATCGACATCATCCAGGACCTTGCGATCACCTCGAACAGCACCGAGCTGATCAAGACCACCCGTGCGCTGCGCCAGTTCTCGCTGGCCAAGGAGGCCACCTCCATGCAGCGCGCGCTGATCAGCGCCGCGCTCGCCCGCCCCGGCCAGCCGGACCTGATCGCCTCGGACGAGACCTTCGGCATCCGCCTGCAGGGCAACGAGGACAACGCGCTCGCCAACTTCACCGCCATCTACGGCGAGGGCGAGGCCCGGGCCAAGCGGGCCCAGATGAGCTACAACCAGCTGATCGCGGACTCCGACCGGTTCACCAAGGCCGTGCTCAACCCGAACGGCATCCAGCAGGCCGAGAGCCGCAGCTACAAGGACTGGTACGACGCCGCCTCGGCGAAGATCACCGCCGAGCGCAACATCGAGACCTCCCTGGTCGACGACCTCGACGGCAAGGCCCAGGCGCTGCAGTCCGACGCCGACACCGAGGCCCTGATCAACGCCGCGCTGGTCGCGATCGTCCTCATCGTCGCCATCGCCGGCGCGGCCCTGATGGCCCGCTCGATGGTGCGCTCGCTGACCCGGCTGCAGACCGCGGCCGAGGACGTCGCCGAGCGGCGGCTGCCCGAGCTGGTCAAGACCCTGTCGGAGAGCGACCCGCAGGACGTCGACGTCACCGTCGAGCCCGTCGGCGTCGACTCCGCGGACGAGATCGGCCACGTGGCCCACGCGTTCGACATGGTGCACCGCGAGGCGGTCCGCCTCGCCGCCGAGCAGGCGCTGCTGCGAGGCAACATCAACGCGATGTTCACCAACCTCTCGCGCCGCAGCCAGGGCCTCATCCAGCGCCAGCTGTCGCTGATCTCCGAGCTGGAGAGCCGCGAGGCCGACCCGGACCAGCTGGCCAGCCTCTTCAAGCTGGACCACCTCGCGACCCGTATGCGCCGTAACGGCGAGAACCTCCTCGTCCTCGCGGGTGAGGACCCGGGCCGCCGCTGGACCCGTCCCGTCCCGCTGGTCGACGTGCTCCGCGCCGCCGCCTCCGAGGTGGAGCAGTACGAGCGCATCGAGCTCGCCGCCGTCCCGTCCACCGAGGTCGCCGGCCGCGTCGTCAACGACCTCGTCCACCTGCTCGCCGAGCTGCTGGAGAACGCCACCTCGTTCTCCTCCCCGCAGACCCGGGTCCGGGTCACCGGCCACGCCCTGCCCGACGGCCGGGTGCTGGTCGAGATCCACGACACCGGCATCGGCCTGTCCCCCGACGACCTGGCGGACATCAACGAGCGCCTCGCCAGCCCGCCCGTGGTGGACGTCTCGGTGTCCCGCCGGATGGGTCTGTTCGTGGTCGGCCGCCTGTCCCTGCGACACGGCATCCGGATCCAGCTGCGTCCGAGCGACTCCGGCGGCACCACCGCGCTGGTCATGCTCCCGGTCGACGTCACCAACTCCGCCGACCGCCGGGGCGGCCGTCCCGGCGGCCCGGGCGGCAAGCAGCAGCGCGGCGTCGCCCCGACCCCGCGCCAGCAGGGCCGGGCCGGTGCGGCCGACGCGCTCTCCGGCCGCCAGGCCGCCGCGCTGGGCCAGGGCCCGGGTGCCGGTGGCGCCGGGCGTCCGCAGCTCGGCGCGCTGCCGGCCGGCGGCCCGCAGGGCGGTGCCCAGAACGGTCCGCAGGGCGGCCAGCCGTCCGGCGGCCCCGGCGGCCGCGCCGGCGGCCTGCCGACCCGTGAGGTCGGCCAGTCGCTGCAGAGCGGCCCGACGGGCCAGGGCGGCCAGCCGCAGCAGGGCGGCGCGCCCCAGCGCAACGCCCCGCAGGGCAACCAGCAGCAGGGCGGCCAGCAGCAGGGCAACCGCAGCGACGGCCTGCCGCCGCGCCGGGTGCCCGGCGCCTCCGGTGCCCCGGGCGCGCCCGCGAACGGTGGCGGCGCCCCCGGCGGTATGCCGCGCCGCCAGCCCCAGCAGCCCCCGCAGCCGCAGGACGGGCAGGCCGCCCGCCGGCCCGCGCCCGAGCGTCCGCAGCCCCGCGGCGGTGCCGAACTGCCCGAGAACCCGGGCCTGTTCGGTGAGCGTCCGCAGCACGGCCGGGCCGACCAGGCCCAGGCCGGCGGCCCCGCCGCCCGCGGCGGGCTGGCTCCGCGCCGCCCGCAGGGTCCCCAGGGCCAGCCGGCCCCGCAGGGCCGTCCGCAGCAGCAGCCGCAGCAGCTGCCGCAGGCCTCCGCCGAGAGCGCGGCCGAGTCCACCGCGCAGTTCGCCCGTCCCCGGTTCGAGGCCAGCGACATCGACCCGCGCGACCCGCTGGGTCTCGGTCTGGTCGAGCCGGTGCTGCCCAACGTCCCCGGACCGGCCGGCCAGCCGCAGCAGGACCAGGCCCAGCAGGCGTACCCGCAGCCGGGCCAGGCCCCGCAGCGCCAGGCCGCCGAGCGCCCGCAGCCGATGGCCCTGCCGACCGGCCCGGGCCCCGAGGACACCCAGTGGGTCCGTCAGCAGGCCGCCGAGCGCCCGCAGGCCTACCAGCCGCAGCGCCCGGGCACCTCGGCCCCCGGCATCGCCCCGCAGGGCAACCCGCAGCAGGGTCACCCGCAGCAGGGTCAGCCGCAGCAGGGCCGCCCGGCTCCGCAGCGCCAGGCGCCGCAGCAGCCGCAGGGCCAGGCCCGGCCGCAGCAGCAGGCGCAGGCGCCGCAGCAGCCGGAGGCCCCGTGGCGCCCGTCGGCCAACGACGAGCGCTGGCGGCGGGCCGAGCAGCTGCGCGAGCCCTCGACGGGTGGTCTCACCACCTCCGGGCTCCCGCGCCGCACCCCGCAGGCGAACCTGGTGTCCGGCACGGCGGAGTCCGCCCCGCTGACCGGTCCGCAGGTCTCCCGCAGCCCCGAGGAGGTGCGCGGCCGGCTGACCAACCTGCGCCGCGGCATCCAGCAGGGCCGGCAGGCGGGCACCGGTCCGGCGGCCGGCCAGGCCCCGGGTGCCCCCCAGGGCCAGGGCCAGCAGGGATTCGACGGCTTCGGCGGCGCGGCACGCGGCAACCGTCCCGGTCATGACGGGCAGCGCAACGCCGATGGCACCTACGGCTTCGGCCCCGAGCACCAGGAGCGTTGAGTTGAGTCAGATGAGCCAGGCCGCACAGAACCTGAACTGGCTGATCACCAATTTCGTGGACAACACCCCCGGGGTGTCGCACACGGTGGTGGTCTCCGCCGACGGTCTCCTGCTGTGCATGTCCGAGGGCTTCCCGCGGGACCGCGCCGACCAGCTCGCCGCGGTCGCCTCCGGGCTGACCTCGCTGACCTCCGGCGCCAGCCGGATCTTCGAGGGCGGCGAGGTCAACCAGACCGTCGTCGAGATGGAGCGGGGCTTCCTGTTCCTGATGGCGGTCAGCGACGGATCGGCCCTGGCCGTCCTCGCCTCCCCCGACTCCGACATCGGTCTGGTGGGCTACGAGATGGCCCTCCTCGTCGACCGTGCCGGAGCCGTCCTCACCCCCGCGCTGCGCGCGGAACTCCAGGGCAGTCTCCTGCA
>NZ_JBXQQB010000030.1:0-107604 GCF_057220535.1 Kitasatospora sp. NEAU-CNBT7 | reverse complement strand
AGAGCTCGTAACACGATCTTGTGAATCGGTGCAGGTCGGCCGTAACCGGTACGACGATTGAGCTGTTCGTGATGGCGTGAGCACCAAGCCGTGGGCCGTGGATGACGAGTTGTGGGCGATGATCGAGCCGGTCCTGCCGGCCTGGCCCGAGCGGTCACCGGGACCGAAGCCCGTGTCGGACCGGCTCTGCCTGCAGGGCATCCTCTTCATTCTCTACACCGGGATCCCGTGGCAGCAGCTGCCCCTGGAGCTGGGCTTCGGCTCAGGCCAGACATGCTGGCGGCGCCTGGAGCGCTGGCAGGAGGCCGACGTCTTCGACCGGCTGCACCGGATACTGCTCGCCGAGCTCAACGCGGCTGGCGAACTGGACTGGAGCCGCGCGTGCGTGGACGCCTCCCACGTACGCGCGAAAAAAGGGGACCGGCGACGGGCCCGTCGCCGGTCGACCGCCGCAAGACAGGCAGCAAACACCACCTGATCTGTGACGGTGGCGGCACCCCGCTCCACATGATCACCACCGCGGCCAACGTGAACGACGTCACCCAGACCCTCGCCTTGGTGGACGGAGTACCGCCGGTGGCCGGCCGGGTCGGCCATCCCCGCAAGCGCCCCGACGCCCTCCTCGGTGACAAGGGCTACGACAGCAACCCCAACCGGCGCGAACTCCGCAGGCGCGGGATCCTGCCGGTCATCTCCCGCAAGGGGCAGCCCGACATCAAGGGACTTGGCAAGCTCCGCTACGTGCAAGGGGCAGCCCGACATCAAGGGACTTGGCAAGCTCCGCTACGTGGTGGAGCAGACCTTCGCCCTGCTCCACCAGTTCAAGCGACTGGCCATCCGCTGGGAACGACGCCTCGACCTTCACAACGGCTTCGTCTCCCTGGCCTGCTCCTTGATCTGCTGGCGCCGCCTCAAGAAGGCTGCCCCATGATCGTGTTACGAGCTCAAAGGGGGAACGAGGTCTTCCAAGGTTGCCAGTTGCTGGCGATCGGCGGGATGCGCTGGCGGTCATGAGTGCTGGCGTCTATGTCGATGTACAACGTCGTCAGCGCCGGATCGGCTTTGGCTTTCAGCTACTTGAGGCACGGTTCGATCTTCAGCGTCCGCGTGCACGAGGCGATTCGACTGTTCCCGAGAAACCCCTTGTCGTGGAAAACCTGAAAAGGATCACGGCCGTCCGTGACCCGCACGATCGGAACTGCAAGTGCGCGACTGGCGTCCTGTGTGAAGCGCCACAAATCGGGGTCCTCAATCTGCGTATTTGCTATGAGCAGAGTAGTCCGTTCGGGCCCGTACCGCCTCACCACTCGGACGGCGGCAGCGAACGAGCCGATGCCTCCGCTGAATTGTACAACGTTCTGGTACTGAGGATTCAAGACGTGTCCTCCTGCTGCTTCTCTCCACCGGACTCGGTGGTGAGGCAGAACCTAAGGAACCGTGTCGGCCGATCAATCCCGTCTGGAATTCGAATACCGCGACGGATGGGCATCATTGACGGCCGCCCAGCTGGCTCCCCGGAGACTCCACCGAGCTGACAGGTCGGCCCGGCGGCCCGGACAACAGGGCTGTCCGCCGCCTCGTATCCGCTCGGGCAGCCGGCGCAGGAGCGCCGAGGGTGCGCCCGGGCCCCCGGGCGCCGAACTGGGGCCGGGGCCCAGCTGGCCCAGCCTGCGCCGAGAATCGCAGCGGCCCGCGATTCCCAGCGCACGATCTCCAGGGAAGCCTGCGGCGGTGCAAGCACGGTCAGGCCTCAGACGGGGGCTGACGGTTGACGAGAGCACGCAGCGACGCCCTGTCCGTGGTCATCGGCACCTCCAGGCCGTTGCTGAGCAGCAGTTCCTTGGCGCTGCTCTGGTTCAGGCGCTTCCCGCCGGGGACCGTCTTGACCTCGACCTCGAACCCGCCGGCCTCATAGCGGCCGGGGCGGGTCAGAGCGAGCGACGCCGCGTGATACTCCTTCTCCTTCTTCCAAGCCTTCTCCTGCGCACTGGCCTCCGCGTGGCCTATGACATGGGCGACGACGTCCGCATCGCTGCGCACCTCGGCGGCCTGGGCGGGTTCGGCGCCCGGCCAGCAGCGCGACATGAACGGGCAGGAGTCGCAGACGATGTCCAGTCCGGGGCCTCGGTGGGCGTCGCGCGGTGCGAACGCCGGCGCCTCGGCATGTCGCAGCAGGTCCCGGACCCGGGCGTCGACCAGGGACTCCTGCCGGGGACCGAACTCGCCGATCCACACCCCGGAGGTCCCTCCGTGGATCCGCGACATCGGCACGACCGCCACATCCTGCACCGCATACCCGGCCCTGCGCAGCGCCATGGCGTACCCGTAGAGCTGCAGGAGACGGGCGCGCGAGGGTTCGTCGCCGCTGTCCGCTTGGTCGTAGCCGTGGGTTTTCAGGTCGACGAGCATGCCGCTGCCGACGGCGGGGGTGAACAGGTCCGCTCTGCCCGGGATCAGCAGGCCGCGAACCGGGAGGACGACATCGTGCTCGACGAGTGTGAGCTCGACGCCCAGTTGGGCGGCGAGACAGGGCAGTACCCAGTCGTGGACGGCCTGGCCGAGGTGCGAGGCGCGCTGCTCCTGGTGGGAGCGGTCGTCGGTCGGGGTGCAGCCGGCGAGCTGGTAGGCGGCGCAGCGGGTGCATCCGCCGAGGCCGGAGATCGACAGGGCGCCGGGGTCATGGTGGTTGTCCGCGGTTGCGGCACGGAAGACCGCGCTGAGTGCCTCCTCCAACTTCCGGCGGTGCAGCTCGAGGTCGGTGCGGTTCATCGCGCTGCGTCCGGGCAGTCGTCGTGGTGGCGGGACTCCTCACAGCGGCACAGCTCAGGCATCTCGGCCCGGGGTGCGAGCGCGAGCGGGGACGGCGGGCTCTGGTCGGGCTCGGCCACTGACGGAGCGATGGGCTTGCGCAGGTGCCGGTAGATCTTGTGGGGGGAGATTCCGAGGGCCAGGTGGGCGGCCCGCATGGTCTGCTCGTCCTCGTCGGTGAGCCTGCCCGCGTTCCTCTCCTTCTCGGTCCTGGCGCTGTTGTCCATCAGTACCTGGTAGACGCCGTTCGGGGTGAGGGCGCGCGCCAGGGCTTGCAGGTCGGACCAGGCGCTCTCGCGTGGATCCGGGCCGGCGGTGACCCTGGTCGGTGCGGGACCCGGGTGCGGGGCAGGCTCGGGGTGTCGTGCCTGAGGGCGGGCCGGGTCGGCTCGCCCGGTGCTGTGCCGACCGGTGATGCTCGGGGAGTGCCTGGGGAGCTCGTCGACTGCGGCGATGGCCGGCGACGGTGTCGCAACGGCCGTGGCGGTACGGGTCCGGGCGGGTGCGGCAGGTTCGTCGCCGGTGCGCTCCTGCTGCTGCGGTGGGGCCGGGTGTCGCGGCCCCGGGGTTTCGGGGGTGCCGATGGTTCCGGCGTCCGGGATGGGCGTCTCGCCGTCGAGGGCGGGCGCCGGTACCGGGTCCTGGAACGGACGGGCGGGAGCGGGAAGGCTCTCGGTGGCCGTCACGGTGGCCTCGGGCGGGAGGCCTTCGGTGGTGACCGGTGCGGGCGCGGGGTCGGAAGCGAGGAGGCCGCCCCAGCCGCGGGAAGCGCCCTGCGCGAGGTGCGCGGCGTGGGCGTTGACAGCAAGGGTGGTGACGCGGGCGTAGAGCATCTGCCGGGGGTAGCGGCGCCAGAAGTCGGCCCTCGGGCCGCTGGTCAGCTCGGCCACCTGTGCGTCGCGCATGGTGTAGGTGACGACCAGTTCGCCCTGGCCGGGCCTGTCGGGGTCGGTGAGGGCGACGGTGCAGCGCTCCTCGCTGCTCTCGACGATGCGCCAGCCCCACCCGGCCCGGTGCAGGAGGGCTCGCTGGGCCGAGGCGTAGAGCGCCAGGCCGCTGTCCTCGGCGTCGTCGGGATAGAATGCGTTGATGGCCTCCCAGGTGGTCAGGCCCAGGTCCTGCCCCGAGAGCAGGACGAGCACGAGGTCGACGGCGTTGCCCTTGAGCCAGCGTGGCAGTCCGCGGGCGTGGGACAGCAGCTCGGCCCTGCGGACGATGCGGGCGAACTGCGGGTCGTCGTCGAACAGGTCCGCCATGTCCGACATGACGGGGAACGGTGAAGGCTGCGTCAGTTTTGTTGCATGCATGTCAACTCCTGGGTTGTGTGATGCCAAGACCCCTGGGCCTGGCGGGGCTGGTTGGTTCTCCCCGAGAGGGGAAGTGGTCACTTCCCCCTTGCTGGGCGGTCCTCGGGCAGAGCGGCGCCGGCAAGGTGGACCGTGGCGCGCGGACGGTACGCCGCGCGGGTGGAGGTGGAGATGGCGGCGGCCTGCAGGGGCGCCGGGGTCACAGACTGAGAACCAGCGGACCTTCGATCACCGGGGTCCGGCCGGCGATCGTCTCGAGGATGTCGAGGTACCCGTCGAGGTCGGCGACGATGACGGTGTCTCCGTAGCTGACCTGCGCACCCTTCTCGCTCCAACCCGTTCCGTCGTCCGTGACGGGGAAGGAGAGCCGGGAGGCGAAGCGACCGTATGGGTCGCGGCCCTGGGGAGCGCTGTGGAAGTGCCCCCAGATCTCGGCACGCAGGACGGCGAACACCGGGTCGTCCGCAGGACCGCCGGTGCCGAATACCGCGCCGCCGCCGGGGCCCGTCGACCGCCGGTCGTCCGGCTCAGCTCCGGCGCCATCGGAACCCTCGGAGCTGTTCGCGCCGAGCAGCAGCCGGGAGATGACGTCGACCACCCGGTCCGGCGCACCGAGCCGGGGCAGCGGAAGCCCGGTCGGGGTGTCACTGGTGCCGTTGGGCCGCAACGCTGCTGCCCGCCATCCCGCCGCGGTGGTCCAGGTGGCGACGGCGCCGTGCGGAAAGCGAACGGTGTCGAGCAGGGGGTGGCCGGCCGGCCATGTCAGGGCCGCGCCGGGAAGGACGGTCAGGCCGCCGTCGGTGATGTCGTCGGAGTCGCCCACCGCGATGTCGGCGGGGCGCAGCCCTGCGGCTGTCAGGGCGTCGTCAATGCTGTCCAGGTAGGTCTCGGCCTGTCGGCCGGTGATGGCGTGCATGGGGTCCTCGTCTCGTGGGGCCTGCTCGAGGCCGACTTCAAGGTGTCCGGGCGCCGCCCGGACCTGACGGTGGCGGCGCGGTGGAACGGGACGGTAGCCCGGCCACGGCGCCGGTCAAGGGGGGTGAGGCGGTAATCCGGGATTGCCGCGGCTGCTGCCTTCCTGCGCCGGTCCGCAGGTCCGGTCCGGGTCTGGGCTCGGCGGGTCCTCGGCCCAAATGGCTGTCGGGCGCCGTGGAGTCGCGCCGTGGTCGCCGATCGAGAGCGCGGTTGGTGGCGAGTCCCGGGCGGCGGGCTGTGTCGGTGGGACGCCGGTCCGCTTCCGCCGGTCCCGGGAGATCGAGGGCACCGGGGGACCGGACCCCTTGCGCACGTCCTCAGTCCCTACGGTGACGCTGCCTCAGGCTCTGAGCCGCACCCCCGCGGCGGCGGCCGGGCGGGCGTTCACGCGTGAGCGTGACCGGCCCGCCCCGGACAGCGCAGAGATCGCACTGCGTGTCCGGGCTGCTCGTTGCCGAACCTGTGGTCCTGCCCGGCTCCGTGCTCGCCCGGTCGGGGCCGACTACGACGCGCCCCCACTCTCGGGGACCGACGGCCGGCTGTTGGCCATGATGACAATCGTGGCGATGCTCCCGGCCGCCGTTCGTCCGAGCCAGACGACGCAAGGCCCCTCAGCCGGGATCGTGACGAGATCCGCGCCGACGGCTTCGTCGCTCGTGCACTCGAAGGAGCCGTCGCCGAGCATCTCGGTGGCACGCGGCTGCAGGTGGCCGGCCTCGGTGGCCTGCCAGAACCGGCGGAACGGGGCGGTGAGGGACTCCAGGCGCCGGCGTCGGCAAGACTGCCCATGTTCGTCTCGGAGTTGAACCCGATCCGCTCGCCAGGGCGGAGCGCGCCGACGTCGTCGCCGATGGCGAGCGCCATCTCCCAGATCGCCACGTTGTCCGCGGTGACACACAGACGGACCGCAGCAACCTCCCTACCGTCGAACCTCTCGCCCATGAACTCATACGGGGCTTCGGTCCAGGCCGCCTCGACCCGTTAGGCACCTGGCGGGATCCGCTCCAGTAGTTCCCGGCCCGCCCGTGTCCGCAGCTGAGGGGCGCTGTCCGCCGGCCAGGGCGAGTCGACGATGACCCGGCCGCTGGGTATGCGGATCGTGGTCACCTCGACGACCTCAGCGGCCGTCGGCGGATCATGGTAGGACGACCCGAGCCACGTCCCTGGGATGAAAACGGCAGCGAGGAGCTGGCTCTCGTCGGCCCCGGCCGCCAGCCGGACGTCCGGTGCGTAGCCCATGCGCCGACGATAGGCGCCTGCGCCGCCGCCGCGTGCGCCGGGTCGCGTCGAGAAGTCGCGGGGGATCGCTCCGGGACGGCGGTCCCAGCCCCCGCCGGGACGCTCCCTGGATTCCGCAGGACGGGAAACAGCGCCACCGAATTCCCGTCCAGCGGCCTTTCTCCCGGCGATACGGGCCGAACCTGTGCGGCGCCGCCAGCCGGTGGCTAGCGTCCGATGCGAAGCGGGCACGGAACGCTTCCACGCCCGGCCCGGACCGTCCCTGAAACAGTCCGGGCCGGGCCGCCAAGCTGTCGACCAAGGAGGAGCATTCCGCGGTGGACCGGCCGAATCCCGAAGCGGCCAGGATCACTGCGCAGCGCCGAATCCGCAGCGCGGAATCCGCCCGACGGGCGAAAGCAGCCAAGGCGGGAAATCGGCGACGGCGAAGGACTCGCCGAGCCGGATTCCGGCGCGCCCGCGACAAGAACCCGTGAGAACACGCCCGTGCCCCGCCACCCAGCAGGGAAGACATGTCTGCCACCACCACGAGCCACTCCGACGCGCGAACAGCCGGCCCGGCACGGGGCCTGCGCCCGGTGCTTGCGACGCCCTGCGTCCCGCGCGTGCTGCTCGGATCGCTGCTCGGGCGGCTCCCGGTCGCCGCGGCGCCCCTCGCGATCCTGCTGTGCACGGTCGCTGGCGGCGCCGACTACACCTGGGCCAGCACGGTGGCCAGCCCGTACGGCCTGGCGTCAACGCTGGGCCAGCCGGCCCTCGGACGCCTGACGGACCGCCACGGCCAGCGGGTCCCCCTTCTCGGCGCGGCATCCACGGCCGGCGCAGCCCTGCTCGCACTCGCCGTCCTGGACCAGCACAACCACGTGGCCACGGCGCTGACAGCGGTGATCGCAGGACTGGCCACGCCGCCGCTGGAGGGCGCGCTGCGGGCTCTGTGGACCCACACCGTCCCCGCGCACCTGCGCACGGCCGCCTTCGCCTTGGACGTCGCATCCCAGTCCCTGCTGTTCGCGCTAGGACCGCTCCTCGTCACCGCAGTGGTCACCGTTGCGCGGCCCGAGGCCGCCCTCGGCGCTCTCGCCGTCGTGGGCCTGCTCGGGACGTGGGCCATGACCGCGGCCCCGCCGTCCAGGGCATGGCGGGGAACCAGCAACCGGGCCGGCTCTCCCGGGGCCCTGCGCTCACGGGAACTGCGGGCGGGCGCCTGCGTCCTGGCCCTGGTCGGCGTGGCGCTGGGCGCCCAGAGCGTCGCCGCAACAGCGTGGGCGGTGCAGGCCGGCCGCCCGGCGGCCGCCGGACTGCTCCTCGGAGCGTTCAGCGCCGGAAGCTTCCTCGGCGGGCTGCTCCTGGGCCGCCGCCGTACTCCGGTGACCGGCCGCACCCTGGCCGTACTCGTCGGCGGATTCACGGCAGGCTGGATCCCCCTGGCCACCGTCCACGCCGGCACCGCGGTGATGACGGGCCTCGCGGTGCTGCCGGGGCTGGCGCTCAGTCCCCTGCTGGGCAGCATGTTCGAGCGGGTCGGCCGGGCGGTCGACCCGTCGGTCACCACCGAGGCATTCAGCTGGCTCGTCGCCGCCGTCGGCATCGGAAGCGCGGCGGGCACCGGCGCCGCTGGAGTGCTGGCCGACCGTCAAGGGCCGCAGGCCGCGTACGCCTGCGCCGTCATTGCTGCCGGGGCCGCCCTCGCCTGGACGACCGTTCACCTCGCCCGCACACGGGGTCCCGCCGACACAGGACGGGCAATCGCGCCGAGCAGGGAGTACTGCACTACGTCGCACAAGCTGCAGTCGTCGGACCGGTCCGGTGAATTCCCCGCCGCCCGGACACCGGCGCACCACCACATACCCACCTGAGAGGCAGTGCGCTGCTGCCACCCGTAATCCCGTGAAAATGCCGGGTTTGACCACCTGTCGCGATACGGCCGAAAGATAAGAGATCGGACGAATGAGAAGCCCCATCAGGCACATTGTGTGGGACTGGAACGGCACCTTGCTCGACGACAACGCGGCCCGACTGGTCGCGGTCAACGAATCGCTCGCCGCCGTCGGCCTGCCCACTGTCGACATGGCCACCTACCGGGACAAGTACTGCGTTCCCGTACCGCAATTCTATGCCCGGCTCGCAGGCCGGGATCTGACCCCGCAGGAATGGCGCAGGGCCGACGACACCTACCAGGCCGCCTACCAGCGCCACCTGCCGCGCACCGGCCGCCTCATGGCCGGCGCCCGCGCGGCGCTCCTCCACTGGATCGCACGCGGCGGCACCCAGTCCCTGCTGTCCCTCCACGAGCACGAGCGCATGCTCGCGGAGGTGGCGCAGCACGGGGTCGGGACCCTCTTCCGGACGGCGCAGGGCCGCCTCGGTCCGACCGGCGGCACGAAGGGCGAGGCGATGGTCCGCCACGTCCAGGACCTCGGGATCCCCAAGGACCGGATCGTCGCCATCGGCGACACGGCCGACGACGCGGCCGCCGCCGCCCACGCCGGCATCACGGTCGTCCTGTTCGCCGGCGGATCGCACTCGCGCACTTCACTCGAGGCGACCGGCGCCCCGGTGGCCGAGTCCCTCACCGAGGCGCTCGCGTTCGCCGAACGCCACCCGGACAGCCTCCCCATCCCGGACCCGGTCCCCGCGGCCGCCTGACCTGCGGCACGCACACCCACCCCACCTCGCCACACCTGGACCTCTGTTCCACCTGACTACCGAAAGGGCCACAGCAATGACCGCACTCACCGCCGCCCGCACCCCCGTCGCCCGCAAGCTCGGACTCACGGCCGGCGCGCTCGCGCTCGCCGCCGCCGGCATCGTCACCTGGAGCGGGCAGGCCCACGCGTCGAGCGCCTGGGTCAACGGCTGGGGCACCTGGTCGGCCCCCGTTCGCTGCACCGTCGGCAGCGACGCCGCGACCTACGCGTGCCTCTACTACAGCCGCGGCGCGAACGGCGCCATCTGGATGGAGTCCAAGTGGTTCGGAACCTCCGCCCTCTACGGTGACAAGTTCCACTACGACGGCTGGGATTCCGCCGGCTCCGGCCAGGACGTGTGGCACAACGCGGCCAGTGTCGAGAACTCGGGCACCTGCAACGTCGGAGTTTTCTCCGGCACGGTCTTCAGCGGCGACGTCAACTGGGTGCCCCCGGGCCGCGGCGGCAACCTCACCACCGAGCTGAGGAACAAGGAGGAGAGCGTGCAGGTCAAGTGCTGACCGGGCCCGCTCACCCTGCGCGGCCGACGCCCACCGGCCCGGCCGCGCGGGGCAGCCTCACCTCGGGCACCCGCCCGGCCAGCAGCGGCAGCAGCGAGCGCCGCGCCGACACCACCGGACACCCGCCCGAAGGCGCCCACCCGCCGAACCGCGCACAGCTAACCCGCGAGGCGCGACCGGCGGCGGTACTCGCGGCGATCACGGTCGTGCTGGCCGCCGCCGGCTGCGCGGCGGCGCCCGCGATCGCCCCCACCGTGCCCGTTCCCACACCGGCCGCAGCCCGCGGGGCCCAGGGGCTTCACCTGCCCATCGAGGCATACATGCTGACGCCCGACCAGGCGCTGAAATACAGCTGGGTACGCAGTGAGGCGGCCAGAGCGTGCATGGCGCGCTTCGGCCAGGATTACCCCAGGCAGCCCCGGCCCGAGATCACCGACGCGTCGCGTGTCGCCTACGGCGTCGTCACCCGCCGCTACGGCATCAGCGACGCGGACGCCGCCCGGACGTGGGGATACCACCTGCCGCCCGCGGCCGGCGGACCCGCTGCCACGTTCGTGCCCACGACGATCGGGCAGATGAGCGAGGCGGCCCGCACGGTGCTGCTCGGAGCGGACCCCAGGGACGGCACGCGGGTCACCGTGGTGGGCGGGATTGCCGTTCCGGAACAGGGCTGCCTCGCGGAGCTGGACAGGCTCGTCCCCGGCGCTGGCGGCGGACCGGGCGGCCCCGGCAGCGGGGGAGAAGGCATCGTCACCACCATCAAGGCCGAGACGTTCGCCGAATCCCGCAGCGACCCGAAGGTGGAGGCGGCCGTCACCGCGTGGTCGGGATGCATGAAGGCCCACGGCTACGACGTCGCCGACCCACTGAGCGCGCCCGAACGCCTCGGGTCGGTCAACGAGCCGGCCCCCGACGCGCAGGAGCTCGCCCAGGCCCGGGCCGACGTGGCCTGCAAGCAGGACACCAACCTGGTCGGCATCTGGTTCGCGACCGAATCCGACCTGCAGAACAAGGCGATCAACAAACAGGCGGCGGACCTTCGCCCCCTCAAGCAGATCCTCGACGCCGAAGGCACCCGGCTCGAGGGCCTCTACGACCGCTACGGGACCACGAGCATGCCTCAGCCGTGAGCGGATCCGCCCGCCCGGGCCACCAGAACGACCGCACTCCCGGACGCGGTAGGCGAGTGGGGACTGGGTGCCCTGGCGGCGCGGGCCGGCATGGCGCGTGATGGAAGCCCAGTGTCCCGCAGCCGTTCGTGCCGCGGACTCAAGCCGCACGGCCAACCCGGCCGGCAGCCCGCAGAACTGGGCAGGGAAGACGCGGGTCACGGTTCGGCGTTCGGCCGTGTTCCTTGGGGTAGCTCGACCGGGCCGGAGCAGCCGTCCGTGACGGCACCCGGCAGGCTGAGACCGGAGTCCTGCCACCCGCGCCGACTGCCGTGCTGCTCGCCCGCCGACCCTTCGGGCTGTCACACCTGCGGCGGCTTGGAGGTCCGCGGCACGAGCGCACCACTGCCACTGCTGGGCGGGTGGGCCTCCCGCGCGCGGGAGGCCTGTGCGGCCGCGCGCCGAAGATGGCCGAGGGCGACGGCAGCGGATTGGCTGTCGGCGCTGCCGGCGACCGCGTCGGCAGCGCCCTGGACATGGACACTGATCCGGGCAGCGAGCAGTTCGCGCCCACGGGCCTGGGCCTCCCCGGGGCGCCCGGAATCGCCGACCGCGTTGATGACGGCCTCGTCCAGGCCGTGCCAACCGTTCCTGCGGGCATCCTTGGCGAGCAGGATCGCGTCCACCGGCTCGCCGGCCGTCGCCCGCGTGATGATCAACCGGTAGAGCAACTGGTGATCCGCAACGGTGAAGTCGTCCGCCCGGAGCCACTCGTTGACCTTCACGGCCTGGCCCGGGTCCTTCAGGAGTGACGCGAGGACGGCGGTCTCGGTGGCCCGGTGTTCAGGGGAACGTCCCGCGATGGCTTTCGTGACGGAGGCAGCGGTGCGACCCATGACCTGGTCCCAGCGCTGTTGAAGCTCGGCTACGGCCCGCACCGGGTCCTCGGCCGCCATCGCAGGCGAGTGGGCCCGCTCCGCGGCCAGCCCGGCCACGTCACGCTGCAGATGACGGCCGGCCGAAGCCACCCGACGCTGGATGCTCAGCTGGAGAACCTGCTTGCCGAGCGGCACCACGTGATCGGCACGTGCATCCGACGCTCCGGCGGCGAGTTCGGCCAGCCGGGCAGTCACAGCCGGCCACCCGCCCTGCCCCGGTTCCCACCCATCCTCCTGGGCCGCCGTGACAAGCGCGGTCCGAAGCGCGGTCGCGGTCACCCGCGCGGCGTCCTCACCGGCCGCGCCGGCAACCCGAGGTTCCCCGTACAGACCGTCCTCGACCAGCACCCGGTACATGCGGCCGAGCAAGGGATCGGCGAAGTCCTCACCCCGCAACCACTGCCGCAGCTGCGCGCCCCGCCCCGGATGAGCCAGCAACACCGACAGCAGCGCTTCCTCGACCGAACCGCCATCCAGGCCGGCGGCCCGCTCGACCGCGGCACGCGCCACGATCTGCCCGTACGCGACGATGCGCGCAGCATCGGGAACCTGATCGGCCAGCGCAGCGACGTCCCTGCGCACCCGATCCCACCCCGGACCGTCGACGAACTGCCCGCGCTCCTCGGCCCGACGGCGCAGCCTCTCGACCACCGCGGACACCTGAACCGCCGTGACGTCGGCCGCATCGGATGCGAGGTCACCCGGCGGCGGTGCCTGCGCGTAGAGGCCCTGCTCGACCAGAACGGTGTAGACCTCCCGGTGCCATCCGGGAGTGAAGTCAGCGGCCCGCAGCCAGGTCCGGACCTGACGCCCGCGGCGCGGCTCGCGCAGGACGGCGCCCAGAACCGCCGCCTGCGCCGCCTCGCTCACAGCCCGTCGACCTGCCCCAGGTCCCCGGACTCCACGCCACCGACCGCATCCGCTTCCGCGGCCACCGCCAGCCTCCACCGCGCGGCATCGTCATCGAGGGCTCTGCCCGCCGCCTCGTCGAGAGGCTCCCAGACACCTTCCCCGGCACGCCACCACCGGTCCAGGTACTTCACCGGCGCACCCACGAAGTCCCCGAGAAGCTCCGCCTCCCCGGCCGCGAGGCGCTCCAGCATCACGGCCGCCGCCACCGGCGCCGAACGCTCACGCTCCCTGCGCTGCTCCGCGAACGCCGCCAGCGAGCTCAACTGCCCATCGGTGAAAGTCATCCAGCCTGTCCCTTCCCAGGAGACAGCCATGCTCTCACGGGACCTTCGCGCGGGCCCCGCACCTGTCGATGGACCCCTGCTCCAGATCCCGCCATGCGGGAAGTACCAGCTTCACGCTCCCGTCGGACGGGACGGGCTAACCGGACCGCAGCGCCCCGCGGCGCCGCTGCTCCACCATCCAACGAGCAGGATCCCCCTGCGCCCGGCCGGTGCCCGCTCCCGCGGAGCAACGGCCTGCGGCCGCCGGTGACGCGCATTCCGGCCGTTGGCCGCGTCGCCGAACCCATCCCCGAGCAAGGAGTCCCACGTGGGTGCACGCCGCCTCCAGGCCGCCACAGCGGTCATCACCGCTGTCGCCGGCGTAGGCCTGGCCGCCGGAACCGCCGACGCCGCCCCCACCTGCAGCAGTGGCGTCCAGACCCACACCGAGCTCACCGCGACGTGGACCGGCCAGAACGGCGCCACGCTGCCCCCGGGCGGCCCTGTGCAGGAGAACATCGCGGTCTTCGACAACACCACCGGCCACGACGTCAAGAACTTCCGCACATCGCTCTACATCAGCGCCGCCGACGCCCCCGACCAGAGCACCGGCACCGCCATCACCGTCCAGCTCCGCCGGCCCGGCGGCGAGTGGGCCGCCGTGAACTTCGGCACCGGCAACAACCAGAACATCATCGACACCGGCACCTACCAGCTCGCCCGGGGCGAGAAGATCACGCTCCAGATCCGCATCGGAGCCACCCGATCGGCCGCCCCCGGCCACTACGAGGCGACCGAGTCGGGTGGCTCCGACCTGATCAGCGACGACACCGGCGAGTTCGTCACCATCCCGACGGCGGACACCGCCGCCGCGCCGCCCACCGCCGGAACCGCATCGCCCACCACCGGCGCCCGCACCCCGGCCGCCGCCGCACCCAGGGGCGTCATCGGCACCGACACCTGCACCCAGTTCGTCGGCTACACGGCAGCGGAGTTCAGCGTCGCGACCCCGACCCCAACCCCCACCGCGGCGCCGAGCACCACACCCAGCAGGAGCCCGGCCGTACCGGTCACCGCGACCAGCCCCGCGGCGCCTTCCAGCCACCCCGCGGCCCCCGGACCGACCCGTGCGACGAACGAGCTGGCCGAGACCGGCGCGAACGGCACGACCGCCCTCGCGCTCCTCGGCTCCGCCGCGCTCGCGGCGGGCACCGCTGTCCTGCTGCTCCTCCGCCGTCGCAAGGGCGCGCACAAGTAGGCACTCCGCCGCCCGCCGGTGAGGTGACGGAACCGGGCCGGCGCGGTGAACAGGAGACCGACTGAAGGGCGGCCGGCCCAGCGGCGCCAGGCAGCGCACGTCGAGGTCCGGCCGTCCGGTCGTTGGCGCCCTGCTGGATCGGTGCCGGCCACGCGGAGGAAGTGGGCACCGTCGACAGCATCAGATCCTGCCGTCAGGACCGTTGGCCCGCCGGCACCCGGTCGGCAGGTTGCGCGTTCCGCCACCAGGTTCTGCGTCGACCGACAACAGTATTTCGGCTGCTCCTTCGCGCGAGCCAGCCGGTCGCGCGTGGCGCGTAGCGGAGAGCGGGGGTCGTCGGCGGGGCAGTGTTCGAAGCCGATCCGCCCGGCGCCGCCGACGGATCGAGCAGGCCGTCCAGCGTCTCCCGCAGGCGCTGCCGGGCCGGAGCCCGGTCGTGGGCCGCGAGGGTGTTGGGCAGCCGAAGCGTCGAACCGAACGCCTGCTGCAGCTCGGCCAGCAGCCAGCGGGCCTCCAGCACAGCCCACTCGGGCAGCGCACCGATCCCCCAGCGTCGGGGTGTTCGCCCCGCGGGCCAGTGCGGGCGGCCTCGACTGCCGCAGCGACAGCCGCCGGTGCAGCGGCCCGCCATCACCCGACGCAGCGACCCCAGCACCTGCTCCATCTCCATGCCGCGAGCGCAGCCACCCGCTCCATCCTGGAGCGATGCGTCCTGCCGGGCGCGACCGCGCCAGGCCCTCTTCGTGGTGCCGCACAGTCCGCCCAAGGGGGTTCAAAGATGCAAGAGCTGTCAGGCAGCCGGTGGGGCGCCAACCGCCGCGCCGCTGGGGATCCCGCCCTGTCCCCGAGCGGCAGCTGACAGCCTTGGTTGCCTTGCAACTTCCGGTCCCGGCCCCCGCCAAGGACCCGGCCCATGTTCGCGTCCAAGCACCCTGGTCAGCGGGATTGATCGGCCGACAGATCCCGCTAGCCTGCGATCCGTCAACCCGGCCACTCCGGTGGCCATGGGCCGTCCACCGCACAGAGCGGCCTGCACCGTGCCACGCCAGGCGTCGACAACCACGGGCCTTCACGGCCCCGCCGGAGTACAGCTCTGCTGCCACCGTTCCGGGCGACCTCATGCCGGACCCGGCGGCCCCAGACTCCCTCTCACAATCGGAGCACAGCCATGCCCACCACCACCCAGTCAAACGGCAGCCGAGAGCTCGGAGCGAAGGCTCTGGCCAGCCGCGACAGCCTTCTCGCGGCGGCGGCCCGTGCTCTCAACGAGACCGGCTACGCCAGGACCACGGTCCTTGAAATTGCCCGAGCTGCGAACCTCTCCTCGGCCACGTTCTACCAGTACTTCGCGAGGTACGACGCAATCGTCCTCGAGCTCGCAGCGATGGCGGCCGCCGACATGGCGGCGACCCTCCCCGAGGCCGGCGACGACCCCATCGGGGGCGCGGAACTCGACGCAGCCGTCGACGCAACTCGACTTCGGCAAGCTGCGTAGGAAGATCAACAAGCCGCTGGCCGACGCCATCGCTCGCGCCGCGGGGCCGAGCCTCGTCCAGCCCAAGCAGCGCGCCGCGCTGGTCGACATGCTGGCCGGCAGCGCTGCCCACGCGCCCAGCTCCAAGGCCAGGTCCGTGGTCCGCGGCGTGGTGCGGCACGCGGTACGCGCAGCGGACGCCTGAGCCGACGGCACCGGGAGGAACGAACGACGCCTCCCGGGGCCCCGGCCGCGCTCTACCGGTTCGTCCGCCGGATCTTCGGCGGCAAGCCCGTCGGGCGCCGAGCCGCCGACGACCGGGTGAGCTCCGGCGACCCAACTCCCCGATCACCCGCCACACAACGAGGACCGCCCTTCATGACCACCGATCCGACCCCGACCGCTCCCGGCACCGACCTGAACCGAACCACCTTCGATCTCGCAGACGTCGCCACCGTTGTCGAAGGTCTCCTGAACGCGACGGCTCCGGCTGACACTCAATCCGACACCACCTGGACTCTCACACTCCCTGGGTCCATTCCCGACCGTCCCGACATCCATCTGCGGATCTCGGATCACTGGGAAGGTCTCTACAGCGTCAACGTGCTGAGGTGCGACGGCTGCCCGAACTGTGCGGACTGCGAGGCCTGCCGCGACCCCGCCAACCGCGAAGGCTTGACCAATCTCGACCTATCCGACCCTGACCTGACCCTGCGCCAGGCCGGATCCCGGGTGGAATACGAAGCCCGGCGACTCCTGGACCGAATCCGGTAGGTCGCGAGACGAGCCGACGCCCAGCTACTGCCGCGAGCGAGGTTCACGGCGCGGTCCCGATGACCAGGCCGACGTACCAGCCGACGGCCCAGGATCCCGCACGGCACGTCAGCTCCGCCCGGCCGGGCCCGCCCAGCAGGCCCGGCCACGTGGGACCACCAGGGCGCCACGGCGCACCAGTCGTTTCCCGCGCCGCAGGCTCGCCGATTCGCGGGCTTGACCAGACGCCACCCCCCCCCACGGCCCGAGCTGGTCGAACGGCCCATTCTGTGCCGTCGCTGCGCGGCGCCATGCCTCCGCCCGCCACGGCCGTCCGGTCGGAGGGCCGAGTGCCCGGATCCTGTCGATCTTCTGCCCCACCCCGAAACGAATCCCGTGCACGGAAAGAAGGCTGTCGTGACCCACAGCCCGATGGACGACCCGCTTGTATGGCCCGTGCCAGCCCCTCTCCGAGTCCCCAAGTGGCGACGGCGCATTGTCTGGTTCCAGCGCAACCGCCTCGGGTGTGGGCGACCCAAGTACGTTTCGAGTTTGAGTTGAACATCACACTGACACTCACGGATGGCAACCGCTGATCGGTGGCCGGCCCGGGCGAGCAGGCGGCAGTGCACGGTGGCCGGCAAGTCGAGGGCGCCGTCGCGCAACGCGCTGTGCTGGCGCTGTTGGCTGTGTTGGCTGTGTTGGCTGTGTTGGCTGTGTTGGCCGGGCAGGCGCAGGGGGAGGGCGTTGCGGGTGCGGCCGCGGGCGATGTCCTCCAAGAGGCGGGTGTTGGCCGCCGCGGCGTCGCCGCTGTGTACGCCAAGGTCGAGGGCGATGACGGTGTAGCCGGTGGTCCACGTGTCGCGGATGCGCTCGCACATGGGGAAGCCGAACAGGCTGCCGGTGAGGATCTGCAGTAGCAGGGAGAGCGCGAAGCGGCGGTGCTCGCCGAAGATCACGGCCGTCTGGGCCCGGTAGGGGTCGATGGTCAGGGTGCCGTTCGGCTCGGCGAAGCAGCCGTCGGGGAGGTCAGTGCCTGCGTGGCGGGCCTCCCAGAGCACGCCCGTCGGCGCGAGCGTGGTGGACATGTCCGCTGACGCCGGGCCGTGGAGGGTGGGGACGGCGTAGGCGAGGGGGTTCACCCCCAGGACGGGGGTGCGGCCGCCGTCGGGGTGGCCTCGGGCCGCGAGGTGTTCGTGACGATGGCGACCATGCCGGCGGCGGCGATCCGCTCGGCGGAGTCGGTGAGGATGCCGTAGCGCTGGGCGTTGCGAGTGCCTACGATCCCGGCGCCGAACGTGCGGGCGCGGGCGATGGCGAGGCCGGCGGCGAAGCGGGCGGCGAGCGGCCCGATCTCGCGGTGGGCGTCGATGACGGCCAGTGCGCCGTGCTCGCGCACGACCTGGGGCCGGCCTTGGCGATCGGCGAACAGCGTCGACTTGAAGCAGAACTTGGCGTTGCCGTGGGAGGGCTTGCCGCGCAGTTCCCCGGCGAGGTAGTGCTCGACCACCGTGGCCGCTCCTTGGTCAGAAGGTTGAGGGGACCGGGGGCCCGGCACCGCGGGCCGGGCCCCCGGCACGGGCGGGTCAGCTGCCGCTGGTGAGGTGGTCCAGAGCGGTGCGGCCCCGGTCGACGAGCAGCTGGTTGCCGTCGGTGACGCCGGTGGTCAGGTAGGACACGGCGAGGCGGGCGGTCAGCAGCGGCAGCAGCAGCTTCTCAGGCTGTGTCAGGGGGCGGCCGTAGCCAGCGAGGAAGGCGTCCTTGAGGCTCGGTCGGGTGGGCCACTGGGCGCCGAACAGCCACACCAGGTCGTCCACCGCCAGGCCGTGGCCGGCCAGCTGGAAGTCGATCAGGCCGACGCTCTCCCGTTCGGCGTCCCAGAGCCAGTTGCGGGGCGAGAAATCGCCGTGCAGGAAGACGACCGGCACCTGGGCGGCCAGCACCGGCAGGTCGGTGGCGACCTTGCGCACCAGCCCCCGCTGCGCCTGGCTCAGGTGCTCGCCAGCCTTGTCGAGGCACCGGGCGGCCTCGACGGCCTGGTCAGCGGCCTGCTGGAGGATGCGCTCGCGGGCCTGCGCGCCTGCCGGTTCGGGCCAGGCGTGCCAGTGGCCCAGGACGGCGCCAGCCAGGCGGTGCACCCGCTGCTCGGCTTCCCGCTCCAGCGGGAGGTCGCGCACGACGGAGCCGGGCAGCGCGGTGGTGAGGATCGCGTGCAGGCCGGCGTTGGATGCGATCAGGCGTGGCGCCTCGTGCGTGTCGAGGGCGGCGGCGACGTGCCGGTAGGCGTAGACCTCGCGGTCGTGGTCCTCGCCGGTCGGGCTGATCTTCACGAAGGCGGTGCCGGCTTCGGTGTCCAGCCGCCAGACCTTGGAGTCGTCGCGATTCCAGGAGGTGTCGGTGCTGCGGGTCACCGGGGGCAGTTCGGTGCTGGCCAGCCAGCGCCGGAGGTCGTCGGGCAGGGCGTCGCTGGTGCTGCTCGTGGCACGGGTGTCGATCATGAGGGGTGTTCTTTCGTTCGGTTCGCGGGCAGGGCTGCCGGGGCCGTTTCGGACGGGCCGCGGGCGGTGCGCCGTTGTGGCGCCCGCTTCCCTTCGAGGTGGTCAACGTGTCCTGGACGGTCCGGGCACGCGGCACGAATGGCTCCGGACACAGTTGGGGCCGCGCATGTGTTCATCGCGTTCATGGTCGCCGCAGGTGGCACCGGTAGGTGGCCGGTGCGGAGGTTCAGCGTGCGGCCGGGACGCGGAGCAGGCTGTGCTGCCTCTGCGCCGGATCCGTGCCCCCCAGCCGGTGCTCCAGGAAGCGCCGTCGCCACTTGCCAGCTGTCTGTGGCCAGATGCCGAGCTCGGCGGCGACCTTTTGATTCGACTTTTCGTCCGTGCAGCCGCGTACGATCTGACACCGCTGAGCAGCCGCCTGCGACGACGTCGCCTGCTGCGACCAGCGAACTAGCATTTAGCGCTCGTCATCGGTCAAGGCGAGATAACAGACCGGTTGGATCCCAGCGGTTTTGCAAAGGTCGGGCAGGTCAAGGCGTCTGCGGGTGAGCGGTTGTCAGCGTCATGGACCCTGAGGGAGTGCCTGCTGGAACGGCCAGGTCAAGGGAATGGTTTCGAGCACCTTGGCGGCTTGGGCGAGCGAATCCTCGAGTTGGCAGCGGATGACGGTCGACATAGTGCGGGTGCCGAGCGCGCAGGCGACGGAGGTGGTCGCGAGAGTGCGCGCCTCGGTCGGGTTCAGGTGTTTGCGGCAGAAGTCGTGTTGCAGGATCTCCCGTATCGCGTATCCGTCGGGTGACTTCGCTGTCCGGGCGGTGAGCTGCGTGGCGAGGCCTCGGGAGCCTTGGGGGTCCGTGCGCGACGTGGCATCCACCGCGGTCAGCACGAGCCGGGTGGTGAACAGCGCGAGGCCTTCGCCGTCCTGCAGCCGCCGGCAGTGGTCGATGGCGGCCCGCGCGTCGGTGCGGCTGCTGGGGCGGCACAGCGCGGTCAGGACCGCGGTGACGGCGTTCTCCCACTCCTCGCCGGGCTCGGTGGATTCCAGGAGGGAGAGCGCGCCTGCGCTGTCTCCGGTGGTGGCGCGGGCGAGGACGGCGACCTGGCGGCCGTCGAGGATGCGGTTGCCGATGCCGTTGTGGCGCTCCAGGTGTTCCAGTGCCTCCTGCCAGCGGCCGGCGCCGGTGAGGGCGCGGGTGCCGTCGGCGAGCAGGACCCTCCACAGCCATCGCCGTACCTCGGCGCTCTGAGCCGGGTCGTCGGTGAGATCGGCGGGCACGGTGATGCCGTCCACCGTCGTCTCGGCGCCGTCGGTGACAGCCCTGTAGAGGGCTGCGAGCAGGTGGTGGCCCCTGTCGCCGTGGCCGGCCCGGATGTGGAGGCGGGCGAGGTTGACGATCGGCTCCAGGGCCCGGATCGCGCTCACCGCGGCAAGCGGGCGGGCGCGCAGGTACAGGGCGGCGTGCTGGTGGCACAGCTCGCGGGCCAGGTCCGGCAGAACAAGGTCGGAGGCGAGCAGCGCGGCCTGGTTGAAGACGGTGGATGCCAGGCCCGGGTCTGCGCGCCGGGTGCCGGCGTCGGCGAGCTCCTGGAGCTTGCCGACGCGGGCCTCGAGCGGCAGGCATGCGGGCCGGATCCGGGCTACCAGCGGGAAGCGCTGGGCCATGGCTCCGGTCAGCTGCATGCGGGCTACTCCCAGATGACGGTGATCGGGTGGTTGGGGCGGGGCAGGACGAAGACGCCTGCGGCCGGGTCGGCGGTGGCCGTGGCGTCGGGGAGTTCGAAGCGCACCGCCCGGTCGCGGTAGGCGGTGCCCCAGGTGCGGATCTCCTGGGACACGAGGTCGGCGAGCGCGGCGCCGTCGGGGCCGTGGCCGATGACACCGGTCTCGTACACCTTGCGGCCGTCCTCGCCGGACTCGGCCGGGCGGATGGTGAGGTAGACGAGCGAGGAGCCGCTGACGGTCGCCATGGAGCCCCAGCCGAACATCCGGGCGATGCCGCGTTCCTGGGCGGTGTCGGCCACGCTCATGCGCATCAGGGCGTTGGGGAGCGTGCAGGACAGCCACAGGTCCATGAACTCGTACGTCGTGCCGGCGGGGACGTTCACGCCGGTCCAGCGTTCGTGACGCTCGCCGTCGAGGACGCCGAGCAGGGCGTCGGCGTCCACCGCGTTGGTCTGGTCCTTGTGGACCTGCAGCGTCACATCGTCCTGGGCGGTGAGGGTGACGGTGCGGCGGGCGTCGTCCATGCTGCCGCGCAGCGGCATGAACACCGCGAGCCGGCTGTCGGTGCTGCGCCAGCCGGCCTCTGCGCGTTCGAAGGCGATCGAGCGGGAGGCGGTGCCGCGCAGCCGCAGCGGCAGGACGATCCGCCCGGTGGGCTTGATCTGCTGGAGCCAGGCGGTGGGCATCTCGCTGGTGCTGACGGTGGCGATGATGCGGTCGTAGGGGGCGGCGGCGGGGTGGCCGAGGGCGCCGTCTCCGAGGACGGCGTCCACGTTGGTGACGCCGGCGTCGGCGATGTGCTTGCGGGCGCCGTCCACCAGGTCGTCGTCGACGTCGACGGTCACCACGTGGCCGTCGGGGCCGACGATGACGCCGAGGTAGGCGGCGTTGATGCCGGTGCCGGCGCCGGACTCGAAGATCTTCTCGCAGGGCCGGGCGGCGAGCTGTTCGAGCATCATGGCGACGATCCACGGCTGGGAGGCGGCGCTGATCCGCACGCCCGAGCCGTCGGTCTTCGTGTAGGTGGGGTTGTCCGCGTAGGCCGCGTCCAGGGGGAAGCCGGGCAGGAAGTGTTCGCGGGGCACGGTGCGGAACGCGTTCTCCACCGCCCAGGTGGTGATGGCCTTCTGGGTGAGGAGCCGGTTGGTGAGGCTGTCGCGGAGCTCCTCGGCGGACGGGGTGGCGGTGGTGTCGCTGAGAGTAGTCACGTGGGCGACCCTAGTGGTTGTGCGGATGGTGGACTGCGAGGACGCGGGGTCCTCACCGGAATGGAAGACAGCATCCAACGCCCTTGCTGCCAGGGCGGATTGGTGCTCGATGCGCAGCCCGGCGCGGTTGGCGTGGAAGAGGAGCAGGTGGGCGAGGACGGCTCGCAGCCCCCGCGTGAGGTGGCCGTCGCGGGAGAGCCGCGCGAGGCTCTGCCCGGTCTCCTCGAAGGCGCGGATCCAGGGGGCGTGGCCGGCGAGCGGCCGGCCCGGATCGGTGAGCCGGCGGGTGTCGGCGGTCATCAGGCGGCGCATCGCGGCCGCCGGCTCGGCGGCTCGCTCGGGTGCGACCGCGGGTGCTTCCGGCCGGAGTTCCGCGAACTTGGCCCAGACGTCGCCCTGTTCGTACCAGTCCAGGCCGGCCGCGCGCAGCATGACGGCGGTGAGCAGCACGGTGGTCTCGGCCCGGCCGAGGGCGGCGGTCTGCTGGTGGTCGGCGGCGCGGGCGAGGAGGTGGTGGCTGTCGACGTGGAACAGGCGGTGGGCCGCGTCCATGGCATTCGGGCCGCCGAAGGCCGTGTTCTCGGGCTCGTAGATGCCCAGGCTCCAGCGCTCGAGGTGGCCTTCGTTCGTGAGGTCGTCCAGGAGGGCCGTGATGGCCGGCGCCGGCGCGTCCGCGCGGTAGCGGAGCCGGAAGGGGTCCTTGCGCATGTACCACCAGCCGTCCAGCTCGCCGGTGTGCTGGGCTTCGGTGAGCGCGGGGGCGAGGCGGTGCACGGCGAGGTGCTCGGTGGTTGCGCGGTAGGTGACGGTGATGTCGTGCTGGATCCAGCCGGTGGTCATCAGATCGGTCCTCGGTCAGGTGGTCAGGAGGCAGGCGTCCCAGGGGGTTGCCGGGGTGGTGCCGGTGGCGGGGGCGAGCAGGGCCAGGGCGGTTCCGGCGGCGCCTTCCAGAAACGCGGGCCCTGCTGTGTCGAGCAGGCGGCGGGCCTGCTCGTCGGGGTCGGTGTGCGGCGGGTGGGTGGTGTCCAGGAGGAGGGCGGCGGCGGAGCGCAGCCGGGCGGCGTTGCGCGGGGAGGCGTCGGCGGCGGCGCGGTGGGCGATGTGGGCCAGGCCGGCGTGGCCGTGGCAGGCGGAGACGTCGGTGGTCGCCGCGAGCGCCTTCGGTTCCACGAGGGCGGCGGCGAGGGCGTTCTCGGCGTCGTGGCGCGCGCGGTGGTCGCCGATCGCGGCGGCGGCGAGCTGCTGGGCGCGTGCGATGCCCGCGGTGCCGTAGCACCAGCTCGGCCGTTGCGGCGCCGGTGGCCGCCGGCCGGGACCGGTCAGGTCTTCGCGGGTGACCCAGTACGGCCAGGCATGCCCGTCGCGCCACCGCTCCAGCCAGGCCAGGACGGTCCGGATCGCCGCGCGCTGGCCCTCGACCTCGACGCCACGGCGCAGCGCCACGGCGAGCAGGGCGAGGGGTCCGGCGATGCCGTGCGCGAGGCCGTTGTTGCCGTGCCCGGCGGGGAAGCGCGGGTCCGGTTGGCCGGACGGGCCGTCTGCGGTCCACCAGCCGGGCAGGAGTTCGCCGTCGTGCTTGATGTCCTCGGTCAGGCGGACCAGGCAGGCAAGGACCCGTCGGATCGCTGCGCCTTCGGGGGACCTACTCAGCAGGACGGCTCCGATGCCGGCGAGGCCGCGGATGGTGTCGAACTCGGCCAGCGCCGGGAGGGTGCCGCAGGTGATCCGTTGCCCGACCTGCTCGCAGCGGCGCACCGCGTCGGCAGCGACGGCGTCGTCCAGGTGGGCGAGGGCGTTGCGGTAGGAGCCGGGCCGGGCCTGGGCTGCGCAGGCGAGGGCGTGGGTGAGCGCCGGGGCGCCGTAGTACAGGTAGCTGTCCGCTCCACGGGTGACCGGGGTGCTGGCGGCGAGCGTGAGCCAGGCGCGGGCCCGCTCCCACGGCCCTCGGCCGGTGGCGGCGCGTTCGATGTGGAGCAGGGCGATGCCGGGGGCGCCGTGGGCGAGGGACTGGCGCCACTGCGGCCGGGATGTCCACGCCGTGGGTGCGTTGGCCGGGTCGGCGAGCAGGTCGGCGATCCGGTCCGACAGCCGCAGCGCGGCATGTGGGGTGGTCACTGGTCACCGTCCCGGGAGAGGCGGGCGAGGGCGGCGGCGCGGGCCAGGTAGAGGATCTGGGCTTCGTCGTCGAAGTCGATGCGGTGCGCGCGGACGAAACTACAGTGCAGGAGGGAGCCGAGGACGTCGTCCGCCTCGATGCCCTGGGTGTGCGGGCCGGGGAAGTGGCGGCGGTAGGCCGCGAGGGCGTGGTGGCGGTCGGCCCAGGCGTCCACGATCGCTGTGCCGCCAGGCTCGGCGCGCAACGCGGCCCAGGCCCCTGCGGGATCGGCCAGGCGTACCGCTTCGCGGAACAGCGGCCGGGGCGTGGCGGTCGGCGCCCCTGCGGGCACGCTGGTGACGAGCCACCGCAGGCCGGCGGTGGTGCAGCCGGTGAAGCCCGAGGCGATGGCGACGGCGTGGGCGGCGAGCAGCGCCTGTCGGGCGGGCCGTGCAGGTTGGGAGAACTGGGTGAGGACGGCTACGGAGTCGGCGCGGAACACCTCCTCGGCGGCGGCCCAGGCGGGGCCTTCGCCCCACCGGCCGGTCTCCGTGTACGAGGTCGGGTACACCACCTCGGCGAGCAGACCCGCTTGGTGGAGTTCGGCGGTCCAGGTGCTGATCACGGCGGCGGTGGGGCCGAAGCCGTTCGGGTCGGGCAGGGCGATGCGCAGCCGCAGGTGCGGGCGCGGGTCGCGGAAGCGGACGAACCACCAGGCCGGGTGTCCGAGACGGTTCAGGAGGTCGGGCAGGTGCCGGGTGAGGACGGTGTCCTGGCGCTCCAGGTCTCCGTAGAGCGAGGCGAGGAGCAGCCGGGAGGTGCCGGGTGCGTCGCCGTGGCCCCGGTGCAGGAGCCGGGCGGTCGTCGGCTTGGGCAGGCGCGGCCAGGTCGGCGTCCGGGTGGTGGTGACGGGGATGGCGGATCTCGTGCGCCCGGCCGCCGGCCCAGCCGAGGCTGTCGGGGTCGGGTGCCTCGACGAGGACGGCGTGCGGGGCGGTGTCGAGGTGGTGGCGCAGCAGGGCCCGGTGGCCGGGGTGGTCGAGGTCGAGCGGCAGGCCCTGGCTGTCGGCCGCGAGCATCACGTGGCGCGGGGCCCGGCGCCCGGCGAGCCAGGCGGACAGTGCCTCATTCCACTGGTCGAACCGTGCGGTGCGGGTGGGGAGTTCGGCGGCCGTGAGTCGCCAGGTGGCCGGGGAGAGGATGACGCGGCCGTGCCGAAGCCGGGGCCGGAAGGGCAGCGTGGTGAGGGAGGCCCAGGAGAACTCGGTGACCTGGGCGGCCTGGGCGCGGGACAGCTCGGTGATCAGGCGGGCCAGCGGCGGGGTGTGGGTGCGCAGGTTCAGGGCGTGGGTGGCGGCGGTCTCGATCCTGACGCCGAGGGCCGGCGCCGCCAGGAACATCCGGCGGCCGTCGCAGCCGACCGCCAGGTCCTCCGGCCGCAGGACACCGTCGGCTGCGGGCCGGTGCTCGGCGAGGCTGATCACCGGCTGGCCGGTGGCCAGGCTGCGGGCCACGTGCCCGGTCGCGGCGTCCAGCGGCGGGAACGACAGCTGGGCGGTCACGGTCCGCTCGTCCATCGTCGGCAAACCGGTCAGCACGTCGGTGAACGCCGCCCGGGGCCCCGGGGCGAGGAGGTGGAGAAACCGGCCGACCGAGACGCCGGCCGCCCGGGACGCCGAGACCACCTCCAGCAGAAACTCACCGCGGTCGAGCGCCTGCGTGCTTCGGGCATGGAGGCGGGCGACGACCTCCAGGTGCGGCGGGAACCGGGGCTGCTCCTGGCCGGAGGCGAGGACGGCCAGCAGCCCGTCATCCACGATGACCTCGCGCCTGCCGTCCAGGGCCGCCTGCTGGGCGAGTGCGGCCAGCACCTCGTCCCGGGCGTCGAACCGTGGCGCCTCGGCGGGCCGGGCGCCGGGGTACCCGTCGGGCCAGCCGATCCCGCTGTCCGCCACCATGTCCAGCAGCGGCACCAGCGCCCCGCGGCCGTACCGTTCGTAGAAGCGCTGGTGGAAGGCCCGCCATGCGGCTGTGCCGTTGGGGAACGCGCTGACGCGGGTGAGCAGTTCGGCTGCGCGGGCGGCCTCGTGCGCGACGGTCTCGGGTAGGTCGAGGTCGGCGTCCAGCAGGAGGTCGACGGCGAGCACCGGGCGCTCCGTCCCGGCGAGGCCGTCCAGGGCGGTCCGGGCGGCGCGGCCGGGCTGTCGGTTGTGGTCGGTGAGCAGGGCGTGGGTGGACCGCAGGTTCTCCAGCAGGTCGGTGCCGGTCGGGTCCTCGTCGGCGCCGGCCCGTTCCAGGGCGGCCAGCAGGTACGCGAGCGGGTCCGGTTCGGTCGCCGGGGCGTGGAGGCTGGTGATCAGCGCCCGGGAGGCGACCAGTTCGTCCAGCGCGCCGCTGATCCGGCCGGCGGGTGCGGTGGGGAATTCGGCAGTGAGCTTGTCGGCCAGGTCCTGGATGCCGATCGGGTGGCGGGCGGCGGCCAGGGCGAACGCGACGGGGCGGGTGTGGCGCAGCGTGGTCTCGGAGGCGGTCGTGCTGCCGTCGGGCCGGGTCAACGGCTGGTGAGGGATCACGAGGCGGTCGCCGCGTACGTGGGCGGTGGTGTTCGCTGTCACCTCCAGCCGGGCCAGCAGAGCGGGGCACCGCTCCAGGCGCTCGACAGCGCCGGCGAGCCAGGCCGCCGACGCCCGGGCCACCGGCCGGTGGGCGGCTCCCCACCGGACCGAGGACGACGGGCGGAAGGTGGCCGCCTGCACGCCGGCGAACAGTCCGAACGGGGTCGGCCGGGCCTGGGCGCGCAGCAGGTACCGGGCGGTGGACAGCACGGCTCGCCGTACCTCGCGCGCCGTCGGCTGCGAACAGGCGGTCAGCTGCTCGACGGTGCAGGCCAGGGCCGGGCCGGCCAGCGACAGCGCCTCCCCCAGGTGGTCATCGGCCCACACCGCGCGCAGCCACTCCACCCGCTGGGGTGTCAGGCCGGTGCCGTCGGTGGTGAGGTCCGGCCAGGCGGGCACCGGCAGGTCGGGGTGGGCTACGGCTCGCACCAACGCCACGCCGGCGGCGCGGTAGGGAGCCGTGGGAGCAGGTGGACGCATGGCGTGGCCTCGGGTCGTGGAGCGGGCGGGTGGGTGGTGGCGGGCGGGGTGCCGGGACGTGTGTCCTGGCACCCCGGCCGGGCGGGGTCAGTGCACGCCGGTGGTGCAGGCGCCGCAGGTGGAGCCGCAGCCGTCGTCGGTGAGCACCTGCAGGCTGGCGGCGTCCGCCACCTCGACGGCCGCGACGTCGAGGTCGAAGTCGTCGGCGAAGGCCACCGGGGCGGCCGGGGCCTGCGGCTGGATCTGCTGTGCCATCTGTTCCTCCTGTGCGTTTTCTTACGGGCCCGGTGTCGGGGCGCGGGATTGCGCCCCGCATCACCAGGAGACGGTGATGCGGGTGTGGGTCTTTGTCGATCACACGCTCCGCAGGAAGTCGGCCGTCGGGGTGGACCTCGAGGGCTGACCGTTGCTGGTGTGCGAGGGTCTGGCGGTGGAGGTGTTCGGCGGCTGCCGTGCCGCGTCGCAGCCGCTCGGGTCGGTACAGGCACGCCTGGACGATCGCACGGGCGAGGGCAGCGGTGTCCCCTCGCCCGGCAAGCCGGCCGTTCGCGTCGTGACCGCCGGTCGTGATCTCCCGTTCCAGACTTCCACCAGCGGTGCCGATCACCGGCAGACCGGTGGCCATGACCTCGTGGACCACCCAGGTAGTCTCGGCCGAGCCGGCGAGGAACAGATCGGAGGCAGCGAGCAGGACCGGCCGTTCCTCGAGGTCACACGCCGGCGCCACGATCACGCCGCTCTCGGCGGACGGTCGGAGCTGGGCAGCCCTGGTGGGCGGGCACAGGAGGAGCACCGGGGCGAGGTGTCCGGGAAGACGTGGTGGTCCGACTTGCAGGGATCCGTCGAGGAGGCTGGGGAGGAACTGCAGCTCACCCTCCTCGGGGATGGCGATGATGACCGGTCTCAGTTGCACGTCCTCGCTCCACAGCGTCGGCAGCCCGCGATTGGATACCCGTCCGGGTCTCGCCGCCGCCCGCACGAGGACCCGGGCCCGCTCGGCAGAGAGCAGCGCTCGTGGTCGGAACGATGTGGTGTCAACGAGCATGGTCGCTGTCCTTGGGCCTGTCGGGGTGGCGGACGGGGCGGGACCGGCGGGCCCCAGGGGCGCTGCGCGTTCGCGGGGCGCTCGCGCCCGGGGACCGCCGGCTGCGGGTCGGCCTGTCGGAGGCGGCCGGCCCGCCCCCGGTCCTCGGGGGTTGGTAGGGACCGGGGTGGGTCCCCGTACCGACCGATGGAGCCGCCAACTGGTCGGGACGGGGGATTCAGGGGCGCGGTACGGAAGGGCGTCGCAACTGGGTGCGGGCTCGGCGTAGCGCGTTGGCGAGGTTGTGCGGGTGGGTCGGGAACTGGTGGCCGTCGGGCGGGACCAGCCAGGTTCTGCGCTGAGTCCGGGGCAGGTCCGGGGCGGGCATCGCCACCGCGACCGCCCCTAGGCCGCGCGCATGGCTCGAGTGACCAGCCCGGAGTCCGCTCACTGGCACAAGCCAGTCAGGAACTCGACAGCGCGCCGCCGACGATTGGCACGGGGTCGACTACGACGCCGGCCAGCAGCATGTCCTGGAGCGCTCAGTTCTGAGCCGTCGGCCGGTGACGCGAACGACATCGATAGCCGCCAGCTGACCGACACACAATTCTCTGAACGCCTTAGCGGGGCTGGCGAAGGCCCACGCGAGCGCATGCGAACCGAGGGGTTTGCGAGTATTGCGCTCGTCCTTCGTTCGTGGGTTAGGCGGGGCAGGGATCTCCGCGGCCGAGCAGGCGCGGATCAGCGTCATGGTAGGTGGCAGCTGTGACGACATAGGTCACGTGTCCGTGGGTGAAGGTCACGGCGTGGCTTCGGCCTGCGGCCAGGTCGTCCATCGTTCGGCCGCGGCTCTGATAGCTCCCGAGCCACATCGCTGGCCCGCTGTCGCCGGGCAGTTCGAGCTGAGCTACCAGCCGGTCGACCTGCCGGTGCAGCTCGAGCGTGGCCAGGCGCACGTCTGGTGCTCCGCCGCTCCACAGTCGCAGAGGTTGCCCGTGGCTGTAGTAGGCGATCACGGTGCACCAGAACGGCTCCGAGGGAAAGCAGGGGCGTTCGCGGGCGAAGACGCTCGGAGCCTTTTCTGCCCGGCGAGTTGCCTTAGAGTAGGGCTGTAGGTAAGTCCGGGCTGGAGGGCGATGCCGACCAATGGCGCTCAGTGTCCGACGGATTGTAGTCTTCACGAGGTGCTCCTTGGTGTGTCTTCGGCAGTGAGGAGAACCCTCGCTGACACCTTCTTGGTCGTCTGATATGTAGCCACCGCCATGTCATCGGCGAGCTGGCGTACGAGGATCAGGCCTCGTCCCCTCTCGCCCCGGGGGACGTAGGTTCGGGGAATCGCCAGGTCAGGGCGCCCGTCCAGGACCTCGATCCGGCATTCGCCTGCGACCTCCTGGACACGAAGTCCGACCATGCCGCCCGGTTGGGAGGCGTGCTGGATGGCATTGGTCACCAGCTCAGAGCAGATGGAGACGACGTCATTCGCCCGCCCGCCCTCCCACCCCCACCCCTTGAGCAGTGAGCGTACGTCCTGGCGAGCTGCGGCAACCGCTTCCGGGACGGCTGTGAGTGTGGTCTGCCACCGTCGGAGACGGGGACTCGACTGCTGGACGGCCACCATCTGCATAGCTTCCTCCCCAGGAGCGTCTGAACGCCCCATGCCTTGTTTGCTTGCTGGAATCAACAGTGGACCTGCCGACGGGACATAACCACCACCGCGAGGTAGACAGTTGACTCTCGTTCTGCGGACGCGAAGGACAAAGTATGGACAGGTAGCTGACAGTTCTTCAGGGCCCCCTGTAGGCGCCGGTGCCATAGTGGTAGGCAATGGGGAGGCGATTCGCAGTTGGGTCTGCAGTCTCGAAAGGACCGCCATGAGCAGCAACCTGTTCGATGCTTTAGTCACTCGCGAGAGAATGGACTTCCGCACCTTCCAAGCCGAGTATCGGCGCGTCGCGTCGGAGCTCTACCGGGACACCGGCGACCTTGCATTCAAGAACCCCACGCTGACGACCAAGAGCTTCCTGCGGTGGCGGAACGGGGATGTGACTCGGCCGCACCATCCCGCTCCGACAATCCTCAAGAGCATGTTCGGCAGGCCCATGCACGAGCTGCTCGCGCCCCGCACCGACGAGCAGGTCCGTGCGCTGCAAGCAGCACAGGCTCCTGTGCTCGATGAGAGAGAAGTGGTTATGACCGCACGAGATGCCCGTGCCCACGCCGCTGCGGCAGCCTCCCAGTTGCTGCCTGATCTAAGCCTCGACCAGCTCGAAGACGATCTGGTGCGTCTGGTACGGTCCACGAGCTCCAGGCCGCCTCACGTTGTTTTCATCCAGGCGAAGGAACTGCTCGACCTGGTGAAGGTGATGTTGGACCGCACCCAGGTGCTGTCGCAACGAGGGCGACTGTTCCTCGTCGCCGGCCAGGCGTCGGCGCTGTTGGCCGCGTGCGCGTTCGACCTCGGCTCCATGCCCAATGCGTTCGAACTGACACGCGCGGCTGCGCTCTACGGCCAGGTCGCCGAGCACGGGCCGCTCCAGGCGTACTCTCACGGCTACCTAGCCGTGCTGTACTACTGGAACTGCAATCCTGCCCAGGCAGTGCGTCAGATCGAGCAGGCGCAGACCTTCCGCGGTGTCGGTGCCACGGGAGCGGCCCGGCTGGCGGCGATCGCGGCCCGTGCCTACGCACACCTCGGCCGCGCCGATGAGGCACGCGGTGCGATACTGCGCAGCGTGGCCGACCGTTGCTCTGCAAGGGACGACATCCACGACGGCGTGGCGGGCGAGTTCGACTTCACCCTGGAGCGGGTTGGTATGAGTAACAGCGCCTCTCTGCTGCTCCTGAGGGATGGCGCCGGCGCCGAAGCCTCAGCCCGGTGGTCGCTGGAACTGATCACTGCCCGATCGCAGGGTACTCTGCCGATGGTCGTGGCCCCACAGGCCAATGCCGATCTTGCCGCGGCTCTGTTGATGCGCCATGAGCTGGACGGTGCAGTTGACGCTCTTCGCCCGGTCTTCAGCCTGCCCCGGGAGTGGCGGGGTGCTGGGCTCGCTGGCCGGGTCAGCGCGATCCGCGGCGAGCTCGCTTCGCCGACGTTCCGGAACACTCAACTCGCACAGGAACTCGCGGAGCGGATCGATGACTTCACTCTCGTAGCTGCGCCGCAGGTCCTCCAATCGGGCTCGGTACGGCTCGCCCTCGATGATGGCAACAGCTAGGCTACGCTCTCGAGAATTCCTCGCTCCCTGTCCGGATCGATCCCGTGCCTGGCCCAACGCCTATGCGGTACTGGAACGTTGCCTTCGCTCAGCCACGTCCAAGTGTCGGCAACAGTTGCGGCAAGCGGCCGACTACGGAAGCCGGCCGCGACAGCCGAGGACGCGTCGATGGCGGACACGCCCGGGTGAGTCCACCAGAGGGGGAGCTCTGTCCACTGGCGAAGTCCCTGGCGGAGCAGGATCTCGTCCTCGACCCACACCAGCTCGCCGGAGCTGTTGGTAACGTCCAAGCAATCCTGGAGGAACCCGCCCATCGACTCGCGTCCGATCGGCGCAGCGAGGTTGTGGACCTGATGACCGACGTGATGACTCTGGTCGAGCGTGAACGAGGCGACATCTCGGACATCCACCGACTGAATGCTCCTCGCGGGATCACCGGGCGCGAGAATCCGTCCTCCCCGCTCGGCGCGACGCAGCCACCACGGCAGCCGGCCCACGTACTCCCCGGGGCCGAGGATCACACTGGGTCTGAGAAGGCTTGTACGAGCGAGCCCGAACGTGTCGACCACGGAACGTTCGGTGCCGGCCTTTCGTCGCCCATAGTCGGGGTTAATACCTGACGCCCCATCCAGCATCTGAGCAGGCTCTGGGTTGGCGTGTGCCGACGCTGCCCACACCGGCGAGTCCGTGTTTAGGGGTTTATAAGGCCAGCCCTCGTATACGGCCACAGTGGAGACGTATACGTACCTGCTAGCGATTGGTTCTAGAGCGCGGGCGCCGGCCAGCACATCACGCGGGCTTAACGCGGAGGCGGACGTGTCGACCACGGCATCCCACGGGCCCTGCCGAGCGAGCAGGGCAAGATCCTCGGGTCGCTGACGGTCACCATGCATGGCTTCCGCACCAGCTATGGGCCTGCCGGACCGACCGCGGGTGAAGGTCGTCACGTCCCAGCCGCGGGCAAGTGCGTCGGTTACGACCGCAGGGCCCAGGAACCAGCCACCACCCAGGACGAGAATCCTCATGCGGGCGATCCTGCCAGTTCTCGTCCCCACGCGCAGCCGTCCGCTGAATCGTTCGATTCCTGATCGCGGTGCAGCCGAGGTAGACGTCAACGACGTGAGGGCCTCAGACGTCTCTACGAAAGTGCAATCGAAGCTACCGCCGTCGGACAACTCGATCCTCAGCTGCTCTCCAGGGAGACGGAGTAGGCCCAGGCGCCTGCGGCGGGATGATGGTGACGGTGCTCGATCCCGCTCTGGGTGGATCGGCGAAGTGGCAGCAAGGCCCGTCCGGTCTGGTAGTGAGCGGCTGCCCCGGCCCGGTCCCGATGTCGGCCTCCGTTCCAATTGTGTGCGGGCTCGTAATGGCGCTGACAGCGGATCGTGCCGGATGGCCTTCACGACTGCCCGGCCACGGTCCGGACAGGTTGTACCGCCGTGGCCGTCGGGCCACTCCGTCGGTACGCCTCGACCCGCTGCAGTCGCTCGGCCAGGAGGCACTCGGCGGCACGCCGGCGCGCACACTCACCGGCCATGTCGGCAGCCGTGACGGCGGCCCGCCGGTCGGGGTAACGGTGCGCGGCCCGTAGACGGGCCTCACGTGCCTGGCCGGCCTCGCGGTCGGCTGCCGGGTGCCGGCCGAGGATCCGCAGCGCGGCGTCGCGGAACTCGTCGGCCGCGTGCTGGGCGACCAGCCGGTCGGATGCGGTGGCGATCAGGTTGTCGGCGCCCGGGGCGCGGGCGCTGAGCATCCGGTCGCGGAGCTCGGCGCGGGCGCGGCGGGCCCACTCGACGATCTCGGCCGGGTTGTCGAGGTCGGCGTTCCCCGCGATCGCGTGGTCGACGCACGCGACGATGGCCTCCTTCGCCACCTGCCTGCCCGAGCACACCGGGCACAGACCGCAAGCGTTGGCAGCGCCGCAGTCCTCGCAGGCCACGGCCTGCCGGGTCGCCGCGGCGACCTGCTCCTGCTCCCGGCGCTCGGCCACGACCTGTGCTCGCCGTAGTTCGTCGCAATGGCGCAGCTGCACAGAGGCCGCGCGCCAGCGGGCGCGCTGGTCCGTCCAATTCTGCAGGCGGCGTTCGTGCAGGGCCCGGCGTTCGTCGCGGTCGGCACCGGGGTGTTCGGCGGTGATCTCGGCCGCCAGGATGCGGCGGACGGACCGGCGGTCCGCGATGCGCATCCGGCAGGTCTCGCAGTCGACCCCGGTGTCCAGTCGGATTCCCCCGTCGCAGGACGGGTGCGGGCACTCCACGCGCTGCGGCAGACCTCGGTGCAGCAGCCAGCCGACCGGATCCGTCACGCGAGCGCTGCGCTCCTGGTCTTGCAGTCGCTGTCCCAGGCGCTCGCGAAGTACCTCCGAGGCGTGCGCGGTGCCGGACCACAAGGAGATCCGGTCGAGTTCGCTGCGGGCAGCCGCGACGACGACTGCCCGGGCTCCGGGCCGCAGGCGGCCCCACAGGGCGGCGACCGGGTGCAGGGCCTGCCGGACGTCCTGCGGGAGCCGGCCACCGGCCGGCCGCTGCTGGCCCAGGTTCACGCCGGTGCGCTTGGCGGAGCCGGTGCCACGGCCAGGGCCGGGTCGGGCACCTGGTGCCCGGTCAGGCTCGCGGTCGCCCGCGTCGCGCGGTACGGCGGTGGCCGCTACGCGGGAACAGCCACCCACCACCTCCTGCCTGATCACAAGAGCTTGATCAAGAGGGCCTGTTTGTGTCACCGATCCGGCAGGGGCCGCTGTCACGGCTTCATGAGGGGTACCTGTCACGGAAGTTGCAGGGGCCGCGGCGGTGAGATGTGGGGCGATGCCGGCAACCGGGGCCGGATGGACCGTGTACCGGAAGGCGCAACCGGGCGCGCCGTGCCGGGTGAGCCAGCCCGAGGCGACGAGGTCCGCCACCGCATCCCGTGCCGTCGTCTCGGAGAGGCTGCAGTCCGCGGCGATCCTCCTGATCGGTGTCGGATCGGGCAGCAGCTGCCGCAGGGACAGGTAGCAGTAGATGGCGAACCTGGTGCCGGGCAGCTGGTCACGGGAGTACCCGGACACGCACACGGCCAGCGCGTCCGGGGCGGGGTGCTTGACCCAGCGCTCCATGGTCCCGGTCCGCGGGTGGAAGACGGAGCGGACCATTCCCTCGCCGTTGAGGTCCCGGTCCTCCAGTCCGGCCAGGATTCTGTTCACACCGCCCCGGCTCAGACGAAGGTGAGCGGCGATCGTCCCGTCCGCAGCGAAACACCTGCCGGAGGTGTAGATGTAGTCGGAGATCTTGCTGAGCACGCGCATCTCGTTGCCGGTGAGGCGCCCCACCCAGGAGGCGTCGAACCGGGTCACGGCCCCACGTCGCACCGCGTCGGGCGAGGCCGCAGCCAGGGCGGGCCGACCGTCTACCGATGTGGGCCTCGAGGCCGCAGCCTGGAGGGCACTCATCGCTCACCCCGCGGTGCAAGGAGCGCTCCTGGGGCGGACGGTCGGTGCCACCGCGCCGGGGTGTGCCGAGCAGCCAGGGCGGGACGGGCGGAACCGGGCGCGGGCTGTTGCCCGGATCCGGTGGGCGGTCGGCGTGAAACCGGGGGCCCACCGGCGCTTCGGACGGCGGGAGGTGATGGCAACTCACCGGTTTCACTGCTGATGAGTGATGTCGCTTGGGCGTGGCAAAGCTGAGCCGATTCAGGCATGATGATTTGGTCTCTACTGGTATGGGGACAGCGTGAATCCCTGAGCCCTCTCCGGCTTCAGGGGTGAAATTTCAGGGAGCGACCCACCCGATCCGGGCGGTGTTCCCCCGGGACCTGATCCGCTTGCAGGCGGTGGGTCCTCGAACCTCGACCGGGCCGGCCGAGCTGGTACTCGGCCAGGTCCGGCGATGACGGTCGGCGCCGCCGAGCGCGGTGCGTCCAACACCGGAGCGAAAGCGGCTGCCTATCCGTCCCGCCGTGCGTCTTCGGCCCCCGGCGGTCGCGGAACCACCTCGCCCCCGGTTGCTCGGCCTGGTCCGGCCGTTCTCGGCTCCACGCCGCACCAAGGCGCGAACTGTGCCGACGGCGGCTCAGCACGCCTGGGCAAGGGGCGGAAGGACGTGCCGGATGGCGCGGACGTGCTCCAGGTGGCGGGTCATCGCCGCAGCCGCGTCCATCGTCACATCGGTGATCCGCTCGGTCCGCCGGGCGAGATGGGCGTCGGGAGCCAGGAGGCTGACCGATCCGACGAGGATGTTCCCCCGTCGCAGAGGGACCGAGAGCATCGACCAGCCGACCAGCGGTGCTCTCGTCACCGCGTACCCCTGGATCCGGATGCGTCGCAGGATCGGGGCGGAAGGCGCCCCGTCGTCCAGGTTCGCGAGGATCACCAGGCCCGCGGCGTCGACATGCAGCGGTGCCTGCCGGAAGGCGGCACCGGCCTCGGCGGACAGCGCCGCGGCGAAGTCGCTGCGACGCCCGTGCGCCACCTCGACACAGACCCGGGTGGGGACACCGATGAGGAGGTGGCTGTGGATCGCCGCCACCTGGCCGGTACGCCGCTGCAGGTGCCCGAGCTCCTCCGAGATCGCCGGGGACCTGGCCGGCAGCGCCGTCAGGACGTCGGAGCTGGCCGCCTGCAGAGGTGTGGGAGCCACCGCGTAGTGGCCGTACTTCGGCTGCGTGTACGTGCCCGTGTGGACCCCCGACTGGAGGATGCGGTGCACGGACGAGCGGGACAGCCCACTGCTGCTGATCACATCGGAGAGCGGATGGGCGCCCGGACCCAGCTCGAGTAACGCCCTCAGAACCTGGTAGGCACGGGCGGCAGAGCTGCTGTGCTCACTGCCGGCGTCCTCTGGTGGGTGCGCCCGCAGGGGCGGCTGCGCGGTCATCTGGACCTCCCGATCGAGATGTCGATGGACACTCAAAAGCGTTAAGGTGCGAGTGCATTGGTTGCCGCCTCAACTACGGCTGGGCGTGAGTCCCCGGCTCGCCGACCGTCGCCGACTTCATCGGGGGCCGAATCCGTCGAGTGGTGGTACGCGGACGACTGTCGGTCCCGCAGTGGCGCCGTCCCAGCGTTATGCAGGGGACGGTTGGCGACAAGAGTTTCTCGAGTTGTTGCAGACGCGTGGTAACAACTGTGGGGTTGTTTCCACCCGAGCAACAGGTCGACCCCGTTGCCCCGGGACTTGTGTGCAGCTGCCGTCGTTCGCACCGTTGACACCACGGTGGCTCAGACGTTGACCATGGGTGTCGTCCGTCGGGCTGCCGCGAACGGCTGCCCGACCATTCGCGGATGCTCGCCGCTGCGCGCCCGAGCGTTGCTGCTGCCGGCCGTCGGCTGCCGTCCGCGCGCAACGCCGGTTCCGGATCTGCATGGGTGGACGCCGTGTTCGCCGGTCGCATCAAGGCGCGGCAGGCCGACCGGCAGGCGCTCTCAGCCGCGAATGTCCGACGTGTGCCGGGCTATCACGGTCATGGCCAGGTGGTCCGCCCGTGGTACCGCCGCGGCGACCTCCCGCGGCTCGGCCTCGGTCGCCGGCCGCAGCTGCCACCGGGACAACACGGTGGCGAGCGCGAGGGTGATCTCGGTCCAGCTGAAGGCGTCGCCGATGCACTTGCGGTTTCCCGCGCCGAACGGGAGGAAGGCCTGCCGCACTTCCGGGCCGCGGCCGGGCAGCCAGCGGTCCGGATCGAAGCGCTGGGGCTCGGGGTACACCCGGGCATCCTGGTGGAGGGCGTACAGGCTGAAGGCGACCTCGGTGCCGACGGGCAGAAGGACCCCGCCGATCTCCACCGGCTCGATGGCACGACGCATCAGCAGTGTGACGCTGTGCAGCCTGGCGACCTCGTCGATCACACGCCGCAGGTACGGGAGCCGGGCCATGTCGGCGAACGTCACCGGCCGCGTGCCCACTACGGCATCTATCTCGGCAAGGAGCTGGCGCTCGACATCGGGGTGACGGGCGATCTCGTGGAACGCCCACGCAAGGGTGGTGGCCGTCGTCTCCGTGCCGGCGAACAGGATCGTGCCGAGCTCCTCACGGACCTCCACGTCGGACAGCTTCTCGCCGCTGTCCGCGTCCCTGGCGGCGATGAGGGTCGACAGGAGGTCCGGCTGATCGTCGCTGCCCACCTGGCGGACGGCCGCGACGACCTCGTCGATGACCTGGTGCAGTTCCCTGGTGGCGGCATCGAAGCGGCGGTTCGCCGGGATGGGCATGCCGTCGAGGATCTTGGGGGACACGGTCCGGGTCAGCAGGTTCTCGATGATGATCGGAACGTTGCGCTGGACGACCTCCGCTGCCGGCTTTCCGATGTCGGTGGAGAACATCGTGGCCGCCAGGGTGGTGACGACCCACTCCGCCATCACCTTCCCCACGTCCAGCGTCTGGCCTGGCACCCAGGAGTCGGCCAGCTCGCGGGCCCGTGCGCTCATCAGCTCGGCGTAGCCCGCGATGCGCCTCTGGTGGAACATCGGCTGCATGAGCCGGCGGTGCTGGCGGTGGGTCGCGCCGTCGGAGGTGGCCAGGCCGTCACCCACCAGGCTGCGGAGCCGGTCGAAGAACCGTCCCTTGTGGAAGCGCCCTGCCTGGGTCACCATTACCTCGTACGCGAGCTCGAGGCTGTTGACGAACACGACCGGCATCGTGCCGATGTGGACCCGGGTGAGGTCGCCGGTGTCCTTCAGGGTCCGCAGGAAAGCCAGGGGACCGCGCGACAGGGGGACCATGTGTCCGATCCCGGGAAGCCAGCCGGGGGCCCGTGGTATCGATCGCAACCCGGCTTTCACGGTCGGTCCCTTCTCGTGGCGATCCCGCGGGAGCGCCCGGCGTCGTTCGGTACGTGGTGTCGGTTGCTGGTGACTGATCATCATGCAGGTGCAAATATCTCGGCTTGGCCAGATGGCGTCAAGGCTTGGCAGGGAGCCCGCCGAGGCCAGGACCGAACGGCCTGGTGTCGCTGCGTGCTCTACTGCTTGTGCATCCGGCGCATCAGATCGGACCACCCGGACCCGCGTTGCGGCAGCGCACGCGCAGGAGCTCGCTCCAGGGCGTGCACTCCTGCCGCGGGCCTCTCAAGTACGGCGCCTGCGGACATGCGGTCGCCCGTCGGCGGCGACGGCGACGGCGCGAACGTGACCTCGAGGCCCACCAGATGACTGGACGTCCAGGTCGGTATACGGGGGCGCTCTGCCTCCTCGTCCGCCAGCCACAGATCGGGAAGCCGCCTCAGAAGCTCATCGATGCCCGTATCGGCGATCGACCGGCCGATGTCCAGCCCAGGACACGCGTGCGGACCGGTCCCGAACGCGAGGTGCGCACGGTTACCCGCCATCGACTTCGCGGCGTCCGGCCTGATCGCAGGGTCGGCATTGCCGGCGGCCAGCCCGAGCAGCACCATGTCGCCCCGGCGAACCGCCTGCCCACCCAGCGACGTGTCCTCCACCGCATAACGCGCAGGGAGCACCGACAACGGAGGCGAGTCCCACAGCACACGGTCAAGAGCGTCGATCAACGCCATCTGGCCGCCGCGAAGCTGCGCACGGGCGCCGGGATCGGTGAGAACGACCTCCAGCATGTCGGCGATCAAGTTGCTCGTCGTCTCGTTCGCCCCGACGATGATGAGCCGAAGGTGCTCCACGACCTCGTGGTCGCTGAGCCGGGACTCATGGGTCAGCAGCCACGACGCCAGGTCGTCGCCGAGCCGCCGCTTCTTGCGCGCCACCAGACCCCTGAGCGCGTCCAGCACGTACTCGTTGCTCGTGACGGCCGTCTCCGTGCCCTTCATCAGGTCACGGCACGCCTCGACCAGCCGGGGACCGTCCTGCTCGGGCATCCCCATCAGCTGGGTCATGACGAGCATCGGAAGCTGCTCCGCGAACTCGTTGACCAGATCGGCGCGACCGGCCGGCGCGAAACGGTCGATGAGGCGGTTGGCCGCCGCCACGACGTGACGGCCCACCTCACGGCTGTCCCAGCTGTCCAGGGCGCTGCGCACCGCGGAACGCAGCCGCTGGTGCTCCGCCCCGTCCGCGAAGTTGCACATCGGCTGATAGTGCGCCAGCGGCGCCAGCGGGTGGTCCGGCCCGACCTGGCCGTCCAGCACGGCCCGCCACCGCCGCGGATCGGAGGTGAACCGGTCCGGCGAGGCGAGAACGGATTTGATCTCCCGGTAGCCCAGGACGAGCCAGGCGGCGAGATCCCCCGGCACGAGGACGGGCGCAACGGCCCCGTGCCCATCGCGAAGCCGCTCGTACAGACCCTTCGAGTCCCGTTCGGCACCCGGCCCGAACAGCCGGGCGGAGGCCCCGGAGCGCCGGACGGGACAGGCCGACGGCGCCGCCGAGGACGACGGCGCCTGCTCTGGTGTACTGGTCACGAACCCTCCGGGTCACGGTGATCGGGAAAGCCGCGCCGCGGACGGCGATTGCTGCCACCCCGCTCCACTGACTGCGCTGAACGGGACGAAGCCGCAATGGAGCATAGTCGTACTTGTCGAGGGACGACCCGGAGGTGATGCACTGTCAAGCCACCCCCGGGCAGCACCACACAGGCCCACGGGAGACACCCGGCCTGCCGCGGCCCGGCGCCGCCGGGCCGCTCACGGCCATCACGAGCCGCCCGGCCCGAGGGCCCGGGCGGTGTCCTGCGCGAAGGCCCGGTGGTCCAGCACGACGAGCGCGGACGTGCCACCCATCGCGTTGGGCTCCAACCGGACCCTGATCTCGTGGATCGCCGCGAGCCGACCGACCACGGCCAGCCCAAGACGCCGGTGGCCCGCCGACTGGCTGGGCGGAGGAGGGTCCGCCAGCCTGCCGTTGATCGCGACCAGCGCATCGGCCGATAGGCCGATGCCCTCGTCATGGATCTCCAGGCGCACGCCCTCATCGGCCATGCGCCGGCCGGCGACAGCGACCCGGGTCGTGGGAACACTGAACGCGGTCGCGTTGCACAGCAGCTCCGCGACCAGCCGGATCAACCCGTTCACCACCCGCCCCGTCACCCTGACGTCGGGGACGGCCCCGATGTCGACCCTGTCCTGCTGCTCCACCTCGGCCGCCGCGGCGCGCAGGACCTCCTCCAACGGCGCCGACTTGGGCCACAGCCGCCCCTGGTCCTCACCGGCAAGCAGGAGAACGTTCTCGCTGCTGCGGCGGATCCGCGTCGCCAGACTCTCCAGCCGGTACACATCGGCCCTCGAGTCCGGGCCGGACGGACCGCCCTCGGGAACGGACTTTCCCATCTCGATGAGGGTGCCCAGTTGCTGGGCGACGAGTGCATTGGTCCGGTACGACAGGTTGGCGAACGCTGCATGGAGCTGCTGCATGTCCGCCTCGGCCGCAGAAGCGACACTGACGGAAGGCTGACCACCGAGCCGTGCCGGCCGACGGAACGGCCACCGCCGGGCGCCGCCGGCCCCCTCGTCCGAAGCCTCGAGCCACCGGCGCTCCAACTCCTCCTCCAGCCGGAACTCCGCCTGCCGCAGGCGCTCCGCAGCGCCCTCGCGATCCTCCTCCAACGCGGCGACATCGTGCATCATCGCTGCCAGCGACCGGACCTTCTGCAGATACTCCCGGTCGACCCGGTCACGCTCCTGGGTCGCCCGTTCGATCTCACGCTCCAGGCCGCCGCCGTCACGGCCGACCGCGCGGCTCGCGAGCTGGTTCAGGCCCGACTCCAGCTGCGCCCGCAGGTCCTGCTCGGCCCTCAGCTGCGCGCGGAGCTCGATGACCGTCAGCTCGGCCTCACTGACCCGCTCCTCGGCCGCCTTCAAGAGCTCCTTGAGCTGATACACCTCGTAGCGGTGCGGATCGTGGACCTGGCACGCGTTGAAGTACAGGCGCCGCAGCATCTGGGCCACCTCCGGTGTGACCGGTGCCCCGGTCACACCGCGGACGGCCTCGCTGAGGCGTGACAGGAACTCGACCTCTGGCAGACGCTTGCCGTTCAGAATCCGCGACAGCGTCGTCACGTCCACACCCAGGGTGCCTTCGAGCTGACTGAGTGTCATGTCCAGGCCCACGTAGAACCGGCGGAGCTCGACAACCCACTCCCTCATCGCCGGGTGCAGGTCAGGCGCGAGCTCCGACAGACGCCGGCCCGTTCGCCGAGGTTTTTCCACCACCAGCAACAACCCCCACAGACTCCCACCCGAGGCGTCATTGTTGCCGCCTGTCGGCAAGAACGCCAACCCACCCTTGCACGCCGGTCCCGGAGCGTGAACGGTAGGAACCCGCGGCCGCCGGACAGCGTCTGGGTATCGTGCACCCGCGGCGGGAGGGGCGGACCTCGCATCACCTGCCCAAGCCCCGGCCCAACACCACCCGGTCCGACCCCGGACCGGCGGTGGCTGTCCCGCTGACTGTTAAGGCTCCGATGACCACTCCCACCCCCGAAGGCCCCCGCGACCGCCGCGCAGCCCACCACGCAGGCCGGCCCAGCACGGGGATCGACGGCTGCCCGGTGCACCCCCTGTTCGGGGCGGCCTTCGAGCAGCGGCCCCTCGAGTACTACCAGTACCTGCGCCAGGCCGGTCCGGTGGTCCGGGTCAAGCTGGACCCTGCAGGCTCGTTCTGGGGCTGGCTGGTCCTGGACGTCACCCTTCAACGTGACATCCTGCAGGACAGGGAAGGGCAGTGGACCAGCGACCCGCGGGCCTGGTGCGACCGGGACCTCGTCCAGGCCAACCACCCGCTGCTCCGCCACCTGGACGCCCGCCGCCACGTGCAGCACGCGGACGGCCCGCGCCACGCGCGGCTGCGCGCCCCCATCGTCGCCGCACTCAGCAACCCCGACCACCAGACCCGCCGCGACATCGCGCACCTCGCGGACTCCCTCATCGCCCACTTCGCCGGCCTCGGCCAGGCGGACCTCGAGCACGACTACGCACAGAAGCTGCCACTGCGGGTCATGATGAACCTGCTCGGCATCGACTCCCGGTTCTCCGACGAGGTCGACGCGTCCGTGCACGAACTCATCCGCTCCGGCCCGAAGGCCGACCAGGCCGCCCAGCGGATCGACGCCATCATGCGGCAGCTGGTCGAGGAGAAGTACCGGCACCCGGGAAACGACCTCATCTCCTCGATGCTGCAGGCCGGCCCCACCGACGCCGTCGACATCCACGAAGTCGCCGACCAGGCCTGGTTCCTGCTGAGCGTCGGCCTCGGCAGCACCGCCGCATGGATCTCCAACGCCGTACTCAAGATCCTCACCGACGACGACGGACTCCTCGACCAAGTGATCAACGGCCAGGTGACCGTCGACGACGTCGTCGCCCGCGTCATCTGGGACAACCCCCCGCTGCAGAACATGTTCAACCGCTGGCCCCTGCAGGACATGGAGCTCGGCGGCTGCCGGGTCAGCCGCGGGCAGCTCGTGATCATCAGCTTCGCCGCCTCGGGCAGCGACCCCGCCACGAGACCCTCCGACCCCGCAGCCGCCGTCGGCCACCGCGCACACCTCGCCTGGGGCACCGGGAACCACGAATGCCCGGCCCAGGACCTCGCCTCCGAGATTGTCTCCATCGCACTCTCCCGCCTGCTCGTGCACATCCCGGATCTGCAGCTCGCCATCCCGCGCGAGGACCTCGTCTGGGGACCTCCCCTGGTCGTCCGCGGACCCGCGAGCCTCCCCGTGACCTTCACCCCCGTCGAACCCGACCACATCGGAGCGCCCCGGTGCCCACACCATCCCCCCTCCACATCGCCACCACCCCCGACCCCGACGGACCCGAACCCCGACAGCTCCGCGACGCCGGGCCGGCCGTCCTGGTTGAACTTCCTGGCGGCGTTCAGGCGTGGGCGATAACCAGCCACGCCGCCGCGCAGACGGTCATGTCCGACCCGCGCATCAGCAAGAACGCGAGACACTGGAGAGACCGAAGAGAAGGCCGCATCCCCGACACCTGGCCCCTGACAGCGTTCTTCGAAGCCCCCAGCCTCCTCACCACCGACGGCACACACCACACCCGCCTGCGGGTCCCCGTGCAGCGAGCCTTCACACCCGCCCGCGTCAGGAAGCTGCGCCCGAGGATCGAGGCGATCGTCGACTCCCTCCTCGACCGGATCGGCACATCCGCCCGCGTGGACCTCAAGCAAGCCTTCTCACTCCCGCTGCCCCTCACCGTCATCTGCGAACTCCTCGGCGTCCCTGAAGACCCCGCGATGCGCGACCACCTGCACCAGCTGTCCATGAACGTCGTCGACAGCGCCGCCACCCCCGAACAGGTGCAGAAGACCTGGCAGCAGTTCCCGCGCGCCCTCCAGGACCTCGTCGAAGCCAAGCGAAGCCGGCCCGGCGACGACCTGACCAGCGACCTCATCACCGCCAGGGACGCCGGCCAGCTCACCGACGCCGAAGTCACCGCAACCCTGCTCGTCAACATCCTGGGCGGCCACGAGACCACCGTGAACCTCCTGAACTCCGCCGTTCGCGTACTCCTGGAACACCCCGACCAGCTCCGCCTCCTGCACGACGGACAGGCGACCTGGAGACAGGCGATAGCGGAGACCCTCAGATGGGACCCACCCGTCCGCCTCACCGTGCCCCGCTTCACCACAGCCGACTTCCACATCGACGGGACCGCCATCCCCGAAGGCGCACTGATCGTCATCCCGATCACCACCGTCGGACGCTGCCCCCACGCCCACCACGCCCCGGACACGTTCGACATCACCCGGGACGACAACCGCCACCTCGCCTTCGGCCACGGCGCGCACCGATGCCCCGGCGCCCCGCTCGCCGTCGCGGAGGCAGAGATCGCCCTCCCGAGACTCTTCGCCCGGTTCCCCGACATGGCCCTCGCCGCCGGCCGGCCCACGCACCGGCTGCCCTCCCTGGGAGTGAACAGCCTCTCCGCGCTCCACCTCGATCTGACACCGGCACCCCGAGCGGCCCGGTAGCCGAAGCCCGGTCCGCAGCACGGGAATCCCCTGGCTGCTACCGTCGGCGGGCGCGTGCCAGGCGCAGCCGCTCCACAGCCAGAGCCTGCGCCTCGGCCAGGCCCCGCCTGGGGACGGGCGCCGCCTCCTGTGCCTTCGGAGCGTGGATGATCCGCGGCCGGCCCAGCCGCGCGCCCGCCGTCTCATAGACCGAACTCGCGCTACGCGCCCCAACAGCGACGACCTGCAACAACATACGCTTGTCGGCGCCTGGGAGTGCATCGCGAAGCCGATACACGATCCTCCACTCGGGCACCCGGCCGTACCGCGTGTCGTCAAGACCTTGCCGTTCATCGAAATAGAGCTTCCGGCAGTCCGACAGGTCCGGGTGCCCCTCCAACGCCCCCAGCGGATTACCTATCAGCTCGCCCCGAGTGAGCTGACTGATCCGGATGAGCGCAATCCTCTGGAGCTGGGATGTCGGCAGCGCCAGGACATCAGCTCTCACCTGAGGGTGGTGATCCGCCCGGTAGAAGTCAGGCCCCTCGACCGACTGCTCCCCGCCCACCATCACTCTCAAGCCCCCCTGCACCGTCGGCCGCGTTCGGTGTGATGCCACCGCGACCCGAGACCAACTCCTCCAGCGCCGAGTTCGTCAGTCCCTCGCCCGGCGCCGGGGACCCGACCACGCGGTCCGACAGCATCCGGGCGTCGGCCTCCTCCGCGGCAGCCAGCAGACCGAGGTACGCGTCGTAGGAGACGAGTGCCGCCTGCGGCACGCCCTCGCTGCCGATCACGACGACGGATCGCTCCACGCCCAGACCGTCGACCAGGCTCCGCAGCGTTGCGGCCGCTCGGCTCGGCGAAATCAGCTCGGTAGTAAGGAATTTGGTGGAAGCGTAGTCGTCCATGGCATCACTGTAGCGAGCCCGCATCTCGGGGCTACCGCCCCAGTTTCCAGCAGTCCACCCACCACCATGGGACCCGAAGCCGACGCTTCCCGCTGGAGGCCATTCGAACGGCTGATCACCTGGGCGACTTCCCGCCCAGCGGGAACTCCACCATTGCAAGGCTGCGCCTCCGACGTCCGTGACTTTCCCTGGTCGGTGCACCGACGGCCTTGAACTCCGGGGAGACTCACGTGGGCCAGCCACCGACTGCGGCACTGTCCGTGGTCTTCCTGATGGGCCTGATCATGGTTGCCGTCTCCCTGTCGGCCCCGTGGAGGGTCCGACGATCGGCCACGCCGACACTGCGGCCTCCGCGCGCGGCGTCGCCCATCGGAGGCGCGGACCGCGTGGGCGCGGCGGCCTGATGTGGAAACACAGGCCAGCAACCCGACGACCCCATCCGGCACGGGGCATCTGTTTCGAGCGGATCCACAACCGGCCGAGCTCGCCCCTGAACACCTTCGCATGCTCGAGCAGCTGGCCGCCTCCCGCACGGCCCGGCGGGCCAACTCACCTGCCAGCGTTGCGCACCACCCGGATCCGTCCGCCCCCGGAGGCATAGGTGAAAGCGAACTCGCCCGCGAGAACCAGCGACTGCGCAGCTACGTCGCAGTTCTGGAAGCAGCCGTCACCATTCTGCTCGACTCCGCAGACCACAGCAGCGAAGAAGCCGACGAACGCCGACGGAGGGCTACGTGCGGCCATTGATGAGCTGGGTTTACATCTCCTTGGACCCCAGCACAGGAGCCAGCGAGTACAGGATCCGACAGTCGGACGGTGCCGGGCTCGTCCCCTCCGGCGGTCCCAGGAACCGCCGGGCGGCAAAGAAGTCCGCAACCGACATCGCCGCTGTGCCCACCGACCGGGCCGAGGCGTTTGCCAGCAGTGAGTACGCCATCGTAGGGCCCTGGGAGATCGTCAACCCCACCACCAAGCGAGCCCTCCTCGACTTTCCGCAGCGCACGCAAGCAACGCGGCCCGCGGCCCAGGAGGCCATCGAGCAGGCCGTCGCCGTCGATGCCACCCCCGCGACACCGACCCGGGCCGCCGCGACGGTGGAGCCGCAGCTGTGGATCGAGCACAACGGATCCCTCACGCGCCTGCACGGCGTCGACGCCAAGGACAAGGAATTCGACCAGGTCCGCAAGGAGGTCGGCGCGTTCAGGCGCGCCACGGCCGACGGCCGCCTGCAGCACTGGGAACTGCCGACCACCTGGAAGCAGCGGATCAAACGCGACGAGCGCGTGACCTGGCTGGTCGGTCGCCTCGCCGACCGCGGCCGCGAGATCCCCGTCTACCTCGACGCCGCCGACCGGGCGGCCGCACTGCGACCCGGCGGCCGCCACAGCGCCCCGCTCGAGCAGCTCACCCCCGACGAACGACGCCGGCTCGAGTCCGCGGCCGTTGACGACCGCGCGCGCCGCTGGTCGCCCGTCGACTTCCAGCCCGACGACGAGATCCTCGTCGCACGGGGCTGGTGGCAGACCGTCCGCACCGTCCAGACGAACTCGCTCGACACCGGCGACTCCGCCCCCGTCGGACCGGGATGGGTGGTCGCCCGTCGCCGGGCCGGCGTGATCACCACCGCCGACTCGCAACCCCCCACAGGCCATGCCCGCCCGGGCTCGCTCGACCCGGCCAAGATGACCTCCGCCGAGGTCACCGCCGAACTCGACAACCTTGGTCTGCCCGCTGCCGACCCGGCGCACGAACCCCTGATCGAACGAAGGCGCGCTCTGCTCGCACAGCGCGCAGAGCGCCACCGCGGCCTCAACGTCAGCCACGAGCAGGAACGTGCCCAGCTGCGCCGGTGGATGGCCGACCCGGAGAACGCACCCCCGTACCTGATTCGGGTCACTGCCGCCGACGGCGTCCTGATCGGCTGCGTCGTGCCGGCCGGCAACGGCCTCCAGGCTGTCGATGTCGACGGCGGCTCCGCGATGGACATGATCTTCGGGGCATTGCCGGATGCGGTCTCGGGCGTCCACGAGCTGCACCGGCGCCACGAGGACCGGACCCCCGCCGGCTGGAGCTACGCGGGCTGGTCGCAGCTCGCCCCGGGCGAGAGCGCCCGGCTGCCGCGCCCGCAGATCGCCGGTCGAGGCGAACTCGTCGTCGACCCCGACCGCTGGGGCGAGCCGTTCGTCCTGCGCTCGGTCGAGCGTGCCGACGACGGCTGCCTGACCGTCACGGGAGAGCGGAACGGACAGACCTTCACCGAGCACGTTCCCGCCGACACCGCCAACCTCGGCACTTCACGGCCGGCCGATCCGGCGGCCCCGACCGAGAGCGGCCGCGACTGGCTCGCCATGCGGGAGAGCGACTTCGGGCCCCCCGCGCCGACTGCCCAGGCACCTGCGGACACCGGGGCCGACGACCCCTACGGCACCCCGCCCATCACCGAGCTCGGCGCCGGCGGGGACACACCTGCAGCAGGCGACCCGGTGCCCCCGCAAGGTGAGACGCCTTCGGCGGAGCGCCCACAGCCTTCCCCGGTGCCGGCCGCGGTCCCTGAAACGCCCGACCGGTCGGTCCTCACGGAGGACCAGCGGGCCGGACGGCTCGGCCTCGGCCAGACACTCGAGGGCGATCAACCGATCCCGCCGCACGGCATGACCCTCGTCGACCACGGTGACAACACCTGGACTGTCACCCGCAGCGACAAGAAGTCCTTCACCGTTGCCTGCGACATCATCACCCAGGGGGAGCCCCTGCGCCTGGTGGGCCCGGGCGGCTCGGTCGTCGCCACCTCGACCGACTGGCGGGCGATCTTCGACGCCGTCGCGCAGATCCGGACCGAGGGGACGGCGGCGGGCCCGGAGCAGGCGGCCGGGCAGGCGGACCCGTCTGCGCAGCCCGATACAGCCACCGCCGACGGCGCCGGGAGCGTGCAGGCGAGCCTGGAGCCCGGCGAATCCGTCGTGCCGTACGAGCGCCCGCAGAACCCGGACGACGTTCGGGACCAGCCTCGCGCCGCCGAGGACTGGGTCTTCACCAGCAAGGAGGGCTACGAGTACCGCCTGACTAAGGAGAACAACCGGCCCGACACCTGGCGGGTCACCTGGATGCCCTGGTCGTTCTCGGCGTCGAACGGCGGCTACCGGTGGCTCGGAGACAACCCCACCGAGGCCGTGGTGCTGGCCTGGATCCGGCGCGACAGCCAGTCGCAGGCGCTGGCGGCCGGCCGGTGGGAGCGCTGGGGACACCTGAAGAAGCAGGTGCCGTTCTCGCTCACGCTCGAGACCGAGGAGATGGAGCCCGGGGTCATGCGCGTGGCCCGGTTCGGGCGCCAGGCCATCGCCGCCGACTACCCGTGGGGCTGGGAGACCTCCCAGCGCGGCCGACTGGGGGAGAACCCCAACCGGCGTTACAGCGACGGCATCCGCCTCGAGCTCGCAGCCCACGAGTTGACCCACCAAGGCCTGCTCGACGTGCCCGACGACCGCCTCCGCGTCGTCAGCACCTACCGGGAGATGGACGAGCCCTGCGCGGAAGGAGGACCCAAGCACCTCGGGTCCTGCGCATCCAAGGCCAAGGACCAGCGGTTCCTGGTGGAGGTCCTCGACGACAACGGATCGCCGCTGGGCACCGTCGTCATCTGCCACCAGCACCTCGCGCACCGCCTCACCGGAGACGACTCGTACAACCGTGTGACGCCCAGCGTCGCCCACACGCTCGCCGGCTCCACCGGGACCTGGGTCGACTGGCAGGACCGGCTCAACACCCTCGTGTGGACTCTCGTCGGCCCGGCCGTCGACGCGGGACAACCCGTCCCCGACGTCAAGGCCGCGCTGTACGAGGCCGCCCTTGCCGAAGGCGACACGCACGCCGCCCGGGCCGCCAGGCGGGCATCCCGCGAGCGCGGAGAGCCCAAGGCCCAGCAGAACCAGGCCGCGGACGCCGCAGTGGCCGAGCGGCAGGCCGACCGGGCCGCCCTGATCGCGCAGGCCGAGTCCGACGAGAAGCAGTGGCGCGACCGGTTCCGCCCCACACCCGGGCAAGACGCGGCCACGAACCTGGCCCACCAGCAGCCGACCGGCGACACGCACAGTGGCGACGCCCCCGGCACTGCCCCGAATGCCACGACACCCAGCCCCTTCGAGTTCGGTGAGGAAGTCCACGGCCACCAAGGACTTGTCGGCAGGTTCTTCGCGGTGGACGACGCGGGCAGGGCCCACATCCAAACCCAGGACAACGGACTCACCGAGCGACCGGTCGGCGAACTGTGGCGGCCCGGCGAGACCCCCGCACCCCAGCGCTCCCGAGAATCGTGGCCCGCAGCACTTGCCCAGGCCGCCACCACCGAAGGCATCTCCCTCGACGAGGAAGGCGCACGGCTCTCGCACCTCGACGACGGGGCCGGCCACGGAGTCGTCACGGACACGGCCGGGAACATCATCGGCTGGATCCGGGCACGCACCGCATCGGACGGCCGCCGCTACTGGTTCGGCCAGGACGCCCGCGGCGGCGCCCCCTACGAGCTGAAGTGGCACGACGCCATGCCGGACACCGCCGGCATCCCCCAGTTCCGGGCCGCGAAGGCCGCCGCCTACGTGCACAACCGTGACCTTCGCGACGACAAACGCCCGACACTGCCCGGCGACGCCACCACGGAGCTGAGACTGACCGACGCACGCGTGCGCGAACTCAGCCTCCTGCAGCTTCCCCAGGACCGGGCCGACGCTCCGGGCCCGGTCGCATTCCGGCCTGGTGTGTACAACAGGTACAACCTCAGCTCGGCGCAGATGCGCGCCTACGCCGACGCGGCCCGCGAAGCGGCCACCGCACTCGGCGACGCCACCGCCGAGGAGCGGCGTAACAAGAAGGTCCTGGACGACCTCGCCCCGTGGCTCGCCCGCCAGGCCCACGAAACGGAGGCCCGCCTCGCCACCCTGCCGCGGCCGGGCGAACCCGATCCCTGGGCCACTCCCTACCGCGACAGCCCGCAACCCCGCCAGGCCGCCGACACCGATCCCGCCGCGCCCGAATCCGACCAGCCCGCACTGACGACCGCCCGGCCCTCGGAAGGGGACACGGTGAGCGAACCACCCCCGACCCCCAACGCCACCCACCACATCGGTCGGCCCGGCCAGGCACTCGTACCGCTGTTTGCCGAAGTCGACGCAGCCGACACCGTCGCAACCGCCACCGGCTCCGCACTACGCATCGTGCTTCGCACCCCGGCCGGCGACTCGCTGGCCCTGTGGAACCCCGAGGGCAGCCTCGTTGCCCCTGGCGACCGCGTCTTTGTCAGCGGCACCGTGGCCGAGCACGCGATGACCGCCGAAGGACCCCGCACCGTACTCCGCAACGCCCGCCTCGAACTGGCGGATGACGTACACGAGCGGGCAACGGCCCGACAAGCCGCCCCCACCGGGTGGACCGCCATCACCCACGACAAGATCCCGCCGCGCCTTGCGGCCGGTGACCAGGTCCGCATCATCGACCTGGACAGCCCCTTCGCCCGACTCGACGCGCCGGCCACGGTCTCCCGGCACTCCCCGCGCATGACCCGGGCCGCCGTCACCGTCTACAGCACGGTGACCGTCGAATCCGTCACCGAACACCCGGCAGGCGACCGCTACACCGGCCACACCCGCCACGGCCGCGAGATCCAGTTCGCAGCCTCCGACATCGCCGCTGTCCGGCCGAAGCCTCCTGAGGTTCCCACCAGCCCCCTGGCCCCGCAGGCCAAGCCCACAACTGACGCACTACCCGAGGCGGAGCAGCAGCCCACCACCGAGACCGCCCACACCGACCTTGCGCCCGACGAACGCCGCCGCCTGCGCGCCCTCCTCACCGCCCTCCCCTTCGAACGCCGCACAGCGATATGGGCTGCACACCCCCTGCGGATCGGAGACGACGTCCTCATCGGCGACAACGACTGGCAGACCGTCGCCGAGGTCAAGCCCTACCTGCTGCGCACCACCAGCGGAGAGTTCCCCGACATCGCCGCCGTCTACGCGGTCCGCCGCGGCAACGTCATCACCACCGCCGACACCGTTCCGCCCGCAGCAGAACCGGCCGCTGCGCCGGATCACCCGGTGGAGCCGAGCCTCGACGAGGACGGCCCGTTCACCGGCCCGCTGACGGTCCTGCGCACCCACCAGCGCCTCAGCCAGGCGTGGGAGTTCCTCGACGCGCTCATCCGGAAGAACGAGGTCACGACTGAGAAGGCGGCGGAGACCATCCTGGAGAACGACCCGTCGGCCGTCCGCCGGGGTCTGCTTCCCCTTGCCCGAGAAATGGGGAGCCGCCGCTCCTTGGAGACGCTGGTGGCAGCCGCCCGCGTTCTGGCCGGGCATCCGGACGTTGCGACCCGACATGCCGCGCGCAAGGACCTGCGCGACGAGGACCACATCACACGGAGTCGAGCACTGGTGGACGCCGGGCACCCGATCAGCTCCGTTCGCAGGGCCGCCCGTGTCGTCCACAGCCACGGCGAACACCTCCTCGGGCGCCTGGGCGTGACACCCGCCGACGAGCTCGCCAGACTGTTCAGGCGCCTGGCGACCGGCACCGATGTCGAGGTCCCCGACGGCTGGGTTTTCACCCCGGCCCCCGGCGAACTCGGCGAGGGCCGGACAGTCCGCATCCAGAACAGCGACGGAAGCTACACCGTCGTGCGTCTGCGGACTGCCGGGCCGGGCCCCTGGCAGGCCACCGACCTCGTCACCCGGCTGCAGCGGACAGTCGACCCTTCCTCCGTCGTCGCCCTTCCCGTCGGCACGGCGCCCGAGGACCCCGCGGCAGCTGGCGACGACAACGACCCGGTCGATGTCCTCAAGCGGGCCGCATCCGGCGCATGGGGCCGAACAATCGCCTCGCTGGCATTGGGTACGAGCGAGCGGAACGCCGATCCCGACCGCGCCGGGCAAGCTCTCCACCACCTCGTTGCCGCGCTCCGCTCCTGGGGGGCAGCCGGGCCCGGACCGATCGCCGGGCTCACCCTCGCCGGTGCACAGGCCGAGGGCGCGGACCTTCCGTTCTTCGACGAGGTCGAGCAGCTGCGGCGGCACTACGCCGAACTTCCCCTCCCCGACGGACGTGACCGGCGGGCCGCACGTCAGCGCCACGAGGAACGGTGCCGCCTCGCCGCCGACGAGCGCGTCCGCCTGTCCGACGGCGGCCGCCTGGTCATTCTGCCGGTCGGCGGCAGGCGCGTCAGCGGGCGGGCGACCCGCGGCAGCGACAGCGGCTGGGAGATCCGGCTGCCGTGGTTCCTCGAGAAGCTGACCACGGTCGGCGCCATCGTCACCCGCGGCCACGCCCAGATGGTCGCCGACGCACTGGAGACGATCACCGACGCCGACGGCGCGCCGTTCTCCTGGGACGCCCCAGACGTGCACGAGCTCAGCCGGGCGTTCCGCGACCGCGAAGGACGGACCCTCGCCCAAGCCATCGTCCACACCATGGCCACCACGCCCGGCCTCGACGAGGACGGCGAGTTCGCCCGAGCCGACCAGCGAGCGGCCCGGCGCGCCCCTGCCCGTCCGGACGCGGCCGCGCGGGCGCCACGGCCGGCCCCGCAACCTCCCCGGCCGAGCGACGCCGCAGCCCCCGACGGCACGACAGCCCCGACAACGGTGCCCGCAACCGGACCCGCAACACCCGCACCCGCGGCCATCACCCCTCCCGCACTCGCCCAGGCACCCTGGCGAATCGCCGAAGGGCACCCCTCCGCCGTCCCCGACAGTGTCAACACCGCGACCAGCCACCGACCGAGCGTCGAGACCAACGGGCACGAACACCGCGGCGTCTGCCTGTGCTGCACCCACCGCGGGCCGGCCCGAAGCGACCAGACGACCGCAGTCGCCGACGCGCTGGACCACGCCCACCCCGCCTGGAGGTCGACACCCGTCTTCGCCCCGCCGTTCTGGAACGACGCCATCGACCCGCACCGGCGCCTTCGGGACATCGACTCCTGGGCTCAGGCCGCGCAGGCCGTCCTTCCCGACGGCTGGATCGCCTCCGCCGGACCGGTCCGGGTCCACGGCACCGAACCGACGGTCAGGCCGCCCGGCGCCGGCGCCGGACGCTACGAGATCATCACTGCCGAACCGGCCCACATCAGCGTCGTCCGCAAGAAGCCGGGCCGAGTGGCACTCACCTTCCCACCGGCACCGGGCCGGACGCGGCCCGCCGACGCAGCGGCTGCCCGCGCCCTGCTGGACGCCGCCGACCAGGGCGACAAACAACGCCGCACCGCCCTGAACACCGCCAGACAGGCCAGGACGCTCGCCCCGGTGGCCGACGGCATGTTCGGCGCCTTCCAGGCGGACAACGGGTGGAACCTCATCCCCGCAGGCGGCGCACTCACCCCGCTGCCCGCAGCCCTACGGCGCCTCACCAGCAAGGGAGAGGCGGTCGAGTTCGCCAACCGGCTGGCAATCCTCCTGCACACCACGCTGCTCGCCGGCGCCAACCCGCCCCTCGACTTCGCCGACCCGCAGTTCGAGGAAGCGCTCGCCCGCCACCTCGCCGACACCGGCGCCCACCCGGAAAGCCTGTCGCGCCTGCTGCTGGCCGCCCGCGCCGGCCACGAACGCGACCACCACCGCCACAACGACCGCTTCGTCCGTGAATGGACCCCGTACGAGCACAACCCCGACCGGGCGACCCCTCAGGAAGGCCACGCCTGGGCCGACGAGCTCCACGAGGACGACTGGATCTCGATCACCGTTCCCGGACACCCCACACGCCGCACCGCCCGGGTGCTCAGCATCACCACGGACCAACTGGGTGCCGTCCACCTCGAACTCGACATCGACGGCACACCGACCGGCCACACCGTCGCCCGCAACACCTCCATCGCCCGCACCAGCGCCCCCCAACCATCCGCCGCAGCGCCGGACCCGGCACCAGCGGCACGTCCCGACACTCCCGCCACCCACGACGTTCCGCAAGCCGCGGACCCGGCCGAAGAACCCGTCCCGAACCGGGTCGCCGAGCCGACGCCCGAACCGACACTGGCACATTCGGATCCCGAGGCCCCCGACACCCCAGGCGAGCCCGACACCATCACGCAGCCCGCCCCGGACGCCACCGCAAGCGCAGCACAGCCGACAACGCCAGCAGGCTCCCGAGCGACTCTTGACCCGGCCGACATCGCCCGAACCGCGATGCTCGCAAGGCTCAGCGAGTACCAGGACGTCTGGGACACCGACCCGGGAATGGCCCGCCTTCTCCGCACCGCCACCACCGGACCGGACATCGACGGACGCACCCTGCACCTCGCGATCACCGACACCGCCGACGGACCGAAGGTGACGGCCCGGCTCGACCACGAACCGGACCCGACCGCCACCGCCTGGACCGATGCTGAACTCCGAGCCGCCAACCCGAACGACCTCCTCACCGCACTGAGCACCGCCCCCGCCGCGACCGGACCCGAAACCGAGCAGCAGGCCTCGGCATCGAACCACCCGCAGACCACCGAGCCGCCGGCACCGCCCACCACCGACCGCCTCCACCAGCTCCTGGCCGCGGCCCAGGACCTCCTCGTCGCCAGCCTCCACACCGGCAAGCGATCCGAGCCCGCACGCCGCTACCTCGCCAAACGGCGAGTGCCCTCGGACAGCCGCACCGCCGCACACTGGGGGATCGGCTACGCCCCCAGCGGCTCGCGCACCTACCTGACGGACGCACTGCGCACCCAGGGCTTCACCGACGCCGAACTCCTCGCGTCCGGCGTCAGCGCGGCCGGCGACCGAGGCATGTTCGATGTCCTGCGCAACCGCGTGACCTTCCCCATCCTGAGCGCCGACGGCCGCGTGATCGCGTTCACCGGACGGGACCTGCAGGAATCCGACACCAGCCGCAAATGGGTGAACACCCGCAACACCGCGCTCTACACCAAGGGCGAAACCCTGCTCGGCCTCGGCCACCACCGCCAGGCCCTGGACGAGCGCGGCCCGTTCGTCATCGCCGAAGGCGCCTTCGACCTCCTGGCCGTAGGCGAGGCCCTGCGCCGGCCGGACCGCCCCGCACCCGTACCCGCCGGACCGTGCGGCACCGCCCTCACCGAGCAACAGGTCCAGGTCCTCGCCGCGCTCGACCCGCGACGCGACATCGTTCTCGTCTTCGACCCGGACGAAGCCGGCGACAAGGCACTGCGCTCCGCGTGGGAACTCCTGCGAGGCTGGAAGGGACGCGTCTTCGCGGTCCGCCTGCCCGCGAGCGACGACCCCCGCGTCAAGAACGACCCCGGCCGGATCTTCGAAGAGCTAGGCCCCGAGGCGCTCTACACCCTCATGCACGATCGCCTGCAGCCGGTCCTCGACGCCGTCCTCGACGCGGCTCTCGCGCCGCTGGTCGAGGACCCGACCATGGCATGGAAGGCGACCGAGACGGCCGTCGAGCTGATCCTCGCCTCCGCTGACCCGCACCAGATCTCCCACCAGCTGCCCCGGCTGGCCGTCCTAGGCCTGGATCTGGAGACCCTGGCCGAGGAGATCGAACGGGAACTGTCCCACCTTCCCGACCACGCCTTGGGCGAGGCCTCCATGCGCGAACTGCGCGCAGCCCGGGCCGCGACGGCATCCACCGCGTACCCGGACCGAACCCAGAAGCCGACCGTGACCACCCCGGACACCGCACCGCCACCCCGGAACACCGAGCCGGCCGACGCCTCACCCACGCATGAGCACCCGGCGACCCCGGCACCGCCGGCCGAGCCCGCGCCGCTCGAACCGCCCTCGGCGACCGGGCCTGCGGTGCCGGTGCCGGTCGGTTCCCCCGGCTGGCTGGCGTACTGGGCCGAGCGCCTGCCCGAACAACTGTCCACCAGCGTCGCCCCGATGGAACGCGTTCAGTTCCTCAACCTGGTCCGGGACCTGGCATCCCATCTCGGTGAAGGACCGGACCACCTGCCCGGGCTCGAGGAGCGGGTCGTCGAGGCCACGGCCATGTTCGCGCGAGGCGAGGGCGACGGAGCTGTGCGGCACCTGATCGCCGCAGCCGGCCAGCACCCCAGCTACGAGGAGATCGACCTGTTCCGGCGGATCCTCGATTCGGCCGACTCCCGGCAGCAGACCCCGCCACCGGGCGGACAGCCCGCGAAGGAGCAACCGCACGTGACAGCACCCTCTCCGGCCGGCCGGGCCGGCCGTCCCGACGACCCGTACCTCCACCTCATGGGCAAACCCGGCGGAGCGACCTTCGCCGCAGCCCGCGAACGCGTCGCCGCCGAGCTCAAGCGCACCGACCTGACACCCGACGAACGGCTGGAACTGCAAGAGCGCTGGATCCTCAACGCCTACGGTGAGGACAACGACCATCGCGCGATCCACGGCGATCCCGTCGACGGCATCTTCCGAGGCGCGCAACGCCGCCTGCAGATCGACCGTGACTTCACCGCCATCGAACCGTCCTCGCTCGTCGCAGGGGCCCCGGCCGGCCAGGACCCCGTGGGCGAGCGGCTGGTCCTCGCACAGCACCTCACCTCACGAGCAGCGCAGGAGGCCAACGACCACCCCGAGATCGCCTCCGCCTTCCGGGCCATGGCGCGGCAACTGCGCCTGGAAGCCACGGGCCGCCCCTCGAACCGGCCCGGCGCCCCCGGCATGTCGGCCCCTCCCAACGACATGATCACCGAGGCAACCAGGATCCTGCGCAGCAGCGCCACCCCAGTCTCACCCCTCGCACTCCAGGCCCGCATGAACCTCACCTACCCCGCGGCCGAGAAGCTCCTGGACGCTCTGGAAAGCGCCGGAGTCGTCGGCCCGCTCAGCCCGGACACCGGCCTGCGCACCGTAGTACAGGGAACGGTGCCGGGAGCCGGCACAGCCGACGCCCCGGCACAGCCGCAGGCGGAAAGCCAGGAACAGGCAGACCCGGCACACGCCGAAGGCACCGGGCCGAGCACACCCTCGAGCGGCCCGGAACCGATCGACCGGCTGACCGACGACGCCGCACAAGCGATCACCGAAGCCGCCCGCCGCAGCACCAGCGACGTCACCGAACGCCTGCAGCAGCTGCGCCGGGAGATCGCCGAACTCCGGACCCACGTCGAGCAGATGTTCAGCCCCGAGGACGCCGCCGCCACCGAGACCGACACGCGCCCCGACAGCCCGGAAGCCCTTCGGCCGGCGATCCGCGCGGCCGAGGCCGATGCCGCCTGGTACCTGACCATGCCCGAATGGCTCAAGATCCAGAGCATCCACGCCGCAGCCCTCGACGTCTGGTCCACGATCAGCGAGTTCCAGCAGCAAAGCCCCGATGAACGCCTCGACCGGCTCGCCCGGGCCGTGACCGCCTACGCCGCCCAAGGCATCGCCGGCGCCGCGTTCAGCCTCAGCAACAAGCTCGCCGCCCGCGGCGAAAGCGGATCCCCGGCCTGGACCGCCCTGCGCAACCTCTACCGCGCAGCCGACAGCCTGCGAGCCCGCATCCTCGGCCGCCAGCCCACACCCGACGCCGCACACGAACAGGCCGACATCGAAGCGGACCTCCAGAAATTCGCCAAGGACATGCGAACCCAACGCCGCCAGGCCGCTGCCGATGCCCCAGCAGCCCGGCGGGAAGCCCCCGAACCGACCCAGGGCCCGGAATCCGCCGACAACGGAGAACTCACCTGGCTCCGACGAGCCGCCGCCGGAATCGGCACCTGGCTGACCGACACGGACCGGCTGCTCGGCCGCGCCGGAACCCGGCCGTGGAACGGCATCATGTCCCTCTGGAACCGCATGACCGACGCCCTCCAGGCCGCCGTCGACACCGGAAACCGGTTCGCAACCGACCTGCAGTCGGTAGGACTGCTCAGGACCCTCTGGCTCCGCGCCGTCGAGAAGCTCAGCGACCTCCTCAGCGACTTCGCCACCGCCCGCACCAGCGGCGACAAGCCGCCCGCCCGCAGCGCCGAACTGGCCCGAGGCGCCCGCCACCGTCTCGAGGAGCACCGCGAGCACCTGCGCGGAACCCTGCCGCGCGGCCACTACCGGCCCGAGGGCTACTACGACGACACCTCCTTCCTCAGCCGCTCCCGCGCCTCCCAGACCCTGCGCACCGAGCGACGCGCGATCACCCAGGACCTCGAGAAGCCGAACCTCGCCCCGCACGAACGCCTCGCCCTCCAGGAACGCTGGATCCTGAACGCCCACCGCGACGACGCACTCACCCGGGAACACGACCCCGCCGGCGAAGCGGCGAACCCGGCCCGGCAGAGCCGACTCCCGCTCCCCACCCACGCCGCGCTCCGCGAACCCTCCGAACTCGTCGCAGGATCCCGCCCCACCCCCGACCCCATCACCGCCCGCGCGGACCTTGCCCGACACCTGGAGACCAGGGCCGACGCGCTGCGCCGCACCAACCCGGCAACGGCCCGGCTCTTCCACGAGGTCGCGCAGGGCCTGCGACTGGAGATCACCGGCCGACCCCGAGCACTCCCGGACGGCAACGCACTCCAGCCGGAAGGAATCCGGGCCGCCGCCCGCATCCTCGCGGAAGGCGCCCCCGCCTCCCCGCTGCTGCTCCGCACCCGGCTCGACATCCCCTACGCCGACGCCGAGCGTGCCCTGCAGACCCTCGAGTCCCTCGGCATCGTCGGCCCCGTCCCCGCCACGGGGAAGGGGGATGCCGCACTGCGCGCAACCCTCATCGGGCCCGACCAGATCGCAGGCCTCGACCAGCGGCTCGCCGCAGCCGGGCAGGCGCCGGCCCGACCGACCTCCCCCCGGCCAACCGCCCGCCCGACACAGATCACCGACCTGACACCGGACCAGATCCGCGCCACCCTGCACGCCTACGCCGAGGAACACCTGCGCCGCGAAGGCCCGAACACCCCGAACGGCAAGATCACCCAAAGCCTCCTGAACTCCCTCGGGACCACCGGACCGGTGAAGGCCACCCGCAACACCCAGGGCCGGGCAGCTGCTCCGGCACTCCTGGCCTCGCTGCAGAGCGTCGCTGCGGCCAGCCCGGCCGAGCAGGACTCCGCCGTGCTGCGCGACCTCGTGGCGGGCGCGATACAGGGCGTGGCTCCAGACCTGGCACCGCGGCCCCAGGCCGGCGCCCCGAAGGCGAAGGGTTCGCCCAAGGCCGGAGCGCGCGCGGCACAGCAGCAGGCGCAGAAGCTGCAGCGGCCGCCCGCCGCACGGCGCGGCCCGGCATGACAGTCCCGGCGAACAGAGAAGCCATGACCATGGCAGGTGAGCTGAGCACCCGGGACCTCAGCGAGCACCGTGCCCGGCTGATGGCTGCTCTTCTCGAGAACCAGAGGCACCTGAACCGCACCATCGCACAGGGCGAAGGGCTCGATGGCCCGGTCGGTCTCCAGCGGCACCGTGAGGCAGTGGACCTCCTGGCCGCGCAACTGCGATCGATCACCGCCGAGATCGAGGTCCGTACCGCCGCTGCAGCCAGCAACCCGGCCCCGCGGCCGCAGATGCTGCGGGGACGGCTCGCCGAACAACAGAATGCACCGACGTGGCACCACCGGCGCCCGCCGCCCGGCGACCGAACCCGAGGGGAGCGGCGTGGCACCGCGTGAACCCCGGTGCCACGGCCCGGCCAAGCCCTTCCGGCCGGGCAGCACGCACTGACCAGCGGACATGAGAGCCTCGCACCGCGCCGCGGGACCCGACGCCCGTGGACATCAACCTCACCCCGACGGAACAGCGGCCCCTTCGGAGGGCAGCATCGACCGGATTAAGTACATCAAGGGGCGGTGCCATGGCCGTGGGAGCATCGCCCAGCTGCTTCTCACCCCTGCGCCCGGCACGCCGACCACGGTGCGCGAGACTGGCGGCATGCCCGCCACCGTCCCTCTCGCCTCCCCGGAAGCGATTCGCACCCATCTCGTCACCCAACTGAACAACGTCCTTCGCCGACCGGGGATGGGGGGCGGAGAACTCAGCATCCGGCTGATCCTGGACCACCTCCTCTTCGTTGAACGCCGGCCCAACGCGTGGAGTGACGAGCAGCGCGCCCTCGAGCAGCGCAATGCGTGGACCCCGACGGGCGTGAAGGGGGCGTTCGAGAACTACCTGCCGGCCGACCACGGCCACAGCGTTGGCTCCGTCTACGCGGAGTTCGCGCACCGACAGGGCTGGCTCACGGCGGACCGGGTGCTGGATGCGGCCGAGTACACCTCGATGCGCGACACCATCGACTCATGGGCCGCCCACGACCGGGTATGGCCCGACGTCACCTCCGCCTTCGGACCGCCGTCGGTGCTGATCGGCGGCACCAACCCCTATTACGGGAAGACACTCGGCTACCTCACCGACGACCGATCCGCTCCCGCGGTCTTCTTCCACCTCTGGAACGGCACCGACCTCGGGATCGAACCACCCTGGCCCCCGGTCCACGAACAACCACTGCTCCTGGCCATCCGCCGTGGTGACGGTTCGTTCGCCGCGAGCTTCACATTCATTCCCGAGGGACATCGCCGGCGCCCGGGACAAGCGGGGACCCCGGAACGCCGCGGCTCGTAGCTCGGCCACCCTGGGCGACCCTGCAAGGTTGGCCAGCGCCGTGTCCACTCGCCGCCGTCAGCCCGGCTGCCGGAGGCAGCGCAGACGTCGGCGAATCTCCAGCGTCCCGGCCCTCGCGGCCGTCAGCCGAGGCCCAGCGGCGGCTCCGGAACGCCGCCCGGCGGGTCGGGTTCTCGGTCGCCGGGCGGGCCGGCCGCCAGGACCTGATCGCGGTAGGCGGCATCGGTCCCGAAGGGGACCCGGGACTTCGGCTCGTGGAAGCCGTTGACGCACCCACCCAGCCAGTTCCGGTTGATCCGCTCCACGGCCCGGGCCAGGGCGTCCTGCCACAGGTACGGGGAGGCGCCGACGTCCTCATCAGATGCGTACGCAGAGGCGTGGGACGTCCACAGGGCAGTGAGCTCCTCCACGACGGACGCATGCTGCCACCAGCACTGCCGCGGCAGCTGCTCGGTCGTCAGCTCGTAGGCGTCGGCGAGCCAGACCACCCACGCGACGAACTCGGGCCACAGCACCGCCCTCTGCTCGTCGCCCATCGACCGCCACAGCACCGGGGCGCCGGCGGCGCGGTCCGACGGCCCGCCCCCGGAGGCATCCCCGCCCGGCCCGCCGCCGACGGCCGGCTGCCGCTCCTCGAGCGTGGCCAGACGTACCGTGATGGACGTCAGCTCCGCGTTGATCGACGCGAGTTCGTCGAACAACGGCTCCAAGGAGTCAGGCATCGGGAACCACCTCCGGGTTGACCATCGCGAGCGCCTCCTTGGTCGCCGCGGCGATCTCCGCCGCCCGCGGGCCCTCGTGCGCACGGACGAACCGGACCCGGGTTGCCGCGGTGCGCCGGTGCACCAGCAGGCCCATACGCTCCTCGAGCATGCGGATGTCGCTGGGCTCCAGCGCCGCCCGGCGCCGCACCGACAGGGAGGAGGAGACCCGGTCGCCGTCGTCGGAGACGGACTCGGTGTCCTCGTCGAACTCCCCGACGAGCGCCGAGTACGACTTCAGCTCCTGTTCGTCGCTGACACCACCGAGGATGATCTTCGCGGTGGCGGATCCGAACAGCTTGCGCACCCCGGTCTGCCCCCAGCGTTCCTCCGCCTGCGCCAGGTTCTGCAGGACCGCAGCGACGAAGATGTTCTGCGAACCGCTGACGGACATGAAGCTCGGGATCTGCGGGAGCGGCGCCACATTCGCCAGCTCGTCCAGGAAGCACCCCAGCGGCGGATCGAGCCGGCCGTTGGGCATCCGCGCGGCGACCTTCTTCGCCGTGTCCAAAATCGCCTGCACGAACGTCGCAAGGACCGGCGCCAGCGCGCTGCCCTCCTCCTCGTCCCCGATCAGGAACAGCGTGCCGCCACCACGCAGCCACGCCTCGATGTCGAAGTTCCCCCGCTGCGGCGCGAAGATCCCGGCCACCCGCTCGTCGTACAGCGCGATGAAGCTCTGCTCCGCGGTGCGCCACGACGCGCTCCGCTCCTCCGGCGCAGCCGCATGCTGCGCCGCCAGCGCCCTGGACAGCTCGACCTTGCCCTGCCGGGCGAGGATGTCGACCGCTTCCCGTTCCGCGGGCGAGGTCGCCCACTTCAGGATGTCCAGGGCGTTGCGCCCCTCCAGGGCGGCCGCGTGCAGCCAGCAGGTGATGAGCATCTTCGCGTTCATGACGAAGTACCCGCCGTTCTTGGTGCCCTCGTCGCTCTTGGTGGATGCGGTCAGGGTCTCGGCACGCCGCCTGGCGGTCTGGAAGTCCTCGCAGCCGTCGGTCAGCGGCCATGCGAGCTGGAACGGCCAGTTGGACAGCCCGGTGGCGTCCAGCGCCATGACCGTGCCGAACCGCTCACGGAGCTTCGCCGTGGAGAAGAGCACATCCGTCTTGGACGACGTCGCGAGTACCGTGCCCGGGAACTCGAGGATCGCGGGCAGGATGAACTGGCTCGTCTTGCCCTCGCGCGGCGGCGCGACCAGCAGCAGGCTCTCCTCGATCGTGAGCCACAGCGGCAGCTGCGCCGGGTCGGCGGTGCCGCAGAACACCGCGACCTCCCGGACGTCGACCGATCCGGGCGGCGCCTTGGCGAGGCTCGGCCGCAGCGACGGCACCCGGGCCAGCGCCTTCGCCTCGCTCATAGCGTTCTCGAGCTGCTTGCGGGTGGCGAGGCCGTCGGCGCCGTCCGAGCGGCGGCGCTGCCAGCGCAGCCACAGGGCCTTCGAGAGGTGGTAGGCCCCGGCGACCTCGCCGGCGAACAGACCCCAGAAGGGCACCGGTCCGCCGACGCCGGATCCCCTCGGGAACGCAGCTGCGGGTTCGGTGAAGTGGATGAAGACCCCGACGCAGGCGGCGCCAGCCTGGGTCCAGGTGACGCCGGCCGGCCGGCGGTGGGCGGGGAGGCCGGACAGGACGGCAGCCAGCCACACGAGCGCGGCCAGGACCACGAACGCGAAGATGAGACCGACCCACCAAGCGTCCCGGCCCAGGCGCAGCCGGGTGGCGGAGATCGGCGAGGCGACCTTGTTCATGCTCACGCGCCACCCCCAGGGTGCCCTGCGGCGGGCGTGCGATGCGAACCGTCGACGGCGGCGACTGTGGGTGCCTCATCGGGGAAGGCATCGTGCGCCGCTGCTCCATCGGGGCCATTCCGGGGTGCCTCCCAGAGCGTCCGGGCCGTGAACGCGGCGCCGCTGGATGCACGACGCCGACTCGGTGTGTCCCAGCCGGCACGAGCCCGGCGCTGGGCCGAGACCCTCCAGCCGGCGCCTCGCAGGCTTGCCCCGGTCTCGCCCTCCTGGGTGTAGGTGACCAGCCGCGCGTAGCCGAGTGCCTTCGCGGCGCGCCACGCAGCCCCGTACAGCAGCGAGTTCGCGTTGCGGACCCCGTCGCTGCAGGTCAGCGTGACCTCGAGCGTCACGCCGTCGTCGAGATGGCGGGCCACGGGCCGGCCGACGATCGCGACCGCGCGCAGCACGCCTGTTCCGTCCGCGGCCCCGAGCGCGAACACCTGGCCCGCGGGTGGCCGGTGGTGGCGGTAGTGGCGCAGGACGAAAGCCTTCGCCTCGCGCGACCGGACCGGCACCAGATGCAGACTCATGCCGCACCCCGCCCGGCCGACGAAAGCGGCCACCTCACCGCTGGTACGCGTGGGGAATGGGTCTGGAGGCCCGCGAACGCGGGTCGGTCGGTCATCGGGGCTCCGTCCGCGGGTTCATGGCGATCAGGGGTGCTGCGTTCGCGAATTCTCGGGGCTTCTCGCTCATCCTGCTGTTGGTGTTGGTCAGCCGGACCTCGGCGCTGGACCGGATGTGCTGGACCAGCGAGATACGCCCGCCGACCTGCCAGACAGCTCGTCCGGGCGCGCAGACGCTGGCCCCGTCCGCGATGGCCTCCCGGGCCCAGGCAGGAAGCTGAAGGTAGTCGGCCGTGGCATCGGCGTCCGCCTTGTCGAGGTGGTAAAGCACCCGGGTGGCGGTGAGCTTGAGGATGGCCATCGCCTCGGGCGACTCGTCGACGTCCACGTCGCTCAGGTGATGGATCACCGCCATGAACGACAGGCCCAGACGGCGGCCGTAGCGGACGAACTCCTCGAACAACCGGGCCACCGGGCGGTGGCTGAGGATGTGCCAGGCCTCCTCGACGATCAGCGTGCGCTTGGTGCGGTCGTGCGGGCGGATCCAGCCGAACCGCAGCCATGGACCGATCACCGACATCAGCAGCGGCATCGCCATGCCCTCACGCGGCAGGCGGGTCAGGTCGAAGACGATCAGCCGGGCATCGAGGTCGATGCCGTCGGTCGTCGGCCCGTCGAACAGGCCGGCCAGGTCCCGGGTGGGGGAGCACAGCTCGTCCATGGCCAGCGACGCCGGGCGTCCCCAACGGCCGAGCTCCGCCGCAGTGACGGACTTCTTTCCCAGGTCGGCCGGCTGCGGGGCGGTGAGCGCGTTCAGCACGTCGGACAGCACCGGCACCCGGTCCGCGGCCGCGGCCGCAGTGACGGCGACCTGGTGCGCAACCGAGAGGGCGAAGCGGGTCTCCGCGTTCATCTCCCCGTCGATGATCTCGATCATCGAGCAGAGGATCTTGAACTGGTGCTCGGGCGGGATCCGGGGGTCGAGCGGGTTGATCCGCACCGCGCCGTCCTCGGCGCCTCCGCCGTACACCAGACGGATCGGCTTGATGCCCAGCTCCCGGGCGATCGCGTCCCACTCGCCCACGCCGTCCTCACCCTGCGCGTCGAGGACCGCGAACGACCGGTCCTGAAAACGCAGCTGCCGCAGGACGTAGCACTTCTCCAGAGCGCTCTTGCCGTAGCCGCTCTTGCCAAGGATGAGGATGTGGCCGCTGGGCAGCCGCTCACGCGCCGACGGATCGTAGAGCACGAACGGGTCGTAGATGAACGCCTTCCCGCTGTACATCTCCCGTCCGATGATCACACCCCGCGGGTCGCCGGTCGGCGCGCCCACCGCGGGGTAGAGGCCGCAGGCCTGCGCGGTGGTCGTCCTCAAGGCCCGGCGCCGGGTCTGCCGCTGCGTGCGGAGCATCTCGAGCACCGGCTCAGCCCTTCAGCAGGCCGCCGGCCAGCGGCAGCGTGTTCGCGTGGGCCCGGAAGTGCTCGTGGTCGCACCACTCCAGGGCGAGGTTGGCGCGCGTGGCCTGGGCCCGGAGAAGATCCCGGTGCTGCCGCAGCTTCTCCGCGTCCGGGGCGGTGACAGTCACCCATCCCGCGAGCCGGATGCCCGCAGCACCGTTCGCGATGTCGTGCATCGTGGCCGTCGCGGTGCGCCGGTCCTTCGCCTCACGGGGGTCGTTGACCTTCCCGGCCTTGCTGTCCGCCTGCCCGATCTCGTTGGTGACGTCCGCCATCGCCTCCCGCAGCGCCTCGTCACTGGTGACCAGGTCCATCGTCACGGCGACCGTGAAGATGACGTCCTGGACGTACAGCAGCAGCGGCGCGAGGAAGTTCACCCCGACCGGCAGGACCGGAAGCTGCTTCCACCAGGCGGTGACACTGTGCCACGGCTCGGTCCCCTCCCAGCTCCGGGACAGCATCACCGCCGGGTCGCGGGCGTCGACCTCGGCCGGCCAGGCCGTCGCCCGGTCCATCCCCCGTGTGTCGTTGATCCAGTGGTTCGGGTCGTAGCTGTGATGCAACCAGCTCGCCAGCGACGGCTCGTCCAGGTTGCGCACCCACCGCAGCTGCGCCAGCCCGAGGCGCCGGATGAACTCCTCGAGCTCCTTGCCGAGTACGATCCCGAACCCTTCGTGCAGGGTGCGGTAACGGCGGGCCTCTGCCACCAGGTCCGTGTCGTAGGGGATGCCCACCACGATCAGCAGCCGCCGGTCCTCGGCGGAGATTGCCACGGTGCGCAGCAGCTGGTCGTAGGAGTCGTGCAGCCACTGCGGGGTGGCCGGGTCGCGGCGGGCCTCGGCGTCGCGGGCGTGGGCGTTCGGATCGGTCGGCACCACCCGGCTGACCCACTGCAGCCGGCGCACCCGACCGCCGGAGTCGGCGGTCGACTTCAGCAGGAACTCCCACGCGCCGACCAGCGCCTCCTTGTCGTCCGCGTCGAGGCCTCCGAAGTTCTTCTGCCCCTCGACCTCGATGGCCGCCGTGAACATCGCCTCGTCGGTCTGCAGCAGGATCGCCAGGTCCCCGTACGCGGTCCGCGCCCGGATCCACTCCACGTCCGGGATCCCCGGAGGCGGCGCCACCTTCCCCGGGGCGCCGTCCCCGCGCCGGCCGACCTTCGGGGCGATCGACCGGTAGAGCAGGCGCCCGTCGCGCAGCAGCCTGCGGTGCGTGCGGCGGATCTCCCACCACCGCAGGAACGTGCGGCCCTGCCAAGGTGCCAGCGTCGCCCACCCGCAGGACCCCGCGGTCACCGCGAACCCGAGCAGCTTGAACGGGATTCCGGGAGCGATCCACAGCAGCAGAAGCCCGGCCATCACGCCCGCGGCGAGCACCCACTGCTCGTCCATCTCAAGGCGTCGGCCCAGCAGACCGCGCGGCCTGGGGCGGGGGAAGAGAAACGTACGGGGCATGAGGAATCCTGACAGCGGGGGAGGGATGTTCTGGGCCGGTTGCGCGTCACTCGTCGTCCGGTGGTTCCTCCACCGGGCTCCCGTCGGAGAACGCCTCGGCCGGCGCAGGGGCAGGCGCCGCAACCGCGCCGGACGACCCTGATCCGGTAGGGGCGACCGCGCCCGTGCCGTCGCCGGCTGCGCCACGGCCGGCCGAGCCCCCGTCCTGCGCCCCCGACATCCCGCGATCGGATCCGACACGGTCCTGCGTCGCCCCGCCTGCTCCATCCTCGTCCGGCTCGTCCGAACCGCGGTCCCGGGCGGGTGCGCCGCCCGCGCCGCCCGCACCGGCCGTCCCGCCGCTCTGCCCACTGCCCTGCTCCGTGGCGGCCGTGGCACCGTCGACACCACGTGCCGCGGCCGCCTCGACCTCCTGCTGGCCGCGCTCCTGCGCAGCCTTGGCGATCCCCACCCCCGGCGCGGCCCCGCCGCCGGCCGCAGCGTCGATCTCGTCACCGTCTCCGCCCTCGTCGTCCCCCTCCGAGCCGCCACCGAGCTTCGACTTGATCTCGCCGAAGCTCGACTTGGCGGACTGGCCCACATTCGACAGACCACCCTGCATCTGCTTGCGCGAGCCGAAGACGTCCTGGACCTGGTCGCCGAGGATCGGAATGAACTTGGCGACCTGGAACGGGAGGTACAGAGCCAGGAAGAACAGCGCGAGCGCGGTCAGGATCGTCCCGAACGCCTGGGCGACGCTGGCACCCTCGCTGCTGCGCCCGGCCAGCAGCGCGGAGGCGAGGGCCAGGGTGGTGAAGGTGACGTACTTCGAGGCGATGATTCCGACGATGATCCCGAACCAGCGCTTGGTGTGACCCCAGAGGTCCTTGTCGACCAGTCCGGAGAAGACGGTGGGGCCGAAGACCAGGCCGGTGTAGATGAGGGCGTTGCGGACGATGAGCTCGAGCCAGACGCCGAGCACGGCCATCAGCAGGAAGAATCCCACGGCGAGGACGATGATCGGCCCTCCGGGGATGACCAGCAGCACACCGAGCATGGCTCCGACGGCCGAGCCGATCTTCGGCAGGTCGTCGGCCACGGGTGCCAGCATCGCCTCCGAGATGCCGTCGAAGACCTGGGTGACGTAGGCGATGGCCAGCGGCGCGAAGGCGGACGTCATGACGGACAGCAGGAGGTACCCGATGGACTCGCCGAGCGCCTGGACGGGATCGACACCCTGGATGGCGCGCTTCACCACGGCCACCAGCCACAGCACGACCGTCAGCACGACCGAGGCGCCGAAGGCCATGGTGTAGGTCCGGATGAACCCGGCATTGCTCCAGTCGATCTCGGTGATCCCCATCAGTGCGTGAGGTCCTCGGTCAGCGAGTTCATAGAACTGACGACCGAGTTGGAGAGCGACCTCGCCACGTACCCGAGCGGGTCCTTGGCGAAGTCCACGAACTCGTTGGCGCCCTGGACCTTCTCGACGGCGCTGCACACCACGTCCGCGAACGGGACCTTGCAGAGTGCATCCGAGACCGAGTCGGCCCGGGCGGGCGGGGGCGTGATGACGGCGATCGTCGCGATCCAGGTGAAGCCCAGGGCGAGTGCGGCGCGGCGCTGGGGTGTGTCAGCCGACGTAAGGAGGCGCATCGAAGTCCTTGTCCATCGAGGAGAAGACGTCCGTGGATGTGGGCTGCTGGCCCGTCGACTGCAGCGGGGTCGGGCCGGGGGTGACCGTGATGGACGAGGCCTTCCAATCGCCGTCGCGCCACACGAGGACGAGCGTGTAGGTGGTCCATGAAGCGGAGACCGGAACCGGCGCGTTGGACGACGGCAGGCCGACGACGCCGCTCATCCACACACTCACCGTGGCGACCTCCGCCGAGTAGCTCACCACCTTGGAGCCGAGCGGGGACGCGCGCGCGATGAGCTTGTCGACGGTGTCGGCCGTCAGTCCCAGGGCCGAGGAGAACCGCGTCACCGCTGCGTTGTCGTCCTTGATCTGGCCGGCCGCGGCATCGGACTCCATGATCGTCTTGAGGATGCGCTCACGGGACCCGGCGTCGGTGAGGTAGCGCGCGCTCGAGCGGGCGATCTCGAAGTTCACCGCCGCAGCGACCGCTCCCTCCCGAGACCTGCTGTACCCGACGGGGACACCCTCGACCAGCCTCGAACCGGCCTGTCCCGCAGCGGAGGCACCGGAAAGACTCGACCCGCCCGCGGCCTTGCCGGCCTGCTCCGAAGGTGCAGGACTGGCCGCTGCCCCGCCGGATCCGTCCGAGCCGCGGCCGATCAGCACGGCGCCGAGAATCAGCGCCAGGAAGACTGCACCGACCACGAGGACCGGCCCGCGCAACGGACTCGGCGACTTCCGGGCCGGTTCGTCGCTGCGAAGGACGCGCGTGCCGCTGGCATGGTCCCGGCGGGGCATCAAATGCCCATGCCGTAGACAATGGTGAACAGCGTTCCGATGGATGCCACGATGAACGCCGCGACGAGGCTTCCCGCGAGTTCCTTCTGGCCCTGTTTGACCTGCACCGTGTCGTGCTGGGAGTTCCCGACCTTCAGGTGGATCACGCCGATGAGCGCCTTCCCCAGCAGAATGAGGATCACCGCCGCCATGATGGCCTGGATGACCGTGCGGGCCGTCGCGCCGACCGACGCGAACGGTCCCCAGTCCGGGGCCAGGCCCGTCACCAGGCCGTCGACCGTCCCGCCCGGCTTCGGCGACGGGTCAGCCGCGAGGATGATGTCCTGCAGTCCCATGTGCCCACCCTGATTCTCGGTCCCGCACGGTGCGGAAGGTGAAATCCGCCTTGTCACAAGGCGAATGCCGACAGGGCGGAGCGCGTAGCTCCGGCGCCCACAGAACCCCCCTGCCGGCCCTTGTGAATGCCGGCTGACGCAACGGCGCACCCGGCCCCGCCATTAGACGCGCCCCGGCCCCGCCCACGGCAGCGAGAGCCCGCCACGGCAGCAGGAGAGTCCGCCGAGCGGGAACTATGCGGTGGACATCCCGGTCTCCGGGAAGCTCTCCGACCCGCCCTGAGGCCGACCCGGACCTGCGGGTCACAGTGAGGCGGTGAAGAAGAGCGCCTCACTGCTCGCCGCCATGCTGGCTGTCGCGGTGATGGGCATGTCGATCATCCTCCTGGGCGGCAGCGGGGCAGCAGCGGACGCCAACGCAGCCACCTGCACCACTTCCCTCGCTCCCGTCGGAAGCGGCAACCAGGGCGCGGGGACGGCAACTGCCGCGGTCGGGTGGGAGCCTCCGCTTGCCCAGGACGGCCCCGCAGTCGTCGTCCCGATCAGCCCGCAAGGCCCCCAGCAGAACCCCCACTGGAGCGAACAGCAGATCCGCAACGCCTCCACGATCACCAACGTTGCCCGCACCCGCGGGCTCAGCCCCAGGGCGGCCGTCATCGCCGTCGCGACCGCGATGCAGGAATCGACGCTCGAGAACCTCGACCACGGCGACCGGGACAGCGTCGGGCTGTTCCAGCAGCGGCCGAGCCAGGGCTGGGGAACCGTCACCCAGATCACCGACCCTGTCTACGCCGCCAACAAGTTCTACGACGGCCTCGTCAAGATCAAGGACTGGCAGACCCGACCGCTGACCCAGGCCGCCCAGGCCGTTCAGCGCTCAGGATTCCCCGACGCCTACGCCAAGTGGGAACAGAGCGCCGGCGGCCTTGTCAGCACCACCTGGGGAACCGCCGCCGTCACCTCGGTCTTCGCTGGCTGCGACCCCACCCCCGCCGGAGCAACAGGCACGGGACCGGACCCGGCCGCACAGTTCACCACCACGAACCCGCGAAGCGCCGACCAGGCGATCGCGGCCGCACGAGCAGGCTCCGCCAGCGGCCGCTCGGACTTCCACCTCTACTGTGACAAGTTCGTCGCGCAGGCCTACGGCTGGGGATCATCAGGATCCGTGTCTGCCAACATCCACTGGCAGCGCCTCGTCGCCAGCGGCGACGCCCACCCCGGAGACAACTCGCCACCGCCCGGCGCTCTCTTGTTCTACGACAGCGGAAGCAAAGACGGCCACGTCCTCCTCTACCTCGGAGGAGACATGGTGGCCAGCACCGACATCAACGGCTACGGAACCATCGGCATCAGGCCCAGGTCCGACGTCACCGACGGCACCTGGCACATGCGCTACCGCGGCTGGGCCGCGCCCGCCTTCCCGAGCGCCGGGGGAACAAGCTCCCTGCCCGTACCCCAAGGAACGACGTGACCGACACCCAGGTACACATCAGCCCGGACGGCGCCGCACGCATCGACGACGAGCCCATCGATGTGCCCCCGGGTGTCGAACCCGCACGCGCCGTCCCCCAACAGCTCGCCCTCGACGCCGCAGGCGCGGGAGCGCCGATCGCAGTCGCCATTCACGACACCAGAACGAAGCAGCGCCTCAGACTGCAGATCAACCCGGACGGGAGCACCCTCCCACTGGCCCCGGGGGAGCCGCTCACCCCACCCACCGCAGCGACACCGGCCCCCGCCGGCGAAAGCAGCGCCTCGCCCGAGCACGACCAGGCCCTGCAAGCGGTCTACGAGGCCGGCCGTGCCCACGACTTCACCCGAGCCGCCGACCAGGCGGACCTCCTGCTGGCCGGCCTGACAGCCGCCCACGGCGAGCGTCATCCCGCCACGCTCACCGCCGCCGGCGTCCGCGCCGACCTCGCCTGGATGTCGGGCGACTACTGCTACGCCGCCGAGCTGTGGACCTACATCGCCCACGGCTGGGCGCACGCCACCGGACCCGCGAGCCGGCCCGCACGCGCCAGCGCCCACCAGGCCGCCGCCTCCTGGAAGGACGTCCCCGACAGCGACGCACTGGCCAGCGGACGTCCTCTCCTGGCGATGCTGACCGTCATCGCTCCGACACCCGAGACCAACGCCACCGTCCTCGCCGTGCGCCGTCGGATAAGCCGCCTCGCATCCGCACGATTCGCGCTACCGTGACCTCTGCACCGAAAGGGGGACCACACCGTGGCCGGGTTGGCGTTTCTCGCACTCAGGTTCATCCGCTACCTCCCGCACCTGCTCATCATCGTGGGCTTCCTCACCGGCGGCGCCATGTGGAACTCCGACGACCCTGCGTCCAGCTTCCCGAACCTCTTCGCACCGATCGCGGTCGTAGCCCTGGGCGTCACTCTCGCACTGGTGTTCCCCCCGCACGGCCGGCGCCGGCGCCGGCGCGGGTGACGCGAATCGCGAGCGCGCCTGGCCGCAGGTCCAGATCCCCCTCACCGGGAACCGGGCGAGCCCTCTCCCGCAGCGCGGGACGATTGCCGGCTGACCCTTGAACGCCGTCGTCCCCGCGGGGACCGTAGAAGGCACCGACTTCGCACGGGGACGACGTCCGGGCCGCGCCGACCGCCCGAGGAAACTGCCGCCAAGGGCCCGACTGACTGGAGCCCGAGATGAGCGATCCAGGCACCTCCGACAACAAGCGGACGGTCGGCGACACCACCTACAGCTGGATCTCAACAGCCGTCGGCGACATCCTCTACGCCACCAGGGCCTCCGGATGGCGCGAGCGACTCCTGATGGGCCCCGCCGTCCGTGAGGTGTTCGCCACCCTGACGCAGCGTCCCTATGCCGATCCCCTGGAGCAGCTCCGCCACGAGCAGCGCACCCTCGACCAGGTACGACGAAGCGAAGCCGCCCAGCGGGAGCAGGCCCGCGACGCCACCGAAGACCGCGAACTCCAGCGCGCCCTCGACGACGGCACGATCTCCCCGGAGACCTACGTCCGCGGCCTGGCGGACCAGGCCGCCCGGCGCGCGGCCCCGCCGCCCTCACTCCGGCAACGCCTTGACGATCACCGCCTCCTGGCGCGACTCGAACGGGACCTGAGGATCGGCCAAGTCGGCCCGATCCTCGACGCGGCCGGCCGCGAGTGAACCCCGGGCACCGACACTGCAGCGCTCGACGACCTCGAAGCCCTCTGGCACGACGACCACACGCGGCCGACCGCCAAGCCACCGCCGAGGTGGACCGAACGCCCGCACGGCCACCTGTCCCACGCCGACCTCGCCCGGCAACTTGCCTGGCTGACACAGGCCGTACCGAACCTTCGGAAACAGGCGACGACCGCCGAGGCTGCAGCGGCCGCGTTGACGACCGACGCCGCGCAGGGCCGCGGCCCGGCCGCGCACGCCGTACGTCAAGGCGAACAGGACGCTCGCACCGCTACCCAAGAAGCACGAGACGCTGCCCGCGGCTTCCGGACCGCCAACGCCCACCTGCGCCGCTCCCTCGCCTTGCACCGAGCCGCAGACGACGCCACCCGCCGATCCCAGGCTGGCTCCGCATACCTGCTCCTTCGCGCAACGACTCCGGCAGCGCAGCGGGACGACGCCCACCGACTGCGAGAGAAGGCCTTACGGGCGAAGCTCGAAGCCGACGGCGCACTGGCCCGGGCGACAGCCGCACTGACCCGGGCCCGCGCACTTCGCGCAACGGCGCCCCACCAGCAATGGGGACCGTCGGCTGCCGGTCGCAGCCTCGAGGCCGCCATCGCATCCGACCTGCACGCCGTTGAGGCACAGTCAGCAGACCTCAGATCATCGGCGGCCAGACTCCGTACGAAGGCCGACGGACTTCAGGACCGTCTCGATCAGCTCCGGGCGGAGACCGAAGCCAGATCCTCGCTCACCTCGCGTCAGCGCAGAGCCGAAGACCGCGAGCGGCGCGGCGACCCGCACCGGCCGTCCCGCCGAACGCCATCGGCGCACCGGCCGCCGCCCGCCGGCGCAAGGGCCATCGCCGACCTGATAGGCCGCCACCTCAGGCTGAAGCACCGCTGCATCACCGCCCCGGCCGCTGCAACCCGTTCCCGAGCCGGCCGGGAGCACCGGCCGACCCCGAAGCGCTCACGGCTATCGACCGCGTCGGCGGCGCCGATGCCTAACAGGTCTACTGTTCCCCGGCGTGGCCGACAGCCCGACCTACCTTCCACGACGCCGAGGGCACCTGGCTCGAGCCGTTCTCTCACCTTCCTGCGCGGTGAAGCGGAGCTCTCTGCTGACACCCAGCGGCTTCTGCCGGGCTCACATCGTCGGCCCGGCGAAACCCCGTCAGTGCCCCAATGGGGCTCGGCCCCCAGCACGGCACCGCTAGCTTCCACAGCACCACGGCGCCACCGGCCAACCCGGGCCGACGCGGAAGCCTGTCAGGACCGCCAGCCAGGCCGATCCATGCCCGTGGTCGAAATGCCCCAGACCCGCCCGAACCCCCGCTGACTTACCGGACGCTGCAGCAGCGTCGGTCAGCCTTCGCCTCCGCCCTACCGGCCCCAGAGAGAGACCGCCGAAGCCCGCGTCCACCTGACCGCGACCACTGGCCACGGTCTCATCTGTCACAGCGGGGACCCTGCCGTATCCGCTGACACTCATCGTTGCCGCGAGCCCAAAGCGGGCCCACCGGCAAGCGGCGCCGCCGTCCAAGCGGCACCTCCGAACCGCTCGCAGCACCCCGACCACAAGAGTCAGCAGCCAACCACATCACACCCGCACCCGAACCGCAGCCACCGACCCTCACGGGCTACCAGCCGGCCGCAACTGCCACGCGCGGGACCCGTGAATCCGGACGACATGCCAGCAGCCTAGACAGCAGGACAAAGATGCAAGAGCTGTCAGCAGCCGGCCAAGCCGCCGGGGAAGCGGACTACGACAAGTCCGAAGCCGGGCATGCCCGAACTCGGGCAGCCCTTGACCCGCCGGAAGCCGCCGCTACGGTGCGCCCCAGCTGAGCCGCCGCGACGGGTGACCCGCGTCGTCCCACGGCGCCCACCCCACCCTCCGCCCGCCCAGGCGTTCCCAGCACCAGCACGACCCGCGTCGGGAGCACACCATCCCGAATCCGGACCACCCGGAGTCACGCGACACCCCGAGCCGAATCACACCTCTGAACGGACTTCACCGTGCCCACCCTCCACTGCAAACTCGCCCAACTACTTCGCGCCGTCCTGCCGGACCGCCCCAGCCATCGCCGCCTGGCAGCGCTGCGCCTGGCGGCACCCCGCCGACCGCGCCCGGCCGCCGGGTGTGCCGCCCCCGGCCCGGAGGGGGTGTGGGCGGGGGCGGCACACGGGGCGCCTTGACCCGTGTGGTGTCGGGAAGGCGCCGGGGAATCCCGGACGTCAGCGCAGATCGCCGTCGCTCACGGCTGCATAGTCCCACCGGCAGTGGCGCGATGTCCGGCCAATAGCGGCGACTGCGCTACGTCCTTGGTGACCCCGACACCCCAGGGGTCCCGGCCGCCACCACCTACCACCACACCCCGCCCCTGCCCCGCCGCCCCCTCCTATCCCGTCGCTTGAAAGGGGCCCCCGCAGTGTCCCGTAACCCGGATACTCGTTGCGTGCCGTCCTCGAGCCGTCCGCCCGCGCTCCGTCCCTGCGACACCTGCCCCTACCGGCGTGATGTCCCTTCCGGGATCTGGGCCGCGAGCGAGTACGAGAAGCTCCCCGCCTACGACGCCTCGACCGGCGAGCAGCCCACCCGCGTCTGGCTGTGCCATCAGCACGACGCCGGCAGCCCGGCCAGGTGTGTGTGCGGGCTGGGCCGCATGCCACGGCACAACCCTGCTGGCGCCGAGGATCGCCCCGCTGAACGGCGCCATGGACGGGGAGACCTTCGAAGCCGTCGTCACCTACGTCTCCCCGGTTGCACTGTTCCCCTCCGGGGCCGAAGCGGCCGAGCACGGCCTCGCGGACATCGCCCAGCCCGGCGCCGAGGCCACCCGCTCGATCGAGAAGGTCGTCCGCAACCGGCGGGACACCCTTTTCGGCTGAGCACCCACGACCCGGCACTCCCCCCTGGGCCCACGCCACCCGGCCGCCTCCTCCTTCCATGCCCGGACCCGCGGCGGTGGGGCAGTCCAGGACGGCCGACCCACCGGGCACCAGCACGGCCCACGGCCCGTTCTGGTGCCCGGTGGCATGCGTGGTGCTGCCCCGACGGCCGGGAAGGAGAATCCCGGCCCCGGCCGGCTGCAGCCCCTCCCCCGCGCCTGCTGGCACCGGATAGGGTGCGTCCGACCCGCCCGCGTCCACGTCACCACCGCTACCAGGAGCCGACATCAACACCCCACAGACCTCCGCCACACTCATGGCCGCCGAAACGGTGGTGCTGGAATTTCTGCACGCGGTCGTCGCCCTCGAAACCGCCTCCCACCGCCCCACCCGGACCTGGTCCTACCAATCGGTCCAGGCGCTCCTGCTCGCAGAAGGCCGCTGGTTCACCCCCGGCGGGCTCCCCTCCCAGATCACACCGCTGCCCGAGAGAGAGTGCTTCGCCAACGCGGCACTCACCGAGCGCACCCACCCCGGCCTGCTGTACGCCGAGGGGTTCGCCATGCCCGCCTCCGTGCCATTTCCTGTCGCCCACGCCTGGTGCGTCACCCCCGACGGCCGCGTGGTCGACCCGACCTGGACCGACTTCGCCGGCGCCGCCTACATCGGCCTGCCCATCGCCGACACCCAGCTACGCCCCGATCCGCTGCGCCCCAACGGAGTCCTGGAACGACCCGAGACCCTCTATCCCCTGCTGCGCGACGGTGTTCCGCCAGGCACCACGGCCCCCATCGGCCGCCCCTGCACCCCCAAGGAGTGGGCACCGTAAGGCGACTACGAGCACTACCAGCTCCGACGCCCAACGATCCCGGACCCGCCGCGATCGGCCCCGCTGCTCCGGGCCCGCGTACCCCAGGGGCCCTGCCGCCCGTCAGCCCCCGCCGCCCCGAGGGCCGTGCGGCCCTGCGCCTGCCGACGGCCGGGATCTCGCGTCCCCCACCGTCGCGGCGTCACCCCGTCGGTCTCGTCCCGCCCACGCCTCCCGGGGGGGCGATCGAGAGGCCCGCGGCAGCTCCGCATCCCCGGGCACAATGGCACACCAGCGGCTGGCCGTGCCCCACCCTGGCCCGCCGCCCGCCGCGCACCATCGTCGTCCGGCGCCGGCCGCTCGGCTTGGGCTGCCCGTGTCCGGCCCTGCCAGCGTCCCGCCACAGCTGCCCGCCCCCGCACCGGCCTGCCCTAGCGCTGCCACTGGGCGTCGGCTGCCGTTCCGCCTTCGGCCCCGGGGCCGCCCACCTGTCCGCCCACCGGCGCTGCTGTTCCGGTTCCGGCCGCCCCTGGCTGCTGTGCCGCGCGGCCCCCGCCCTGTATCCGTGCCTGCCCTGGCGGCTCGCCCGGCCGAGCCGCCGGGGCGCTCCACGGGCCGGGCACGTCCCGCTGCTCGCCGTCGCCTGCCGGTCCGGCAACCACGAGGGGGCAGGCCGGGTGCGGGGTGTGGCGTCCGCGTCCGGCCACCCGGCCGCCTCGGTCATCAGGCTCCTCCAGGGCGTTGACCGGCTCACTGCCGCGCCTACCTTCCGGCACAACAGACCGGCCAGGCCCCGTCGGGGCGAGCGCTCACCGCCGCCGCCCCGCCGCCCGCTCCCGCCCCTCACGGGCTGCAGAGCCCGGCCGCCGGTCACCGCTCACCAGGCCGGGAGCCCGCTTGCCCAGACCCACACTCACGCCCCGCCGCCGTCCGCCCTGCCGCGTACGAGGAACTCCCGCTCTTCGCCCTCGACACCAACAGCCCGACCACTACAGCCACTGTCCCCACACCGACCCATGAGGACCGGTTCGCTCTCGACGGGCCCGAACTGACCGCTCTCCTCGACTCCCTCACCACAGCCCAACGCGACCAGCTCGCCGGACCCTGGCCCGCCCGCTGGCTCTACCCGCCCCGCCCCGGCGAGGCGCCCCGCGGAGTGAACGTGTGCGCCGGATGCGGCGGCGGCTGCGCCGGGCTGCGCCTGGTCCTCGGCGTCACCACCGACATGGTGTGCGTCGAGCTGGAGAAGAACCCGACCGCCACCAGCACGGCAGCCGGCTGCACCGTCATCCAAAGCGACATCAAGACCATCGACCCCCGCCACCCCACCCTGCGCTGGACCCGCCGCGTCATGTGCACGATGCCGTGCATCGACTTCACCCGTGCCGGACTCGGAGCCGGCCGCGACGCCGGGAACCTGGAGATCCTCCTGGAGGCGATCGACCAGGTCGGCACCCACATGGGGAACGTGTGGGTGGACGGCTCCGAACTGTGTACCCACGACGACCCCGCCGACTGCGACGAGGCCGTCTGCCACGACCACATGATCGAGCCGTCCGGCGCCCCCATCACCGAACTGTGGTCGCTGGTCGACGACATGACCGCAGCCACCGCCGGACTCATGCTCGCCCCGGTCATCTGGATCCTGGGCCTGCGCTCCATCGGCGCCCCCGTCGAGACGATCGTCATCGAGCAGAGCTCGGCCCTGCCCGAGACGGTCCAGGAGTACATCTGGACCGAACTGACCACCGCCGGATGCGAATCCGTGCAGTGGCAGAACCTGGACGCCGCCGACTTCGGCTCCGCCAGCAACCGCAACCGCGCCATCATGTCCGCCCACTGGCACAGCAACCCGGGCCCGGTCACCGTCCCCGGCATCCGCACAAGCGCCGCCCACGCACTTGGCTGGCCGCCGCAGACCCGCATCAACACCCGCGGCGAACGCAGGACCAGCGGCGGCAACGTGTTCGCCCTCGACCGCACCATCCCCGCCGTCACCGGCAAGATCCGAGGCTGGTACTGCCAGGACACCGGCCGCCGTTTCACCATCCCCGAAGTTTGCGCCCTGGTCGGCCTGTCCGGCACCTATCCGGTCACCGGATCCCGCACCAGCCAGTGCCAGCAGCTCGGCGACATCTTCAGCCCTCTGGTCGCCGCCGCCGTCTGGGGCACCCTCCTGGGCCTGACCTTGCTCGGCATGCTCCGCACCTACCTCGCCCAGATCCACCCCACCGTCCACGGCCGAGGCGACCCGGCCGCCATCCTCTTCAACCCCGACCGCACCCGCGCCGCCCCGGCCGTCACCGACGCCGACATCGCGCGCCTGTTCGCCACCGGCGACTACCCGCGCTTTCGCATCCAGCTCCAGCCGTCCACACCCTGACCTCTGCCCGGCCGCCGGCCCCACCGGTGGCCGGGCACCGCCATGCCGCCGCCACCCACACCGGCCCGGTCACCCTTTCCGGCCGCTGCTGCTTCCAGACTGCCCACCCGCCCCGGCCTCCGGTCGACCCCGTCCCTCGCCGCTCCGGGCTGGGGGGTTGATCGGCTGTCTGCTGTTCCTACGGTGTGTCTGTGCCCGCCCGGGCCGCTGCCGAGCGCCGACGCTCCGGTGGTGCGGGCTTCCCCGGGGCGCCCCGCCCCATCACCCCCCCGGTGGGCCGTGGCGCCCAGTGCCGCCCTCCGGCGTCCCCCCCCCCCGGGCCGGAGGGTGGCACACCCGGCGGCCGGGACCCCGCACCCCCTTTCCAGGGGGTCCCGGCCGCCACTACCCCGACCACCACGCCCCGGCTGCGCCCGGCACCCGTCCGGCTGCGCCCGGCACCCGTTCGGCCCTTCCGGCCGGTGACCTGCCCGACGGTGCCCGTCGACCCGCCCGTGCGACGCGCACCGCAGCCACCCCCCCCCGGGCCGCCGGGGGAGCCCCCGCCCACCGGCCACCACCGCACACCATCCCGCACACACCGACAGCAAGGAGCCCGACCACCGTGACCGACCACCACCTGCCGCTCACCGTCGAGACGACTCACATGGCCACCCAGGTCGCCGCCACCGTCGAAGTCCTCCACCACGACACCGTCCCGTGGGGGATGCTGCCGCCCAGCACCTACCGCATCGGCCTCCCCACGCCGTCGGCCCTCACCGACCTCGGCATCGACCACGCCTGCGTGATCAGCGTCCACGCCCTCGACATCCCCCTGCCCGACGACGACGGCGACCTGCCCGCGCACCTGCGGGCCTATGCGCAGACCCTCCTCGACACCCCCCGAACCACCCCGCACACCCCGCCCGGCGAGCCCGGGCTCCTCGAAGGGCCGACCGCCGGTCTGCTCATCATCGCCGAACGCATCAAGATCGACAGCACCGGAAGCGTCCGCCAACGCGCCACAACCGCCGTCCACATCGTCCGCACCCAGGACCGACCCGACGTCTTCCGCGCCATCGGCCACATCACCGTCCCCGGCCCGCGCATGGCCCACGCCCTGTGGGGCATCGGCCACGCCCTCGACATCTTCCCGGCCGTCACACAACCGCCCACCGCCCACCGGGAACCCGCCCGCCCCCGCCCCCGCCCCCGCTTCCGCCCCCGCCCCCGCCCCCGCCCCGTCCACGCCCGGCCACCTACCCCCGGTGGCCGGGCACCGCCATGCCCCACCACGCCTCCACCACCGCCCGTCACCCATACCACCAGCCCGCCCGCCACCGCCCGCACCGCGCCCCGGCTGGACCGCCCGCCCGCCCGCCCGGCCGGGGCCCGGCCGCGGTCCGCTCGTCCCGCGCACGCTCGGGGGTTGACCGGCCGTCTCCCGCCCCTACAGTGCGTCCCGTTCCCGCCCGGCGGCCGTGCCCACTCCGGCCGTGCGGGCCTCCCCGGCGCCTCCCCGACACCACACGGGTCGAGGCGCCCCGTGTGCCGCCCCCGCCCACACCCCCTCCGGGGCAGGGGCGGCACACCCGGCGGCCGGGACCCCTCGACTCCCCTCCAGGGGGTCCCGGCCGCCACCACCCCGACCACCCCCGCCCCGCCGGCCCCGCCCCGCTACGCCCCTGCCACGGCGGTCCGCTGCGCCCGGCACCGCCCGCGGTCACCACCCCAAACGACCCGTCCCCGTCGGCACCCCTGTCCCGCGCCGTCCCGGCCCACCCCAGGCCCAGCGCGGGACCGCCCGCCCGACGTGATCAGAGGAGTCCTCTCTTGTCCCGATACACCCTGCCGCTCACCGACACCTTGAACCTGGAATACGGCTACGACCGTCCCCTGCACAACGTCTTCGCCCAACTCCGGGAGAACGACGGCGAGGAGCTCATCCAGCACCTGGGCCTGCACCCGTTCATCACCACCGTCGGCGAGCTGATGCCCGCCATCGACGTGATGCTCGCCCCGCACCCCGGCGTGGCTCTCAGCGACACGGCCCGCAACAACATCAGCCGTCAGCTCATCGCCGACGGAGCCGAACCCGGTGACACCCCCGGCCCGCACCCCGGCACGGACACCCACCCGGGCCGCCGCCGTCCAACCGCCCCGTCCGTCCCGCCCACCCTTCCTGCCACGACCGCCGCCTCTGCCGCCTCGGCCGACTTCGCACCACGCCGCGTCACACAGTGCGAGGGTTGCGAGGTCCCTTCGGCCGTCCTCGACGCCCACGAAGCGAAGCAGATCGCCGTCCACTGGGTACTCTGCGCCCGCCACCAGCGTGAATCCGACCTGCTCCAGGCAGGCTCCAACGGCGCCCTGGAAGCCAACGACGGCCACTTCTACCTCTGACCGCACCCTGCGCACCGGCCCACACCCGGCCACCGACCCACCGGTGGCCGGGCACCGCCACGCCACCGCCGTCCACCGGCCCCTGTTCGCGTTGTGCCGGACCGTCGGCCGGTCAGCTTGTGGGTGGTTTGCGCATCCACGGCGCCACCGGCCCGCCCGGCCTGGCCGGTGCGGGGGGAGTGCCCACCGGCCGCGCACCCGCCCCCGGACCCGCCACCGGCCCGGGTCCTGACCCCGGTACCGGCCCGGCCGTCGGCCCGGGCCCGGGCGTCGGCTGTGCCTGTCCGGGTGGCGGGTACCCGCCGACCGGCACCGGCGGCACCGGCACCGGCACCGGCGCCGCGGGCTGCGGCATGGCGTGCTGCACCGCGGCCACCTGCTGCACCTGCTGCTGCCCCACCGCCGCCGGCGCGGGTGCGGGTGCCCCGGCGACGACCGCGCCCGTGAACCGACCCGGCACCGCCGCCACATGGAACGCCAACCCCACCGACGACCCCACCACCACACTGGTGTTCTCACCCACCAGCACCACCCGCTCCCGCCCCACCACCTTCCGGTACGACACCAACCGCATCCCGTGCACCAGCGGACCGTCCTGGCCCTCTTCTACCACCTCGAACACACCCCCCAGCCACGTCGGATCCAACTCACCCGCCGTCACCTGCGACACCGACCCCATCACCGCTCCTCCCTCACACCATCAGCCCGCCCCGGCACCGACCCCGGTGCCGCCGGCCCCGCGGAGCCCGCCCCGGCCCCCGGCGCCGCCACCACAGCCCCACCAGCACCCGATCCGCCGTCCGACGCCGCCGAGCCCGGCCCGGACCGTGGCACTGCCGCCACAGTGCTGCCACTGCCCGCACTCCCGCCACCGTCGCCCGCCGTCCGCTGCGCCCCCGTCCCCGGCGCCGCAGCCCCCGCCGGTCCCGCCGGCCCCGATCCGGCCCCCGGGCCGCCGTCGCCCGTACTCCGCTGCGCCCCGGCCGCCACCGATCCGCCGCCGCCCGGCCCGCCACCCGGCGCAGCCGAGGCCGGCTTGCCGCCGCCCGCGCCGCCACCGCCTTCCGTCGGCCGCGCCCCCGGCACCGCCGTCACACCCCCGCCACCGCCCGGACCGGCCCCCGACGCCGCCGAGCCCGGCCCGGACCGTGGCACTGCCGCCACAGTGCTGCCACTGCCCGCACTCCCGCCACCACCCGGCGCCCGCTGCGCCCCTGACCCGGCCCCCGGCACCGACCCCGGCACCGGCCCCCGCACGTCACCACCCACCGGCCCCACCGAGCCCGGCCCGGCCGCCGGGACCTGGCCGCCCCCCGGCACCGCCGCCACCGGCCCGCCGCCCGTACCCCCGCCGCCCGCCGTCCGCTGCGCCCCGGCCGCCACCGATCCGCCACCACCGGTCCCGCGCGTCGGCCCGTCAGCACCCGTTCCGCCCTGCGGCGCCGCCGGGTCCGGCCCGGACCGCGGCCCCGCCGCCACGGTGCTGTCACTGCCCGCACTCCCGCCACCATCCGGTGCCCGCTGCGCCCCGGCCCCCGGTCCCGGCACGTCGGCCGTCACCGGCCCGTCACCCGCCACCGCCGGGGTCCCGGTCCCGGTCCCGACCGACGGGCCGTCACCCCCTGCCGCACGCCGGCCCCGTCCCTTCCCGCCGCCACCCGAACGCCCCCGACCTGCCCCCGCACCGGCCCCCGCCCCCGCACCAGCCACGTCCCCGCCCCCCGCGCCGACCGTGGGACCGGGTTTCCCCGACGCCTTCACGAACGCCAACATCCGCCGCACCTCACCCACCTCCACCCCCAACCGATCCGCCACCTCCTCCTCCCGCACCCCCACACCCCGCACCAACACACCCCGCATCCCCGCCGCCACCCACGCCCCCCGCTCCCACCCCTCACGCCGCACCACCTCCAACTCCCGCACCAACACCCCGATCTGCCCCTCGATCCCCTCCACCACCGACCCCGTCCGCTCCACCAACGTCAAGAACTCCTCCGCCCCCCGCACCAACGCCACCTCCCGCGCCTCGTACCCCGCCCGCAACTCCCGCGCCCGCCGACGCGCCGCCACCGACGCCACCGCACCCCGCACAACCCCACCCGCACCCGCACCCGCACCGTTCGCCATCCCACGTCCCCATCTCTCACCCACGGGCACCCCAACACCGGGACGCCACACCCCACCAGGCAACCCGCCACCACCGGCCCGCCGGAAGGGGACCGCACCCCGGATCCCGCCCAGCGGGATCCGCACCCCGCCGAGCCACCCGAACTTCCCGCCCCGCACCCGGACCGCCCCCCACCCGCACCACCCTCCACCCCGGGCGCCCCCGCACCGTCCCCGGCCTGCGGCAACACCCGCACCGGCAATCTGCGCCACCCGTGCCCGGGCGGCCCGGGCCGTGGTCCCGGCCGGGCCGGGCAGGGCCGGGAAGCCGCAACCGCGATCCCGACAGCTCTTGCATCTGCGCCCGCCCGGCGCTCACCCTTGCGCCCGTGACGGTGGACTTCTCGAAAATGACACCGGGCGACGGCTACCGCTACTTCATGCGGCAGATCACCACCGGCGACGAACTGCGGCCCCGCGGCCGCGACCTGGCCGAGCACCAGAAGAGCGGCGGCGTGCCTCCCGGGGTGTGGACGGGCCGGGCCGCGGCCCTGCTCGGCGTCGCCGGCGAGGTCACCGAAGCGCAGATGGCGGCCCTGTTCGGGGAGGGCCTGCACCCGCGGGCGGACGAGATCATCGCCGAGCGGCTGCGCGCCGGCGCGACAATCCGCCAGGCGCAGCGGGCGGCGCGCCTGGGCGCCGCGTTCTACGGGTTCGGGCAGCAGCCCACCGAGCTGGCGGCCGCGATCGAGCAGCGGGTGAAGGCGTGGGAGCAGCGTGCCGGGCGGCCGGCCCGGACGGAGGAGCGCCGCGCGCTGCGCCGTGAGGTCGGTGCGCTGGCGTTCCGTGCCGAGTTCGGGCGCGCGCCCAGGGACGGGGCCGAGCTGAACCGGTACATCATCCGCTCCACCCGTCCGCCCCGGCAGCCGGTGGCCGCGTTCCACCCGGTCCTGCGCCCGCCCGGTTCGGTCAACTGGCTGTGGAGGATGGGCGACGACGCCACCCGCCAGGCGGTCGAGAAAGCGCACGAGGAGGCCATCGCGGTCACGCTCGCCTGGATCGAGGACAACGCGCTGGCCACCCGCACCGGGCCCGGCGGGGTTGCGCAGCACGATGTGACGACGGGGCTGGTGGCGGTGAGGTTCCGGCACTTCGACTCGCGGTGCGGCGACGCGCTGCTGCACGACCACGTGCTGATCGCCAACAAGGTGCAGGGCCCGGACGGGCGGTGGCGCACCATCGACGGCCGGCTGCTCCTCGCGCAGGCCGTCGCCGCCTCCGAGCTCTACAACGCCGAGGTCCTGCGGCGGGTGTGCACCGCCCTGGACCTGGCGGTGACCGAGCGACACGTTGAGCAGGGCCGGCGCCCGGTGATGGAGATCGCGGGCATCGGCGCGGAGCTGATCGAAGCGAACTCCACCCGCACCCGGCAGGTGCGCCGGCTGCTGCCCCGGCTGGTCGCCGCCTACCGGGCCGAGCACGGCAGGGAGCCCGCCCTCGCGGCCCGGATCGCCTTGATGCGCCACGCCGCCCTGCAGACCCGGCCCGCGAAGAAGCCCGCGACCCCGCTCGCGGTGCTGCGCGAGCGCTGGCAGCTGGGTGCGGCGGCCGCGTTCGGCCGCCCCGTCGTCGACAACCTGCTGCGCGATGTCCGCGCCGCGGCCCGTGACGCGCGCCGCGCCAAAGGCCCGCCGATCCTGGACGTGGACGCGGCCGCCCGCGAGGTGGTGGCCACCGTCTCCCTGCACCGCGCCGTCTTCGGCAAGCGCCACCTGCTGGCCGAGGCCCACCGCCACGTCACCCGCGCCACGCTCGGCCGCGGCGGCGAGGGCTGGGCCGAGCAGATCTGCGACCACGCCCTGCAGCGCCTGTGCCTGGACCTCACCCCGCCCGACATCAACCCCGCGTTCGCGCCGCTGCAGCGCCCGGACGGCACCAGCGTCTACCGCCGCCGCGGCGCCGAGCTCTACACCACCCCCGCCGTCCTCGCCGCCGAGGACCGCATCGTCGCCGCCGCCCGCACCCGCCTCACCCCCGCCTGCACGACGCGGACCTTCGAGAAAACAGCCGCCCGCCACAAGGGCCCCCTGGACGCCGGACAGCGCGCCATGGCACGAGCGTTCGCCACCTCCGACCGCGCCCTGGCCGCCGCGATCGGCCCGGCCGGCGCCGGCAAGACCACCGCGCTGCGCCTGGCCGCGAACGCCGTCACCGCCGCCGGACACACCACCGTGGCGCTCGCCCCCTCCGCCCGCGCCGCCCACGTCATGTCCGAGGAACTGCGCCGCCCCGCCCACACCCTCCACTCCTGGCTGCACCGCCAGGACCTCGCCGCCACCGGCCGGCTCGTCCTGCCCCGAACCGAGCGCCTGCGCAAGGGCGACGTGATCATCGTGGACGAGGCCGGCATGGCCGCCACCGCCCAGCTCGCGAAGGTCGTGCGCCTCGCCGCGGGAGCGGGCGCGCACGTGCGCCTGATCGGCGACCCCGCCCAGCTCGCCGCCGTCGAGGCCGGCGGCGCGCTGCGGCTGCTGCAGACCGAGGTCGGCGCCGTCCACCTCACCGCCGTGCACCGCTTCCGCCACCCCCAGGAGGCCGCCGCCTCCCTGAAACTGCGCGACGGCGACCCCGCCGACGCGTTCACCTGGTACCGGCAGCAGAACCGCGTCAAGGGCGGCACCCCGGCCGCGATGGCGGACGCCGTCTTCACCGCCTGGCGCACCGACCTCGCCGCCGGCCGCACCCCGCTGATGACCGCCCCCGACCGCGACCTCGTCGCAGCCCTCAACCGCCGCGCCCAGACCTGGCGCATGCAGAGCGGCCAACTCCACAAGCCCTCACGGTGGCGCCCGAAACCCGCCCGCCTGCGCGACGGCCACCACGCGCACGTCGGCGACCTCATCGTCACCCGCCGAAACCAGCGCCGCCTGACCTGCCGCGCCGGCAAGGACTTCGTCAAGAACGGCGACGTGTGGGCGATCGAGCGCTACACCCCCGCCGGCGACGCGATCGTGCGCCACACCCGCCACCGCGGCCGCCTCACCCTGCCCGCCGACTACCTGCGCACCCACTGCGAACTCGGCTACGCCTCCACCATCCACCGCGCCCAGGGCATGACCGTCACCCGCTCCCACGCCCTGCTCACCACCCGCACCTCCCGCGAAGCCGCCTACGTCGCCGCCACCCGCGGCCGAGCCGCCAACCACCTCTACATCGCCCTCGAGGACGACCAGAGCATCGACCAGGCCCTCACCCGCATCGCCACCTACAGCAGCTTCACCCCCTCCGCCCGCCAGAGCATCCGCGACCAGCAGCAACGCGCCTCGGGCATCCAACAGCTCACCGCCGAATACGCCCACGCCGCCGAACAGGCCACCCGCCTGCGCCACACCGCCGCCGCCCGCCGAGCGCTCGGCCCCGCCGCCGAACCCCTCATCACCAACGACGCGTTCACCGCCGTCACCAACGCCCTCACCCGCGCCGAAAAGGCCGGCTTCACCCCCGAACGGATCCTCGCCGCCGCCCACCAGGAGCGACCCCTGACCGCAGTCGACGTCCCCGGCGCCGTCCTCGCCTGGCGCATCGACCAGCGCCTGCGCACCGCCCGCGCCGCCGAAGCCCACGCCGAAGCCGACCCCCACCCCACCACCCGCCTGCTGCGCACCCTCACCGACGACCAACTGGACCGCATCACCGCCCTCGCCCACCAGCACCGCACCCGCGCCCTGACCGAACTGCACGCCGCCGACGCCCTCGCCGCCGCCGCACCACGCCCCGCAACCGCCCACGGCCGCCGCCACCCGCCCTGGCCCCAGCGCCCCTACGGCACCTTCACCACCGGCCAGCTCGCCGACAGGCTCCGCACCGCACGCCGCGCCGCACGGCGGGCCGCAGACGAAGGCGACCACCGCGCCGAACTCGCCGCCGTCGAGGACCTCGTACGGCTGCGCGCCGAACAGACGCTGCGCCGGGCGATGCCGTGGCGCGACCGCGCCCGCGAGGACCACCACCGCACCCGCCCCGCCTCACCCGCCGGCGCACCGGACCCCGCCGCCGCGGCCGCCGCCGACACCGCGGCGGCGCGGGCCCGCGCGGCCGCGGCCCGCGACGCCTGGCAGCGCGCCGAAGCCGTCACCGCCCGCGCCACCGCCGAGCAGCGCCTGCGCCGGCTGCTGCCCAACCGCCCGCCCGCCGACGACAGCACCGACACGGATCTGCCCGACTGGCTCACCCCCGCCGCCGCCATCGACGACCCCCACACCCCCGCCGACTGGGCCCACCACCTCACCCGGCGCCGCGACATCATCGACCGTCACCTCGCCGCCGACATCCCCGCCTGGGCCGCCCCCCTCGGCCCCCTCCCGCCACCTGAGGCCGGGCGGGCGCTGCGCGAACGCTGGGAGCGCACCGCCGCCCTCACCGAGGCCTGGCGCACCCTGCACAAGGTCCCCGCCCACCACCCGGGCCCCGGCCCCCGACCCGGAACCGAACAGCTCGCCGCCGCCTGGGACACCCTCCAGGGACGCATCCGCGCGCTGCACCACGCCACCAGCACCGCCCACCAGCCCCACCCGGACGCGGCCGGGCAGCTGACCCGCCAGGCCCTCGACCACCTCACCCGCCTGCGCCTGCTGCGCACCCCCCACCCGCATCCTGCACCCGGACCGCAACCCGCAACCCGCGCCGCGGGCCCGCACACCACCGGCCCGGCCGTCGTGCCGGACACGGACGCGCCCGCCGTCCGCAGGGCGCCCGCGCCGCCGCCCCTGCTGCCCCGCGCCGAACACCTCGCCCAGGACGCCCTCGCCGCCACCCTCACCTCGACCGCCGCCCCCGAGGCCTGGATCGACCAGATCCCCGCCCCCGACGAGGACGACACCGCCCAGCAGCACCTCTACCTGCGCCTGGTCGCCGCCGTCGCCGACTGGCGCCTGCGCCACCACATCACCGGCAACGACCCGCTCGGCGAGGCCCCCGAACACGACCCCGGCACCGAGCACCGGCACCTCGCCGACGCCCTCGACCTCTACCGCCGCGCCCGCATCGACGACCGCCTCCAACTCCTGCGCCTGCGCCGAGAGGAAGACCGCCAACGCCTCGAAGCCGCCGCCCACCAGGCCACCACCGGCCCGGGCAGCCCGCACGCACGCCCGCCCCGCGCCGGCAACCCCTCCCACCCCCGCAGAGGTGGCCGCCGCCGACGCTGACCACCACCCCGGCCCGCCGCCGCCCCGCCCGCCCGGCTGCCGGACCCCGGCGCCCAGGCCGAACACCACCGGCCCCGCAAGGCGTACGCCGCCCCTGGCCGAGCGTCACCACCGGCAGCCGATCCCCGCGACCAGAACACCGCCCCGGGCCGCCGGACCGGCCGGCCCGGACGACCCCGCACCCCGGCGGCGCGGCGACACCGATCCCGCCACGGGGGAGGGCCCGCACCCGGCCGTCCCGCCCACCGGGACCCCGCCCGCACCGCCGTTGCCCCAGCCCCACCCGCCCGCGCACGCTCGACCTCTCCCCACCAGGCCCCACCCGGAACGAGAAGGAAGAGAGGCAGCCCGTTGACCGCGCCGCCGCCCTCCGAGCCCGCGTACTACGCACTCACCAGCGTCCACACCGACCCCTACCTCGCCGGCACCGACGGGCCCTCGCTCCTCACCACCGACCCCGCCACCGCCGCGCAGTTCTTCCTCGACACCGACCGCCCCGGCCACCTCGAGGTCATCGCCCACACCACCGGACCCGACCACAACCACACCCTGCACCCCGTACGGCCGGGCGACATCGTCCACCGCGCCCTCACCGAACTCGCCCCCGGCGACGTGCGCCGCCACACGCTGCGCACCGCCCAGGCCGACTGGCTCGAGGACCGCCTGTGGGACCGCCGGGACGAGCCGGACGGGCAGGATCCCGCCGGCCCCGACTGGATCCGCGCCGGCGCCGCCTGGGGCACGGCGTTCCCCGCCCTGCCCGCCCCGGACGTGGTCGCCGAACTCCTCGCCCGCCACCCCGGCACCGAGGACCCGTGGCCGATGGTGATGACGGCCATGCGCACCCAGCGCGCCATCCGGCAGGCCCGGGGCCCCGTCGACGCCTCCGACAAGCAGCTGCTCACCGCGAACTGGCGGATCCTGAACGCCGTTCCGTCGGCGGGCGAGCAGCCCGCGGCCCGCGCGGCCGCCGCCTGGTACGAGCAGCGCCTGGCCGAAGTCGACCCCGCCGCCAAGCCTCCCGCCGACCTGACCGACGCCCAGCGCGAGTGCTGGCACCAGGGCGCCGCCGCCCTGCAGCGCGACCTCCTGACCGCCGCCCCGGCCCGCCGCCCGGCCCTGATCGAGGCGTTCACCGCCCGCGTACGCACCGAACCGCAGGCCGCCCCGCAGGCCGCCGACCACGCCCGCACCGAGGCGCCCGCGGCCGACCGCCGGCACCTGGACGCCGCTCTCGACGGGGCCCTGGACCACCTGCACCTGGACGCCGCCGTGCGCGAGCGCGTCAGAGCCACCGCCGCCGGTGTCCTGCAGCCGCCCTCGACACTGCCGCTGCCCGCCCAGCCTGCCGCCGACGCCGACGCCGCCCTCCACTGGCGCCGCCGCGTGCCCTCCGCCCAGCGCGCCGCCGCGGACGACGACACCACCCTCACCCAGGCCCACCTCTACGTCGCCGACACCTCCCGCGACACCGCCGCCGGCCACTGGGACCGGCCCGCCGGCAGCACCGCCCCCGCCCGCACGGTCCTCGCCGAGACCGCCGGCCGCCACGCCGTCCTCGGCCGCCTGCTCGCCCTCGCCGACGCGGAGCACGCCGCCGCCGCCCACGAGCCGCACTTGCACGAGATCGGGGCCGCCGCCGCAGCGGAGGCCCGCACAGCCGCCCAGAACGCAGGGCTGCGCCCGCTGGAGGTCCACTTCGCCGAGCAGGCCGCCCACACCGCGGCGTTCGACGCCGGGCGCGCCCTGCTGGACGAGGCCCTGGCGCAGCAGCGCGCCACGGTGCGCGCCGCCGTCGCCGAGCACTTCCCCCGCCCCGACCACCGCCTGACGGACCGGCTCGGCTACGGCACCGACCTGCAGGCCCTCGCCCGCGCCCAGGACGCCATGGCCCACCTGGGCAGCGAACTCGAGGACCTGTCCACGCTGGGCCGCGCGAGGGAGCGTCACCTGAGGCCCGCCGCCGCGCGCCTGGAGGAGGCCCGCTCCCGCTACGACGCCGCCCGCCGGCGCTTCGACGACATCGTCCAGAAGGAGAGGCCCGCCACGCTGGCGGCGCTCAGGGCGCTGCGCGCGGTGATGGACCTGCCCGCCCCGCCCCCGCGCGACGACGGCACCGAACGCCTGGCCCGCCACCGCCAGCACCTCACCGAGCACCTCACCGCCCCCGCCTCCGGCCCGGCCGCCGACACCGCCCCGGCCACCGCCCGGGGCGCCGGGAACCCGCGGCCCCGCCCGGCCCGGCTGCCGCGCCCCGCCATCCGCCCCGCCACCACGACGAGACGAGGAATGCGATGACACCGCCCCGGCCCATCGTCCAGGCCCCCAGGCGCGACTGGCTGCCCGACGCGGTCTGCCAGGGCCACGACCCCGAGCTGTTCTTCCCCCTGCGCACCCGTGGACCGGCCGCCCAGCGCCAGATGGAGGTGGCCAAGGAAGTCTGCGCCCGCTGCCCGGTGCGCGCCAAGTGCCTGCTGTGGGCGCTGGAGACCGGACAGGAGTCCGGCGTATGGGGCGGCGTCGACGAAGCCGAACTGCGCCGCATCCGCCGGCGAGCGGCCCGCGCCCGCCGCACATCCAAGGACCCCGCCGCCGCGGGGCCGCGCCCCACCCGGCCCGCCGTCCCCGCCGTCGCCGCCTCGTGACCGGCACCGGCCACCCGCCCGCCGAGGGCGAACTCCTCGCCCTGTGCGACGCCTGCCACAACCCCGTCGCCGAAGGCCGCGGCGAGGTCTGGGTCACGGCCCGCGAACTCGCCGACCACCACCGCGCCGTGCGCCGCTGGGAACGGGAGAACCCCGGCCCCGCCCGGACGGTCGGCGCGATCCTGGCGCAGCCCCCGGCGGTCCGATGGCACGTCACCCACCACCACGCAGCCTGCGCCGGCCTCCTACCTACCGACGCCCACGCCTTCGGCGTCGAGCACTGCCGAACCTGGGCCGGCCTCGCCGACCGGACCCGGCTCCTCGCCGGCCACGACTGGCTGGCCGACACCGACTGGGACACCCTCCTCGACGACGCCCGCAACGGCACCGGCCGGCGCATCACCCCGGCCCCCGGCCACCACGCACCCTGAACCGGCCCGTCGCCCGGCCCGCGACCACCCCGGCCCGCCGTCAGGCCGCCGGCCACGGCACGCCGCCGGGGGAGCGGGACCCCGCGCGAGGACACCGCCGCGAGCGCCGAACCCGCCCGGGCCCGCCCGCGAAGAAAATCCACGAGTCCACGGCCCGGGGCATCCGCTACATTGCCCACTCCCCGTGATCATCTGTGGAGCACCCGCCTGATGCCCGAACACCTCACCGCCCTCCCCACCCGACTCGCCCTCGCCGCCGCGCTCTGCCTGGCCACCGCGGCCTGCTCGAGCGGCGCCACCAGTCCCGGCGCACCCGCAGCCGCCCAACAAGCAGTCACCACCGCCGCCGCCACCGCCCCGGCAACAGCCACCAGCGCGCCCCCGACGCCCGAGGCAACCGCGACCCAGCCGCCGACGGCCGGCCCCACCGCGGCCGCCATCCACCTCCCCCCGGGCTTCGACGCCGACCGCCAGGCATGGCAGGACATCGACGACGCCCTGAACCAGGCCGCACAGGACCACCAACCCGTCCTCATCGACTTCGGCGCCTCCTGGTGCCCCGGCTGCGCCGAACTCGACGAGGCCTTCAAGTCGCCCAAGGTCCAGACGATGGTCAAGCCGCTGCACCGGGTCCGCATCGACACCGGCCCCCGCAAGGCCTCGGTCAACCTGGACATCGCCGCCGCGTACGGGCTGGACCTGAGGAAGACCGGCATACCGGGCCTGGTCCTGCTGTCCCCGCAGGGAACGGTCGAGGCGACCACCAACGACGGCCTGTTCGACAACGACCGGCCGAACAGCGCCGCCGAGATCATCGGCTTCCTGAAGCCCCACCTGTGATGCCCGCAACCGCGAAGACCCCGGCCGCTCGACCGGCACCCGTGGCAGTCGTCGCGCTGCTGGCCGGCGCCGCCGCGCTGACGGCCGCGGGCATCCACTGGGCGCCGCCAACCACCCGCCCCGCCCCGGCGGGCACGACCACCGTCTCCGCCGAGCAGAGCGGCGTGCAGGTCACCGTGATGGTGTCACCCGACAGCGTCCGGGCAACCTACCGGCCCGAGCCCCCCGGCTTCCACCTCTACAGCATCACCCTGCCCGCCGACGGCACCGACGGCCTCGGCACACCCACCGCGCTCGACGTCCGGGGCGGCCTCCACGCCACCGGGCCCCCGCGGCCGACCGGCCGGTCCAACTGCTCGACCTGCCGGGCCTGGACACCGCCGTGCCCGTCTACCCCGACGGGCCGGTCACCGTCACACTGCCCGTCACCCGCACCGGACCCGCCGACGCCCAGGGCGTCGTGTCCTACGCCGCCTGCAGCACCCGCACCTGCCTGTTCCCCGTCAGAGACCTCATCCTCCCCGTCACCCTCCACTGACCCGGCCCGTGCGAATGCGTCCCGGCCCCCGGCATCAGTGCCCGCCGCGAGCCCGGTGCCGGGCCCGTGTGCCCTCACCCGCGCCGCGGAGCGGCGCGTTCAGCGCCATGGGGGAGTGGGCGAACCATCGGGATCCAGCCCGTGCGGCCATCTCTTGTCGAAGAGGCTGCTGAGCTGCCCGGCGTCGGCGGCCTGCCGGTAGAGAGCTTCGGCCCCGTCAAGATTGCCCACCTTCTCCCGGATCTTCGCCAGCTGGGCAAGGGCGTAGCTGTGGCCGGCGTCGGCGGCCCGGTGGGCGAGGGCCTCGGCGCCTTCCCGGTCCCCGGCCTCCTCCCGCATTCGCGCCAGGTCGGACATCGCGCCCGCGTCGCCGGCGTCGGCGGCCACGCGGTAGAGAACTTCGGCACTCTCCCAGTCCCCGGCCGATTCCCGGATCAGCGCCAGGATGGCCAAGGCATCGGTGTGGCCGGCGTCGGCGGCCCGGTGGGCGAGGGCTTCGGCGCCTTCCTGGTCTCCGGCTGACTCCCGCACCTGCGTCAGGCTCGCCAGCACGATCGTGTGGCCGGCGTTGGCGGCCCGGTGGGCGAGGGCTTCGGCGCCTTTTCGGTCCCCGGCCTCCTCTCGCATTCGCGCCAGGACGGCCAGGGCCTCTGGGTGGCGGGCGTTGGCGGCCCGGTGGGCGAGAGCTTGGGCGCCTTTTCGGTCCCCGGCCTCCTCTCGCATTCGCGCCAGGACAGCCAGGGCCTCTGGGAGGTCGGCGTCGGCGGCCCGGTGGGCGAGAGCTTGGGCGCCTTCCCGGTCCCCAGCTTCCTCGCGCATCCGCGCCAGGATGACCAGTGCGAAGGCGTGGCCGGCGTCGGCGGCCCGGTGGGCGAGGGCCTCGGCGCCTTCCCGGTCCCCGGCGTCTTTCCTTATCTGCAACAGGTTTGCCAGCGCGTAGGTATTGCCGGCATCGATGGCCTGCAGGGTGAGGGCTTCGGCGCCCGCCCGGTTTCCGGCCTCCTCCCGCATCAGAGCCAGGCTGGTCAGTGCGTAGGCGTTGCCGGCGGCGGCAGCCTGGCGGTGCAAGGTCTCGGCGCCTTCCCGGTCCCCGGCCTCCTCCCGAAGTTCCGCCAGGACGGTCAGTGCGCCGGGGTGGCCGGCGTCGGCGGCCCGGTGCCGCAGGTGGTGGGCCCACTGCCGGCGGTGCCTGGCATCGGCGGCGGCGGCAAGGTTGTTGAGGTCGTCGGGGCGGGCGGCGAGGTGGGTATGGGCGGCCTGCCAGAAGGAGGCGGGAGGGCACAGCCTGCTCCGGCTGGCACGGCCGTGCTGTTCGAGGTAGTCCGCGAGGCGGAACACCGGCCCGGACGGGTCCAGGTGCTCGGCCAGCGCGGGGCCGCCCGGGGGGCGTCGCACGGGGCGGGCACCGGCGCGACGCAGGGGTGCCTGCTTGCCGTGGACGGGGCGGGCGAGGTCACCGAACGCGGCCTCGGCCCAGTCCTCGGTGAGCTGGTCGTAGTCGTGGTCGTCGAGGTAGTCGGCGGCGGCGTCGGTGAGGAAGGCGTGCGGCAGGTGCAGTCCGACGCCGAGCCGGCGGGCGTCCATCGCGGCCTGAAGCAGCGCCCGCACGGCGGGGCTGCCGTGTTCGTAGCGGCGCAGGAGCTCGGGTGCACCGGCAAGGTCCTGGGAGAGGCGTCCGTGGGCGCGGGCGCGGGTGAGGGCGTCGGCCAGGAGCTGGTCGCCGCCCCGGGCGAGGGCGGTCGCGGCGTCGAGCGCGTCCTGGCCGAAGGTGTCGGGGACGGTGAGGGTGCGGCCGGTCAGGAGTTCGCGGACCCGGCTGTGCAGGTCGGGGGCGCCGGCAACGGGCAAGTCCGTGTACCGGTCGCTGTACTCGGGCCACAAGGTGCCCAGGATGAGGACCGGACCGCGGCCGGGGGCGGGACCGGTGAGAAGGGTGTGGAGGGCGGCCGCGATGCGCTCGCCGGCCCGGTGGTCGCCGAGGTAGTGCTGCGCCTCGTTGAGCCACACCACGGTGCGCGGTGCGACGCGCTCGAGATCGGCGAGCGCGGCCTCGGCCCTCGTCGGGTCGTAAGGGTGCCACAGCCGCCATCCGTCGGCCGCGAGCGGCCGGACGGCCTCCCAGCACGCCCGTGTCTTGCCCGTGGAGGAGGAGCCGACCAGGACCAGCATCCCGCTGCGGCCGGCCTTCGCCTTGCCCACCACCGAGGCCAACACCTCGTCGTGGGAACGGCGGACGTACCCGGGCAGCGCCCGCTCCGATCGGGCACCGAAGCCGCTGGCGGCGTCGGCGGGGTGGACCTCCAGGTCGTGAGGATCCCATTCCCCGATCGGCCTGCCCGGCCCGTCGTCCCGCCCCGGGATCGGCCGCGCCGGCGGCCCTGCGCCGCAGCTCCATAAGCTCCGCCTGCGGCAGGCCGAGCACGCCTGCCAGCGCCGCCACCGTCTCCGCCGTCGGGGCGGGACCGTCGGCCCGGAACGCCTCCTGGACCGTCGTGCGGCCCAGCCCCGACAGCCCGGCGAGCCGAGTCTTGGTCAGCCGCTTGCGGGCCAGAGCGTCGGCCAGCCTGTCGCGCAGCTCGGCCAGCGGTTCCTGCAGCCCGCCGTCTTCGTGCGGCATCCGCCCCCCAGTCACGTGTGTTCGCCGCTGTTCATCATCGTGCGGCCCGAACCACGGCGAACACGGTTTGCGTGAACCTCGGTCACGTCAACATCCCACCCCGTACAGGGAGATCCACGTGACCCGTCTCGCCATCGTCGTCCTCGCCGCCGCTCTGGTGGTGCTGTTCGCGCTACTGGCCGCCGCGGCGGCGGGCACCCTGGCGCGCCTCGACGGCGCCACCTACCCCGCAGCCGTCATGCGCGCCGCCGCGACCTTCGCCGCCGTCCTCACCCTCGCCGCGGCCACCACCGGCGCCCTCGCCCAGTTCCTCCCGTGAACCCGCCCGCACCACGGCCGGCTCCCCGGCCCCGCCTAACTGAGCACGGGGAGCGCGGGGGACTGTCACAGGGGAACTGTCACCCCCGGGTGGTACGTCTTGGAGCGGCAGCGGGCCGACACCCGCACCAGCCCGCCGATCACAGCCGGGCCCCACCCCGGGGCCCGGCCGACGACATCGACCTTCCGGAGAGTGTGCCGTGCCGCGTGACCCGTACCAGCGCCTGTACGAGGACAGCGAGCTTTACGCGCTGCACCTCGTGCGCCGGGCGGCCGGCCCCACGCTGCGCACCGACACCCGCGACGCCCTGCACCACCTCGCGCACCGCAACCGGCCCCTGCAGGAACACGACGCTGCCCTCGCCGTCACCGGCGCCCTGGCCCGCCTCGCCTACACCGCGCTGCGCACCGCCGCCGACCGGCACCCCCTGCCCGGCGGGCCGCTCCCGGCCGCTGCGGTGGCCCCGGCGCCGGGGCAGGTACGGGAGATCGCCGAGGTCCTCGAGCGCCTGGACGCGGGCCTGCTGGCCACGGACACCACGGTGTTCGGGCACGCCTTCGTCGAGCTGACCCGCCTCGCCCTCGCCGAGCAGCTGCCCGGCGGCCTCTCGCTGCGGGACAGCGCCGCGCCGGTCCTGGCCCGCGTCGTCGGCCCCGGCCCCATGCCTGGCCCGGCGCTGCTGCAGCTTGTGGTGCGCGGCGCCGAGCTCACCCTCGACTGCCTGCACCACATCTTCCGGGTGCAGACCGCGACGGGCTGGGACCCGGGCGCCGCGATCGAGCAGGTCCTCGACGGCTTCGAGCTGCACAAGATCACCGAGCACGCCGCCGGCGCGCAGACCACCTAGGGACGGCGGCCCGCAGCGCCGGCGCCGCGGCCATGGGCGGCTGCGCCCCGGGCCGCCGGTGTATATCAGCTCGCACATGTTGGGTGATGGAGCGGAGTGCGGTCAGGACCCTGCGGGGGCGTCCGGCGCCGAGGAGTCGAGGGCGTCGCGCAGGTACTTGATCTCCATCTGCCAGCGCACCCCGTCGGCCTGGTTCGACCACCGCTCGGCGAGCTCGGAGCGCCCGGCGGCGACCCGGTCCAGGGCGGCGATCGCCAGTGGCCGAAGACCCGCGGGGAACACCGGCAGAGGGCCGGCGGGCCCGTAGATCGTGTTGACCGGATCCCCTCCGGGGAGCTGCGCGACCACCAGGGCGGCCGCGGCCACCGCCCGCTCCCCGTCGTCCCCCTCCAGGTGCCCTGCACACCCGGCCGCCCGCTCCAGCGCCTCGCGGACGATGCCCTCCCGCTCGTGCGCGCCGGCCCGGTCCAGGGAAACGGCGAACTGCGCGGCGGTGTCGTTGCCGTAGGGGTTGATGTCCCACACACCCACGTTGCTCTCCTCCCGTTGCCTCTTCGTTCCTGGGATCATCGCACCGGCCACCGACGGCCGGGCCGTCAACGGCGGGACCGGCATCCCGGGCCCGCCCTGCGGTGTGACGGTACGTCACCGGGATCGAGGCGGGCCGGGACGCAGGTTGAACCGGGGGTCGCCGGGCCGGGCCGCCCGGGCGACGGCCCCGCCGGGGCCGGCTGCTCACCTGATGGGGGTCCGCAGGTGGAGCCGGCTGCGGTCGTCGCGATACCAGCGGATGCCGTCGGTGTCGGTGAGGTGGACCTCCAGCGGGACGGGGAACTGCGGCGCGAACTGGCCGCGGTCACCGATCTCGACCTCGACCTGCTCCCCGGGCGGCACCAGGCCGACGGCCACGATCATCAGGGGCTCCTCGCCGTCCAGCAGGACCGCGTGGGGTGCCGGGACACAGAGCGTGGCGTCGTGGACCGGCCTGGACCCGGAGTTGAGGACGATGGCCGTGTGGAAATGGTGGCCGCCGAACTCGCCGAACGCCTCGGCCGCGGTGGGAAGCACCGTGCCCTTCGCCAGGGCCTCCCGCAGACCCGGGCAGTCGTCGATGCGGGGTCCGGTCCAGGCCGTGACCTCGGCGGCGTCCGGCCGCACCGGGCGGCCGCCGCCGACCAGGAGGTCGCCGTTCACGGCGCCGACCTGCACGACGGGGCCGGTGAGCAGGCCCCCGGCGATCTCGTTGCGGACCGACGGGACGGCCTGCGCAAGGCCCGGCGCCCGCACGCCTCCGGGGCCCGCCAGGGGCCGGCCCGCAGCGGCGCCAAGGCGCGGCGGGGCGGGCGTGCCGAGGTGCTGCGCCAGGAACGATCGCAGCATGGCGCTGCCGGTGCGGGCGCTGCCGTCACTGGCCATCGGCTCTCCTTCCGATTCTCATCCCTGGGATCGTCGCAGCCGGGCGCCGGGGCGCCGGTGTGCGTCAGGTGCGGGCCATGGCGGCCGCGTGGCGCTCGCGGGCGACCTGCGCCAGCAGGGCCCGGAGCGGGCCGGCGTCCTCGTCGCGGCCGTGGGTCTTGACCGCATGGCAGTTCGGGCAGATCCCGACCATGTTGACCGGGTGGTCCGGGCCGCCCTCTGCCAGCGCCCGGACGTGGTCGACCTCCAGGATGGGCTGCCCGGCGCGGTTGATGCCCGCGAAGCCGGCACTGGTGCACGCCGGGTTCTCGCACCGCCCCTGCGACCGTTCGACGACGAGGGCCCGAAGCCTCTGGGAGCGGACGGCCTCGGTCCCCGTGGCCGGCCTGGTGGCCACCGTGTCGGCCGAGACGGCTTCCAGCGCCTGGACGATCTCCCTGTAGCCGGGCGCTCGTGACGGCCCGCCCTGCGCACCCTGCCCGGTGTTGGCGCCGTCCTCCTCGGGCGTGCGCCGTGGCGGGCCCGAGGTCAGCTCCACGTACCACGGCGGAGGCATCAGGTCCTGGGCGTGCACCGGGAATTCGTGCAGTAGCAGACGGCGTTCGGCCCACTCGATCTCGTCGGCGGTGAACAGGTCCCGGAACCACGGCAGGCACACGGCGTACTCGACGCTCGCGTCCAGCCGGCCCATGTCCCACAGCTTGGTGAAGCCGTCGGTGACGACCTGCTTGCCCAGCAGCTGCTTCGTGGCGCCGACCGCCCCGGACCTCAGGACCATCATCCGGAACACCTTCGGGTCGTAGCCCAGGGCCTGCAGTTCGGGTATCCCGCGCCTCACATGCTCTTCGAACTGCGCTTGCAGCACTGCCAGGTGGCCGTTGCCGTCCATGGTGATCGCTCCCTCCCAGGGCGCGGCTCCCGCACGCCTGGCGCCGATGCTAGTGGCGTGGCCACCTGCGCCGGGCCCGATCGGCCTGCCCGGTCCGGCCGTGGCCCAGCGGGCGGGCCCGGGGCCGGGTGCAGCAGCACTCGAAGGCGCCGAGACAACGGCCGGCCGCTCAGGCACGCTCCGGGCCCTCGGCGGAGCTGCCGCGGCTGGCCGGTGGCTGCGGGACCTACTCGGTCCGGCCGGTGCCCGGGCGCCACGGTGACCCGGCGGGCCCGGGGGCGCGGACGAGTACCGGCGAGGCGGCGCGGGCGGGCGCGAACCCGGCCCGCCCGTACAGGCGCCCGAGCCGCTCGTCGGCCGCCACCGCGACCAGCGCGACCTGCTGACGGTCCGCCCACTGCAGGACTTCGCGCACCAGGTCCCGGGTGGCCTGCCCGTCGCGGCCCCCGGCCAGCGACGCCACCTCCACCCACCGCCCCCGCACCTGCCCCGCCTCGGCGCGCAGCTGCGCGCCCACGCGGGCCGCCCGGCCCAGGCAGGCCAGCTGCCACAGCAGCAGGGCGCAGCCCGCGGCCAGCCCTGCGGCCGTTCCGGCGGCGGCCCCGGCGGCGCGGGCGTGGTGGCCGAGCGCCGCGCCGACCGCGGCCCCGGCCAGGGCCGGCGGTGTCATCGCCGCGTACAGGGCCGCCACCGCGAAGGGCAGCAGGGCCAGGGTGCGGGCGGCGTGGCGGATGCCGGGGCGGGGCGGGCGCAGTACGAGCAGGGCCGGCCCCTTCGACAGGACCTGGCCCGAGGCGCGTTGCAGGGCGATCTCGACCAGCCAGAACGGGGCGAACAGGGCCCGAGCCCATCGGGGGCGTGCGGCGGCGGGGGCGAAGGCCTGGGCGAGGACCAGGGCCAGCATCGGCAGGTCCCGCCACGGGGCGGCCAGGTCGTGCGGCACCTGCCCCGTCTCCCGGGCCCCGCCCCCGCGGACGGCGCCGCCCGTGTGCGGGGTCCCCGCGTCGCCCGCCCGGTGGCCACCGGGTGGGCCGGGGGTGGTCATACCGCGCTCCGGGCCGGTGCGGCGGTGTGCCGGTTCGCCTGCGCCAGGCGTGCGGACTGCGCGGAGGCGTGCTGCAGGTGGCCGCGGGCGGTCGCGATGACCAGGCCGGGAGCGGTGGCGGGGTTGCCGGCCGTCGCCTCGATCGCCCAGGCCGCCGACCGGACGTGGTGCACGATGCTGGCCTCCACCAGCGCCCGGCCGCCGCCTGCGGCAACGCCGGGAACACCGGCCGAGGCGATCTCCCACACCTCGTCCGAGGTGAGAGCCCCCGGCGTAGCACTGCGCCGGTGGGCGTCCCAGACGATCAGCACCGGGTCGATGGTGCCGCCGGCGTCCGCGGCGGCGGTGATCGTCGCGTACAGCTCGGCCCGCCCGGGCGCGGTGAAGTCCTGCGGCCGCAGCCACTGCCGCACCTGCTCCACCTGGCCGGGATCGCGCATCAGCGACCCGAGCACGGCATCCTCCGTGCCGGCCAGGTGCGGCCGGCGTCCGGCGGCGGGCGGCATGCTCGCCCCGACCGCGCCGGGCCTGCCCATCGCCCGCTCCCAGCGGGACTCCAGCTCCTGCAGCGTGGCGAGCATGGAGTTGACCTCCATCCCCGCCGCCAGCGCCCCCGGGTGCACCAGGCTGCGCTCCACCCGCCACCCGCCCTCGGCGACCTGCCGCTGGATGCTGGACTGCAGCACCCGCTGCCCGATCAGGGCGGCCTGCTCCGGGTGCGGGACCTGGTGGATCCCGGTCAGGTCCCCGATCTTGCCGGCCACCTTCGGCCACGCGGCCGGCGAGACGGTCCAGCCCTGCTCGGCGGCTTTGTACTGCAACTGCTCGAGCAGCATCCGGCCGAGCACCTGCTGCCGCTCCGGCCCCGGGGGCCGGGAGGTGACGGCCGGGTGGGAGGCGAGGTCCTCCTCCACCAGCGCCCGGTACATCTGCCCCATCCACGGGTCTGCGAAGTCCTCCGCGCGCAGCCAGCCGCGCAGCTGCTGCGCCTGGTCGGGGCGGGCGAGGACGGCGGCCAGCACGGCCTGTTCGACGAACTCGCCTTGGGCGCCGACGGTGCGCGTGTGGCTGGCCTGCGCGACGGCGCGGCCGTAGCCGGCCGCGTGGGCGGCGTTCGGCACGCTCCCGGGCCGCGGCAGGTCGCCCACATAGGCAGCGACGTGGCCCCAGTCCTCGGCGGACACCTGCCAGCCCTGCACCGCCGCGGTGCGCTGCAGCTGCTGGAGCACCAGGTACCCGAACACCTGGGTGCGCTCGTGCGGCGGCCGCGACAGCACATCGGGGTGCGAGTACAGGTGTCCTTCCACCAGCGCCCGGTAGATCTCGCGGCGCCACGGGTCGGCGAAGTCCTCCGCCCGCAACCACCCCCGTACCTCCAGCGCCCGCCGCGGATCCTGCAGGACCGCGCCCAGCACCGCGGCCTCGGCGTAAGACTCCGCCGCCGCGCTCACCACCCCTCACCCCGCCGAGTCGGCGCCCCGGGGCGCGCCAGCCGCATCGTCGCGCACATCGGCCAACCCTCTTCCCTCGCGTGACGGCCGGCCAGGAGACCGGAGCAGGCAGCAGACGGCCCGCGCGGGACGGGCGCACCCCGCCCCACAAGGGTCATGAAAGGCCTGCCAACGACCGCCGGGCACCTTCCTGCCCCCGCCGATCCCGCCTGCCGGGAAACGGCCGCGCCGCGTCCCGCCCACCGGCACACCCCGGCCCGGCCCGGCTGCGCCCGCACCGCCCGGCGGGGCAGCCTGGCATCCGGCCGGGCCCACCCGGACCGGCGCCCCGGGACGGCGGGCCACCGCAAGGCCCGCCGTCCCGACCACGGCCCAGGCCGGCCGGGCGCCGCCCCCGAACCGGCCGCCGCCCCCCAGGGCCCCAGGGCGGGACCCGGACCGACACCCTTCCCGGACCGGGTCCCGCCCCGGACAGCGGCCCGGGCGGAGCAGACCAGGAAAGGGGGACCCGCCGGTGGACCGGCAGCGGCACACACACGCCGACGACTCACCGTGGCTGGGCGCCATGGCCGTCGAACGCCTCGTGGACAACAGCGACCTGACAGCCTGTCTGTACGAGGACGGCGACGAAATCACGGATGTCGGCCCGGCCTGGCAGGTCGGCCCGACCCTCTACACCCTCCTGATCCGCCGCACCTTCGGCACCCTCGTGTACACCGTGTACGCCGTGGACGCCTCCGGCACCTCACGACGCGTCCTGTCGGGCACCGACGCCGACCGCCTCACCGACGCCTGGCTGCGCCTGACCGCCCCGGGCGCCTCGGACGATCCGTCCCTGCAGCGCGGCCAGGAGGGCCTGCTCAGGCGGGAGTACGTCAGCGCACCCGACCCCGTCGACCGCTACCTCGACCTGCCCAACCCGGACCTGCGCCCTCACCGCGATCGCACCGACGCTGAGCTGGCCGAAGCCCTGGCCCGTGCCCGCGAGGTGATGCAGCAGGCCGACCCATGGATCGAACCCGTCATCGAGGAGACCAACCGGCTCTACGACGATGCACTCGGCGGCCGAGGCCGCGCCTGCGTCGCTCTGCGCAATCGCCGCGAGGGCCTGAGGGCAGCCGCCGACAGGACAAAGAGCGCACGGACCATGGCCACCCTCTGTGCCGCAGGCGCCGACGCCACCGATCTCCAGCAGGACGATGCCGATCGCATTGCCGCCCAGGCCCTGCTCCCGTGGTGGACCCTGCTCGCCCAAGGCACCTGGCCCCCCGCGCAACGACGTCGGCTGCGCGAGCACGTCGCCCGTGAGCAGGCCCTCATCGAGGAGAACCGTCTCCTGATCGCCCAGGGTGAGGCAATGGTCAGTGCCGACCTGAAGGCCGCCCACAGCAGGGCGCCGCACTCGAGGGACCCGGTGAGCGAAGCGGAACTGCTCGAGGAGCAGTTCCCCCGCCTCGAGACGGACGCGATCGACGCGGACTGCGAGGCCGCTGCCCGGAGCGTTCGCGCACTCAGGGATGAAGTCCGCCCGTGGCGGAATCTGTGGCTGTGGAACTGGAACTGCGCTCGGCAGATCCAGCAGGAGATCGAACGGCGCGCCCGCTCCTTCGAGGACGGCGACCCGCGCCCGCCACGGCCGGGCGCCCGCGCCCGCGATCCGCGCCGCGCCCGCCTCGCGCACCGCGCCGCCCGGCCGCGCGCCTTCCGGCGGCTCCCGCGTGAGCGGCTGACCCGCGAACAGGCCCTCGCCGACCTCGGCCGGACCCTGGCCGCCTTGACCGACGGAGCGCTCCGCCCCCGCAGCGACAGCACCGCCCGCCCCGAACCGCACGTCGCGGACCCGGTGAGCGACACGGACCCGGGCCAGGACTGATCACCGCGTCGAAGCGCAAGCGGGTCCAGCCCGATCGCCTGGGCGCTGCGCCGGGGCCGTCGACCGGGAGCGCGAGGCCTGCACGGCGCGAGCCCTGTAGCGGTGGCACGGCGCCCGGCGGATCCGAGGAGACCGACCTGCTCGCCCCGGCACCCGCCCCGCCGGCACAGCCACCCTGGACACTGCGGCACCCGGCCCGCGGTAGGACGAGCGGCGAATCGGCGCCGGCGACCCGTCACCAAGCCTTCGAGGTAGCTGCCAGGCCGGTCCGTGCACCGGACGACCGTGGCCGCTCCCGCCGCACCGCCGACGGGGACCGGAATCGTGGTGAGGGCCCCGCCGTGCTCGGGGGTCCACGGCGGGGCGCTGGAGCACCAGCATGCGGCGCCCCGGCCGTGCCCGCCCGCCGCGGCGTCCGAACGGACCGTACCGGCCCGGGGCGGAGCCCGGCGCCCGCGGTGTGGGGGCCGGCCGGAGTGTGCTTCAGATGGCCGACTCCGCCGGGAACAGGCTTTCCTGGCGGCGCGCGGCTGCCCGGCCCTCCTCCTTCGCGGCTGCTCGCCTTCGGGCCCGGGCGGGGTCGGTGTCGTCCGCGACCCGCTGTTCGCAGGCGGCGCAGTCCTTGCCAGAGAGGACCCGGTCCAAGTCGTGTTCGGTGATCCGGTGCCGGCCGCAGGCCACCTCGAGCCACACCCGCTGCACGGAGCGGCGGCCGGCCGCGGTCCGGGACCGGGCGCGGTGGTCCAGGCGCCCGCCCGACACCCTGACCCGCAGCGGCCACGGCCCGCCGGCGTCGTCCGGCTCTTGTCCGCCCACCCGTCCCGCCTCCCGCCGCGTGCCCGTACCTGTACCCGCGGTCGACCGTAGCCGTTGCGGCGCGCCGGGCTACGGGCGGCGGGGCCGCACCCCGGCGTCGTGCCGTTGCCCGGCCGGCGGCGTGCCGTTGCCGGGGCGGGTGGTTCGGGGGAACGCCGAACGGCGGCCCCCGGGTGTGCGGGTGCCGCCGATGGTGCCGGGGCTTCCGCGGCAATTCGGAAGTCCCCCCGGGAAGGGGTGGGGGAGTGCCCGGATCAGAGGGAACACGTCTCCCGGCGCCGCAGGGACGACCGGCAGCGCATCTGTGAATGATTGATACCCGTCACCAGGCGTTGCCGGAAGAGGAAACCGTCCCTTCGCACGACTTCGCACGAACACGGACAACCCTCGCGGTGACCTGCGCGCCGGGGCCGGTTGTCCGCCGGACGGAAACGACCGGGCCGCCCCGGCGCCTGCCCAGCTGCTGACCGCAGGCTGCGACATCGCGCACATCACCGGAAAACGCCACCCCGAAATCGGCACTGACGGCCATTCAGGCCGTGCCAGAGTGGTGGAACGGACACGGGCCGGCAATCCCGTGACCGCACCGCACATCCGCCCGGATCAGAGGAACCACCCATGACCATCCTGCCCCTCCCCGCGCCCGCCGCCGGCCTGCCGTCCCTGCAGATCCCGCTGCCCGCCGGCCGGCGCCGCACCGTGCGGGCCCTCGTGCCCGCCACGGTGATCGTCATCATCCTGCTCGCCCGCGGCTACGACATCGCCTCCGCCACCGCTGCCGTCATCGCGATCGGCGCCGCCGCCCGCGACCTCGCCCGCACCAGCTGACCCTCACCCCACACCCTGGTGGCGGCGCCCTCGAACGCGCGGCGCCGCCACCCCTGGTGAAGGAGGACAGCGCGTGCCCCGACCCGAAACCCCCATCCACCCCGACGCCCCCCACCGCATCCTCGCCGAACAACTGCGCCGCCTGCGCCGCGCGGCCGGCAGCCCGCCGCTGAAGGCCGTCGCCCGGCTCAGCGGCTACAGCACCACCGTGCTGTCCGAGGCGGCCTCCGGCACGAAACTGCCCAGCCTCGACGTCACCCTCGCCTACGCCAAGGCGTGCGGGGGAGAGCAGCAGCACTGGCGCGAACAGTGGCTGATCGCCCGCCACCGCCAGGAACCCGCCCGCCGCTACGAGGTCCTCGACCGGCCCCGCTCACCCCGAAACATCCGCACCGTCCCCGCCTTCCTCCAGGCCCTGCGCGAACTGAGGATCTGGGCCGGCGAGCCCTCCTACCAGCGGATGGCCCGCCACAGCCAGATCTCCGCCTCCACCCTCTGCGCCGCGCTCGCCCCCACCCGCACCACCCTCCCCAGCCGCCAGGCCGTCGAAGGAGTCGTCATCGCCTGCCTTCTGACCATGGCCGTCACCGGCGACACACCGACCACCGGCGCCCGCCCCTGGACCGACACCTGGGCCCGGCTGCGCACCGCCGAACTCACCCGCAAGCACGACCCCGCACCCCGGACCACCACCGCGCCGTCCGCCCCGCCCGCCGTGCCGGTTGCGCCGGGTCCGGAGGCGGGCGGGCGCAGGTGGCCGATCGAGGACGGCACACCCCCGCACAGGGCCGCGTTCGCCCGGGCGCTGCAGGACGCGCTGGCCTCCACCGGGCTGACCCAGAACCGGCTGGCCGCCGCCGGATGCGTCAGCGCCCCCAGCCTCTCGCGGTTCCTGCGCGGCCGGCGCCTGCCGGACCCGTGGGCGGCGGAGGCCCTCCAGAGTGCCCTGGCCCGCTCGGGTGCGCAGGTGGCGGACGTGGAGCGGCTGATTGTCCTGTGGCATCGGGCGGCGGCATCCGGTCCGGCGGCACGCCGGATCGAGACGTTGGAGCGCCAGGTGGCGTTCCTGCGCGCGGAGCTCGACGGCGGGCGGGACGCCGCGCGCCAGCCGTACACCGGCCGGGCTTCCTAATGTCGTTGTCAAGCAGCCTCGGTGACCGGCGGTGCTACCTGGTAGCACCGCCGGTCACGGATCAGGGCCCACAGGACGTTGACGCGTCGGCGGGCCAGGGCGAGCACGGCCTGGACGTGCTTCTTCCCCTCGGCGCGTTTGCGGTCGTAGAACTTCCTCGAGTTGGGATCGCATCGGACGCTGACCAGCGCGGAGGTGTAGAACACACGCTGGAGCCGGCGGTGGTAGATGATCGGCCGGTGGAGGTTGCCGCTGACCTTGCCGGAGTCCCTCGGCGCGGGCGCGACACCGGCGAAGGCCGCCAGGGCGTCCGGGGAGTCGAAGCCTTCCAGGCTGCCGCCGACGGCGGCGAGGAACTCGGCGCCGAGGATCGCCCCGATGCCGGGGACGCTCTGGACTATGTCAGCGAGTTCGTGCTCGCGAAACCGGCCCTCGATGAGCTTGTCGATCTCGGCGATGTGCTCGTTGAGGGCCATCACCTCCTCGGCCATGGTGTGGACCAGCGTGGCGATGGTCTTCTCCCCGGGAACGGAGGTGTACTGTCGCTCGGCGGCCTCAACTGCCGTTTCGGCAAGGGACTTTGCGTTTCTGACCTTGCGGTTGGCCAGCCACTTGGCCAGCCGGGCGACGCCGGCGCGGCGGATGGCCGCGGGGGTCTGGTAGCCGATCAGGAGCTTGAGCGGTCCGACGTTGGTCAGCTCCAGGGAGCGTTCCAGGGCCGGGAACATGCTCAGCAGGGTGCCGCGCAGGCGGTTGACGGCGCGGGTGCGGTCCTCGACCAGGTCGGCCCTGCGGCCGGTCAGCAGCCGCAGTTCGATGGCGGCCTCGTCGCCGGGGCGGATCGGACGCAGATCGCGGCGCATCCTGGCCTGGTCGGCGATCACGTAGGCGTCGCGGGCGTCGGTCTTGCCCTCACCGCGGTAGCCGTCGGCCGCCCGGTTCACCAGGCGGCCGGGGATGTAGAAAACCTGCTGGCTATGAGCTCGTAACACGATCATGGGGCAGCCTTCTTGAGGCGGCGCCAGCAGATCAGGGAGCAGGCCAGGGAGACGAGGCCGTTGTGAAGGTCGAGGCGTCGTTCCCAGCGGATGGCCAGTCGCTTGAACTGGTGGAGCAGGGCGAAGGTCTGCTCCACCACGTAGCGGAGCTTGCCAAGTCCCTTGATGTCGGGCTGCCCCTTGCGGGAGATGACCGGCAGGATCCCGCGCCTGCGGAGTTCGCGCCGGTTGGGGTTGCTGTCGTAGCCCTTGTCACCGAGGAGGGCGTCGGGGCGCTTGCGGGGATGGCCGACCCGGCCGGCCACCGGCGGTACTCCGTCCACCAAGGCGAGGGTCTGGGTGACGTCGTTCACGTTGGCCGCGGTGGTGATCATGTGGAGCGGGGTGCCGCCACCGTCACAGATCAGGTGGTGTTTGCTGCCTGTCTTGCGGCGGTCGACCGGCGACGGGCCCGTCGCCGGTCCCCTTTTTTCGCGCGTACGTGGGAGGCGTCCACGCACGCGCGGCTCCAGTCCAGTTCGCCAGCCGCGTTGAGCTCGGCGAGCAGTATCCGGTGCAGCCGGTCGAAGACGTCGGCCTCCTGCCAGCGCTCCAGGCGCCGCCAGCATGTCTGGCCTGAGCCGAAGCCCAGCTCCAGGGGCAGCTGCTGCCACGGGATCCCGGTGTAGAGAATGAAGAGGATGCCCTGCAGGCAGAGCCGGTCCGACACGGGCTTCGGTCCCGGTGACCGCTCGGGCCAGGCCGGCAGGACCGGCTCGATCATCGCCCACAACTCGTCATCCACGGCCCACGGCTTGGTGCTCACGCCATCACGAACAGCTCAATCGTCGTACCGGTTACGGCCGACCTGCACCGATTCACAAGATCGTGTTACGAGCTCT
>NZ_JBXQQB010000029.1:0-114293 GCF_057220535.1 Kitasatospora sp. NEAU-CNBT7 | reverse complement strand
GAAGACCATGGTGCCGGCGACGAAGGCGGTGCCGAGCATGATGGCGAGGGCGGTCATCAGCAGTCGGCCCTTGTGGGCCAGCACGTTGCGCAGTGCGGTGCGGTACATGGTGGTTGCCGTGTCCTGGGGTCGGTGGATGGGGATGGACGGGTGCCGGTGGTCAGCCGGGGGTCAGCTGGTGCGGCCCTTGGCGTCGAAGCGGCGCATCCGGTCCAGGACGGTGTCGGCGGTGGGGTGGTGGAGTTCGTCGACGGTGCGGCCGTCGGCGAGGAAGACGACGCGGTCGGCGTAGGAGGCGGCGACGGGGTCGTGGGTGACCATGACGACGGTCTGGCCGAGTTCGCGGACGGAGTTGCGGAGGAAGGAGAGGATCTCGGCGCCGGAGCGGGAGTCGAGGTTGCCGGTGGGTTCGTCGGCGAAGACGATGTCGGGGCGGGAGGCGAGGGCGCGGGCGCAGGCGACGCGTTGCTGCTGGCCGCCGGAGAGCTGGGAGGGGCGGTGGGTGAGGCGGCCGGAGAGGCCGACGGTGTCCACGACGCGTTCCAGCCAGGCCTGGTCGGGCTTGCGGCCGGCGATGTCCATGGGGAGGGTGATGTTCTCCAGGGCGGTCAGGGTGGGGAGCAGGTTGAAGGCCTGGAAGATGAAGCCGATCTTGTCGCGGCGCAGGCGGGTGAGCTGCTTGTCCTTGAGGCCGACGAGTTCGGTGCCGCCGATGGTGGCGGAGCCGGAGGTGACGGTGTCGAGGCCGGCCATGCAGTGCATGAGGGTGGACTTGCCGGAGCCGGAGGGGCCCATGATGGCGGTGAACTCGCCCTGGCCGAAGGCCACGCTGACGTCGTCCAGGGCGACGACCCGGGTCTCGCCCTCGCCGTAGACCTTGTTCAGGCCGACGGCGCGCGCGGCGGCGGTGGTGGTCGTCATCGTGGTCACGGGAGGGCTCCTGCCGGAAGGGGGAACGTGGATCGGATCCATCCTCCGTGGCGCATCGGCGCAGCCTGTCGGCCTGCCGGACGGTTGGCCGTACCCCGCACGGTCGGGGGCGGCGGGGGCGGCTCTCCTCCTACGGGATGACCCGCCCCCGGGCTACGGGATGACCCCGCCCCCGAGTCCGGAGCGCCCGGATCAGGGTCGGGGGGTGGGGTGGACCGAACCCCCGGGTTCCGTGCTGCCACCCTCGTCCCGGGCGGGCCGCGGCGGAAGGCTGGAGGAAACACCCCGACTCGCCCACCTGGTGGTTCCCATGGACAGGCCCTTCTCCTCCGTCGTCCTCGCGGTGCTCCGGACGCCGTTCTCGGCCCGGACCCGGCGGGAGGCCGGCTACCTGCTGGCCGCGCTGCCGGTCGCCCTGGTCTGCATCCCGCTGGCACTGGTCGGCGGCCCGGCCGGCCGGATCCAACGGGACCTGGTGGCACGACTGTTGGGCCGCCGGATCGAGCCGCCGCAGGGCGGGCGGTTCGCCGCCCTCGCGCACGCCGTGCTGAGCCTGCCGCTGGCGGTGGCGGGTCTGGCCGTCACCGTCTACGGGTGGTCGCTGGTGCCGCTGAACCTCGGCTGGCCGCTGCGTCCGCTGCTCGGCATGGGCAGCGGCGACTACGCCGACGCCTGGGGCGGCCCGACCTTCGCCGGGGCGTGGGCGCTGCACGCGCTGGTCGGCGGTGTCGGCTTCCTGCTGCTGATGCCGTGGATCGGCCGGGGCCTGACCGCCCTTCAGGGCCGGCTGGCCGCGGGCCTGCTCGGCCCGCGCCGGATCGGGCCCGGCCGGGCGGCCCTGCTGGCGCTGCCGGTCGCGGCGGCCGCCGCGGTGGTGGCCGTCCCGATCGTGCACCAGCTGTGACCGCCGCCGGCCGCGGGGCGCGGATGGCCGGCCCGCCCTCCCCGGTACCGGGCCCGGCCCGGCGCGGGCGGCCCGAGCGGGATCGGCGCCGCGCCGGGCAGGCTTCACCCCGTCGCGGCCCGCTGCACCCCTCCACCCGCCTGCGGCCGGGAGGTGCCACGTGCCGGACGTACCGGGCGCATCGCCCGGGTCCGGCCCGGGACAGGGGCGTTCCGGCGGCGGGCCGGGCCGGGCGGCCGGGGCCGCTCCCTGACGGGCGGCGGCCGCCCGACCGGGATCTAGAGTGATCGTCATGTCCCCTCCTGTGGCCGGGTCCGCGGCGTTCCGGCCGGTGGCCGCGCTCAGGGCGCCGTTCCGCCGCCGGTCCCTCGCCGCGGTGCTGCACGCCCTGCTCGCCCTGCCAACGGCGCTCGCCGGGGCCGTCCTGGTCCCGGCCGGGCTGGTGGCCGGCGGTCTGCTGTCGGTGACTCCGCTCGGTCCGTGGCTGCTCGCCCTGACCGTACGGGGGGCGCTCGCGCTCGGCGCCCTCCAGCGGGCGGCCGCCCGGCGGCTGCTCGGGCTGGCCGTCGAACCGCCGCTGCGGCTCAGCGCGCCCGGGGCGTTCGGCTGGCGGCGCTCCGTCCTCACCGACCGGGCCGGGTGGCGGGCCGTCGGCGCCGCGCTGGCCGCGCCGTTCACCGCGCTGTGGCCGCTGCTGGCGGTGCTGACCGGCTACGTGTACGGCGTGCTGCTGATCCTGCACCCGCTGCTGAAGCGGTGGAACCACACCGCCGTCCGGGGGCCCGACGGCTCGGTGCGGCAGGTGTCGCTGCACCTGGCCGGGGTGGAGTGGGACAGCTGGCCGCGCTGGCTGGTGCCGTGCGCGGTCGGGCTGGTCCTGCTCGCCTCCGCGCCGTGGCTGCTGCGCTGGGCGGGGGCGCCGCAGCGCGCCGTGCTGCGGGCGCTGCTCGGCCCGGACGCCGCCGACCGGCGGATCCACGATCTGGAGGAGACCCGGGCGCAGGCGGTCGACGAGGCCGCCGCCACGCTGCGCCGGATCGAGCGGGATCTGCACGACGGCACCCAGGCCCGGCTGGTCGGCCTGGGGATGCAGCTGACCATGGTCCGCGAACTGCTGCTGGCCGGGGCCGGGAACGAGCAGCTGCTCACGGTCGTGGAGACCGCCCAGGGCAACGCCAAGCAGGCCGTCGCCGACCTGCGCGACCTGGTCCGGGGCATCCACCCGCCGGCCCTGGACGCGGGCCTGGACACCGCCCTCGCCACGCTGGCCGCCGACTGTCCGCTGCCGGTCCGGGTCACCGTGGATCTGGCCCGCCGCCCCTCCCCCGCGGTCGAGTCGATCGCCTACTTCTGTGCGGCCGAACTGCTCGCCAACGCCGTCAAGCACAGCGCCGCGCGCGAGGTGCGGATCACGGTGCGCGGCGGGCAGGCGGGCGACGGCGGGGCCGGGGTGCTGGTGCTGGAGGTCCGCGACGACGGCCGCGGGGGCGCGGTGGTCGGCGCGGGCAGCGGGCTGAGCGGTCTGCGCGCCCGCACGAGGACCGTCGACGGTAGCCTGACCTGCGAGAGCCCGGCCGGCGGGCCGACCCTGGTCACCGTCCGCCTGCCGTGCTGACCGCGGGCCCGGCGCGGGACGGCACGGCCAAGGACCGGCGCGGGCCTCGCACGGGACGGGCAGATCCGAGGGGGCACGAGGATGCGGGTGGTGATCGCCGAGGACTCCGCGATCCTGCGGGACGGGCTGGCGCAGCTGCTGGCGATGCGCGGGGTGGAGGTGGTCGCCTCGGTCGGGGACGGCGAGACGCTGCTCGCGGCGGTGGCGGCGCACCGGCCGGACGCCGCCGTGGTGGACGTCCGGATGCCGCCCACCGGGACCGACGAGGGGCTGCGGGCGGCGGTGCGGATCCGCCAGGAGCACCCCGGGACCGGGGTGCTGATCTTCTCCCAGTACGTGGAGACCCGGTACGCCGCGCAGTTGCTCGGTGACGGCGGCGCCGGGGTGGGCTACCTGCTGAAGGAACGGGTCGTCGACATCGGCGAGTTCGTGGACGCGCTGGCCCGGGTCGCGGCGGGCGGCACCGCGCTCGACCCGCAGGTGGTCTCGCAGCTGTTCGGCGCGAGCCGCCGGGCCGCCGTCCTGGACGCGCTCACCCCGCGCGAGCGCGAGGTGCTCGCGCTGATGGCGCAGGGGCGCACCAACCAGTCGATCGCGGCCGGCTTGGTGGTCAGCGAACGGGCCGTCGAGAAGCACATTGCCAACATCTTCACCAAGCTCGGCCTGCCCGCCGCGGACGGCGGCCACCGGCGGGTCCTGGCGGTCCTGCGCTACCTGGAGAGCGGCGCCTGACCGACCCGGCGGGAGCGGCACCGGCCGGGGCCGGGCGGCTCAGGCAGTCCGGCCGTCGACCAGGTAGAGCGCCGTCCCGCTGCGGCGGGCGCGGGACAGCGCGGCGAACCAGTGCCGCTGCGCGGGCTGCAGGACGGCCTGCCACTCCTCAGGGGTACGCCAGTCGTACCGGTCGTGCTCGGTGCTGAGCCGGACCGGGCCGGGGTCGGCGCGGCCCCCGTCGAAGCAGAAGTCAATGACGGGCGGCCAGCCGTCCGCTGCCGACCGGTAGTCCACGGCCAGCAGCGGCAGCACCCCGGCGAGCCGAATGCCGGTCTCCTCGTGGGTCTCGCGCAGGGCGGTCCCGTGCGGGTGCTCCCCGGGGTCGGCGAGTCCGCCGGGGATCTGCCACCAGGCGGGGTGCCCCGGGTAGGGCCGGGCCTGGTGGAGCATCAGGACCCGCCCGTCCGGGTCCGCGAGCAGCACGCCTGCGGAGACCACGTGGTTGGGAAGGCCGCGGGCGAACTCCTCGGCCGGCATCGTCGGGGCGGGGGTCGTCCCGGTCGGGGTGTGGGTCCCGGTCGTCACGCTGCTGCTCCTGTACGGGGTCGCTGTCCGGTCACGGCATTGTCCGCCCTGACCACGGCGGACCGTTAGTCGACGGATCATCACATCGGCGCGATCCCGCCGGACGCGGGCAGGAGCGACCGGACCCGCCGCCCACGCGCTCAGCCACCGCTCCCGAGCCGCCACGCGACCGGATACCGCCACGTCTCCGCACCTCCCGGACCGGGTGGGGGCGGGCGTCGCGGGCCGGGGTACCCGGTCTGTGACGGTGCCGGCCGGTCAGGCGTCCGGAGCGGGCGCGAAGGAGCCGTGGCGGCCCTCGCCCGCTGCGAAGCGGGCCGCGCCGGCGGTGGTGTCGGCGGCCAGCGAGACCTGGCCGTGGGCCCACTCGGCGGCCATCGCCGCGGTCTCGGTGAGGCCCTCCTGGCCGAGTACGGAGAGCCGGTCCTGGCGCAGGCAGGTCTGCGGGAAGCGGGCCAGCTCGGCGGCGAGCGCCTCGGCGGCGGCCCGTTCGGTGCCGGAGGGGACCAGGCGGTCGGCGAGGCCGATCCGGTACGCCTCCTCGGCGTCGACCGGGCGGCCGGTGAGGATCAGGTCCATCGCGCGGCCCGCCCCGATCAGCCGGGGCAGCCGGACGGTGCCGCCGTCGATCAGCGGGACGCCCCAGCGGCGGCAGAAGACGCCGAGGACGGCGTCCCGGGCGGCCACCCGCAGGTCGCACCAGAGGGCGAGTTCCAGCCCGCCGGCCACCGCGTGCCCGGCCACCGCCGCGATCACCGGCTTGCCGAGCCGCAGCCGGGTGGGGCCCATCGGGCCGGGGCCGTCGGCGGCCAGCCGGTTGCCCTCCGGGGTGCCGATGGCCTTGAGGTCGGCGCCGGCGCAGAACGTGCCGCCCTCGCCCCAGAGCACCGCCACGGCGGCCCCGTCGTCGGCGTCGAACTCCTCGAACGCCGCCAGCAGTGCGGCCGCGGTCGGTCCGTCGACCGCGTTGCGGGCCTCGGGGCGGGAGAGGATCACCGTCCACACCGGGCCGGACCGTTCCACCCTGACCGTGTCCTTCGTCATCGCGTCCACCCTCCGTCGGATCCCGGATCCCGGATCCCGGATCCCGGTTCGAAGCGCTGGTGTCGCCATCATGCCCCGGGCCGCCGCCGCACCACCCTTTCTCGTCCTGTTGACGATAATGATCTCGGCCAGTTATCGTCATACCGACGAGAAGAGCGACAGACCACAGAGGGGGCCGGCCATGGCCGACATCACCAGGCGCTTCGGGTTCCGCCACCTGCGCGCCGCACCCACCGCCCACATCCGCCACCTGCGCAGCGGGAAGCTCACCCACGAGGGCACCGGCCTGGCCTTCTGGTTCCGGCCGCTGACCGCGGCGATCTCCGAGGTGCCGGCCGACGACCGGGAGCTGGCGATGCTCTGCCACGCCCGTACCGCGGACTTCCAGGACCTCACGGTGCAGGCCACCGTCACGTACCGGATCACCGACCCGGCCGTGGCCGCCACCCGGGTGGACTTCGGCATCGACCCCGACACCGGCGTCTGGCGCGCGGAGCCGCTGGACCAGCTGGGCACCCTGCTCACCGAGAGCGCCCAGCAGCACGCCCTGGAGCTGATCGCGGGCCTGACGCTCCCGCAGGCGCTCGCGGCCGGTGTGACGCCGGTCCGGCAGAAGATCGCCGACGGGCTGACCGCCGACCCGCGGCTCACCGAGACCGGGCTGGCCGTGATCGCCGTCCGGGTCACCGCGCTGCGGCCGGAGGCCGAGCTCGAGCGCGCGCTGCGCACCCCGGCCCGCGAGCAGGTCCAGCAGGAGGCCGACCGGGCCACCTACGAGCGGCGCGCGGTGGCCGTCGAACGCGAGCGGGCGATCGCCGAGAACGAGCTCGCCAACCAGATCGAACTGGCCCGCCGGGAGGAGGAACTGGTCGGCCAGCAGGGCGCCAACGCGCGGCGGCAGGCCGAGCAGAACGCCGCCGCCGACCGGGTGCGGGCCGACTCCGAGGCCGCCCGCCGGACCCGGATCGCCACCGCCGAGGCCGAGGCCGCCCGGATCCTGGCGGACGCCCAGGCCGACTCCGAGCGGGTCCTGGGCGAGGCCAGGGCCGCGTCCGAGGAGGCCTGGCTGCTCGCCCACCAGCAGGCCGGTCCCGAGCTGCTGCACGCACTGGCGCTGACCAAGCTGGCCGAGCACCTCCCGAAGATCGACAGCATCACGCTCAGCCCGGACGTGCTCACCGGCCTGCTGTCCCGGCTCGGCCAGGCGCCGGCCGCCGGGGGCGAGCACCGGTGAGCCTGGCCCCGCGCGCCGTCCTGGTCCACCGCCGTACCGAGTACGAGGAGTTGATCGCCCGGCACGGCTCGCGCGGGCAGGCCGCGTTCTTCCTGGCCACCCGCGGCCGCTCGCCCGACGAGGTGGAGCAGCGCCACCACCTGGCCCGGGCCGCGCTGGCCGAGGTCGCGGCGGCGGTGCCGCTGGAGTGGCGGCGCTGCCGGGTGGAGCGCGCCGACCTGGACCGCTTCCTGTTCACGCCCGAGGACGTCGTGGTGGTGGTCGGCCAGGACGGACTGGTGGCCAACACCGCCAAGTACCTGTCCGGGCAGCCCGTGGTGGGCATCGACAGCGAGCCGGGCCGGGGCCTCGGGGTGCTGGTCCGGCACCGCCCGGCGGACGCCGCCCGCGCCCTGCGCGCCGTCGGCGCCCGCGGCGGGGAGGGCCGGCTGGAGGAGCGCACCATGGTCGAGGCGGTCGCCGACGACACCCAGCGGCTGCTCGCGCTGAACGAGATCTACCTCGGCCAGCCCAGCCACCAGACGGCCCGCTACCGGCTCGTGCCGGCCGGCGGCGAGGAGGAGGCGCAGGCCTCCTCCGGGGTGCTGGTGGGCACCGGCACCGGTGCGACCGGCTGGTGCCGCTCGGCCTGGCTGGAGCGGCGCAGCACGCTCGCCCTGCCGGACCCGACGGCGTCCGCGGTGGCCTGGTTCGTCCGGGAGGCGTGGCCGTCGCCGCTGACCGGCACCGGACAGGTGCAGGGGCTGCTGGCGGACGGCGAACGGCTGGCGCTGACGGTCGAGTCGGATCAGCTGGTGGCTTTCGGGGACGGTGTGGAGTCGGACGCGCTACGGCTAACCTGGGGTCAGACCGTACGCGTGGGGGTGGCGGTGGAGCGGTTGCGTCTGTTCGGCTGAGCCGCACAGCGCCGGGCGCGCGGACCCGGGGATTGCGCGCCCGGGGCGTGAGGATCCGGTGATGGTCCGCACACGAAGACCCGGCCGGCGCGCGCGTCCGGGTCACGCCCCCCGAACGCCAGTTCCCGCCCGGCGCGTCCCGCGACCCCCCGGACACGCCCGGCGGGCCCGCGCCCGGGTGCGCTCCCGGCCGCGCCACCCGGGCGATTCCGGCCTCCTGCGCGGACCCCCGTGTCCGGACGGCCCGAACGCAGTACCTTGTCCAGGACACGCACAGCGCACGGTCAGGATGCGCCAAGTTGATATTGCGTCAGGAAATATTTTCCAAAGAGGTATTAAAGTCGCCACCTTGGCGGTACAAAAGTCTTCAGAGCGTGCGGGTCCGCTGTCGTGCTGCACGCGGCAGAGTTCGGAGGGGGTAAGCGTGTCGAAGCCCGACACGGCCGCACGAGCGACCGTCACCGTGGCGACCGGGGTGCCGGCCGTCGCACCGGCGGGGTCCGCCCGCCCGGCACCGGCGACGCCGGGGATTCCGCCGGCGCCGCCAGGCCCCGCACCGACCCCGCACGGGGACGCCCGACGGCGCAGGATCGACGGGCTGCTGCGCCACTCGCCGCTCCAGCCGGTGTTCCGCGCGCTGTCCTCCCGGCGGCTGGCGGTGCTCGCGTACCACGGGATCGACGACCCGGCCGGTTTCGCCGCCCAGATGGAGCGCCTGGTCCGCACCGCGACCCCGGTCTCGCTGGCGACGCTGGCCCGGTGCGTCGCCGAGCAGCGGCCGCTGCCGCCGCGCAGCGTGCTGGTCACCTTCGACGACGGCGACCACAGCGTGCTCACCCACGGCCTGCCCGTGCTCACCCGCCTGCGGATCCCCGCCGCCGCCTTCGTGGTGACCGAACTCATCGGCACCGACCAGCCGTTCTGGTGGTCCGAGGCCGCGTTCCTGGCCGCCCAGGGCGGCACCGCGGGCCCGCTGGCGGGCTGCCCGCCACAGGGCGCGGTGGCCCGGCTGAAGACCCTGCCGGACGCGGACCGCCGCCGCAGCCTCCACGAGCTGCGGGCCACCGCCCGCACCCAGGCGCCCCGCCGGCGCCAGCTCGACCGCGCCGACCTGGGCGAGCTGCGCACCGCCGGGGTGGAGATCGGCAACCACACCCACACCCATCCGTGCCTGGACCGCTGCGCCGACACCACCGCCCGCGAGGAGGTCGCCGAGGCGCACCGGCTGCTGACCTGGTGGCTGGGCGAGCCGCCCACCGCGTTCGCCTATCCGAACGGCAACCGGGACGCCCGCACCGAGGCGCTGCTCGGCGAACTCGGCTACCGGCTGGGCTTCCTGTTCAACCACCGGCACGACGCGCTGCTCCCGCCGGACCCGCTGCGGATCAACCGCCTGCGGGTCAACTCCGACACCACGCCGCACCGGTTCGACACCATCCTGTCCGGCCTGCACCCGGCCGTGCACCGGATCCGCGGCGGCTGCTGACCGGGCGGGTCCCGTCGCCGCCGCCCGTCGCCACCCGCGGGCGGCGACGGGCCGGCCGGCACTCACTGCTCGACGTAGGACTCCAGCCCGCGCAGGAAGACGTCGAGCTTGAAGGCGAAGCGGTCGTCCCCGTCGCCCTGCACCATGGTCGCCGCCATGCTGCTGATCAGCGGGAAGCGGTCCGGGGGGAGCTTGCCGAAGTACTCCTCGACGCTGGTGAAGTAGGCGTCGAGGTCGTCGCCGCGCTGGAGGCGGTCGGTGTAGGCGCAGGCCTCGTAGGCGTCGGAGTCGATCAGCTGGCCGAGGCCGTCCAGCGCCCAGCTGGCGACCTGCGGCGGGATGCCCGCCTGGAGCATCACGTCGAGCATGAACTCGGCGATCCGCAGCTGGTTCTCGCCGACCGGGATCGAGCCGAGCGAGACCAGGGCGATGTCCCGGTGCGAGGTGTAGACCCGCTGGGCGTTCAGGCAGATCTCCTTGACCTGCTCCTTCCAGTGCGCCGGGTCGGGCAGCTCGGGCAGCTCGATCTCGCCGGCGATCCGCTCCAGCATCAGCTCGCAGAGCTCGTCCTTGTTGGAGACGTGCGCGTACAGCGACGCCGGCCCGGTGTCCAGGTCCTGGGCGATCCGCCGCATGGTGACGCCGGAGAGCCCCTCGGCGTCGAGGATCCGGATCCCGGTCTCGACGATCGCCGCCTGGCTGAGCGGCTGCCGGGCCTCGGCCTTGCGCGCCTTGTGCCAGGGGACCGGGGGCATCTGCGCGGTCATGCGCCACCTGCTTTCGCGACATCGAAGTGATCGTCGAATGTTCCCCCGGCGAACATCGTACCCGCAGCGAACGCCGTTCCCCAGACGGCCCCACGAACGGCCGGGGAACATCGTTCGCCAGGCGAACACCGTGTTGACAGAACAGCGGTCGATAGGTAGAACAGTGTTCGTCAACCAGTGTCGCAGCACCCCACAGGAGCCTTCGATGACCGAGTCCCCGTCCCCGTACAGATGGCGATGGGCGGCGCTGTTCGTCATTCTCGCCGCCGAGGTCATGGACCTCCTGGACTCCCTCGTGACCAACATCGCCGCCCCGGCGATCCGCGCCGACATCGGCGGCGGCGAGACCACCATCCAGTGGCTCGGCGCCGGCTACACCCTCGCCATGGCGCTCGGCCTGATCACCGGCGGGCGGCTCGGCGACATCTTCGGCCGCCGCCGGATGTACCTGATCGGCGCCGTCGGCTTCACCCTCGGCTCGGTCGCCTGCGGCCTCGCCCAGGAGCCCGGCCAGCTGGTCGCGGCCCGGGTGTTCCAGGGGCTGCTCGGGGCCGTGATGCTGCCGCAGGGCCTGGGCATCCTCAAGGAGATCTTCTCCGAGAAGGAGCAGGCCGCCGCGTTCGGCATGTTCGGCCCGGTGATGGGCCTGTCCACGGTCGGCGGGCCGATCCTGGCCGGCTGGCTGGTCGACGCCGACCTGTGGGGCTCCGGCTGGCGCATGATCTTCCTGATCAACATCCCGCTCGGCCTGTTCGCCGTCGTCGGCGGCCTGGCCTTCCTGCCGGAGTGGAAGAGCGCCCGCACCGTCAAGCTCGACCTGCTCGGCGCACTGCTGGCGGCGCTCGGCTCCGCACTGATCGTCTTCCCGCTGGTCCAGGGCCGCGAGCACGACTGGCCGGCCTGGGCGTTCGCGCTGATCGGGCTCTCCATCGCGGTGTTCGGCCTGTTCGCCTGGTACGAGGCCCGCAAGAGCCGCAGCGGCGGTGACCCGCTGGTCGAGCCGAGCCTGTTCCGCAAGCGCGGGTTCAGCGGCGGCATGGTGCTGGGCCTGGCGTTCTTCTCCGCGATGACCGGCTTCTGGCTCACCTTCAGCCTGTACACCCAGATCGGCCTGCACTACTCGCCGTTCAAGGCGGGTCTCGCCGGGATCCCGTCCTCGATCGGCATGGTGATCGCCTTCGTCAGCTCGCAGGCGCTGCTGAAGTTCGGCCGCAAGGTGATGCACGGCGGGCTGATCGTGATGGCCCTGGGCGTCGGCGGGGTGATCCTCACCCTCCAGCTGGCCGGCAGCGACGTGACGCCGTGGCAGCTGGCCCCGGCGCTGGCCGTCACCGGTCTCGGCATGGGCTTCGTGATGGCACCGTTCTTCGACACCGTGCTCGCCTCGGTGGAGCCGCACGAGACCGGTTCGGCCTCCGGCACCCTCACCTCCATCCAGCAGCTCGGCGCCGCGCTCGGCACCGCGATCCTCGGCACGGTCTTCTTCGAGCAGATCAAGGGCGCCAGCTTCGTGCACGCCGAGCAGGTCACCCTGTGGGTCGAGATCGCCATGCTGGCCGTGGTGTTCGGCGCGATCTTCCTGCTGCCCGAGCACGCCAGGCCGCACGGTGACGCCGACGCCGCCGATCAGGCTCCCGAGGCGGCCGGCACCGAGAAGGTCCCCGCCTGACCGGCACCCGCAGCACCCGGCAGCACCGCGCAGTAACCCCGTAGCACCCCGCAGCACCCACGGCCCGGGGGGCCCTCCCGGCACAGAGGGCCGCCCGGGCCGCTGCGTTCCCACCCCGGAGGCTTGCCAGATGATTCGTCAACTTGCCTTAAGGTTACGGCTCTTGCCATCTGGTCCAGACCAATCATACGCTCGACCGAGGCCGCGCGCCGGGTCCGCGCCACGCCTTGCCCCGGGGTCGCTCCCCGGGCCCCGGGCAGACGTGCCCGTCCCCCACAGCAGGCCCGAAGTACCGTCGAGGAGATCCCCCATGTCCGTAACCCGCCGCCTGCTGGCCCCGGGTGTCGTCGGCGCGACCGTCCTGCTGACGGCCGCCCTGGCGACCGGCACCGCGAGCGCCCACGGCTCGCTGTACGGCCCCGTGAGCAGGGTCGCGTCCTGCTACGCCGAAGGCCCCGAACACCCGCAGTCCCAGGTGTGCAAGGACCTCGTCGCGATGAGCGGCACCCAGCCGCTGTACGACTGGAACGAGGTCAACATCGCCAACGCGAACGGCCAGAGCCAGCAGATCATCCCGGACGGCAAGCTCTGCTCCGCCAACCGCGACAAGTACAAGGCGCTCGACATGGCCCGCACCGACTGGCCCGCCACCGGCGTGCAGGCCGGGTCGTTCACCTTCAACTTCCGGGTGACCGCGCCCCACCAGGGCGGCATGACGCTGTACATCACCAAGCAGGGCTACGACCCGACCAAGCCGCTCAAGTGGTCGGACCTCGACCTGGCCAACCCGGTCGTCCAGTACCCGACCGCCCGCACCGCCACCAACGGGTACTACACCTTCAGCGGCACCCTGCCCGCCCGCACCGGCCGCCAGCTGCTGTACCTGGTCTGGCAGCGCACCGACAGTCCCGAGGCGTTCTACGGCTGCTCCGACGTGGTGTACGGCCAGGGCGCCGCGGCCGCCGGGGCCCAGCCGCTCGCCGCCCCGCAGGCGCCGTCCGAGCAGCAGATCGCGGCCGGCTACAGCCGCTCGACCGTCGACCACCAGGGCCACGGCGGCGACCACCAGGCCGCCGCCGCACAGGGCGCCGGCGCGGCCCCGCTGTCCGGCGGATCGGCCGGCTCGCTGGTGCTCGGCGGCTCCGCGCTGCTGTCGGTCGCCGCCTCCGCGGTCTACGTCTACCGCCGCCGGCCCGGCGCGGTCGGCCAGGCCGCCTGACCCACCGACCCACCCGCCCACCGCCCCGCCGGCCTCGCGGCGTGTCGCCGGGGAGCGCCCCCTCGCTCCCCGGCGACACGTTTCGCCACCGGCGGGAACTCCTGCCCCGATCCGCGCGACTACCTGGTCCCGGGCCCGCAGCTGCGAGCCCGTCCTCCCCGGAGATCAGGAGAGTCCCGATGCGTTCTCGCGTACTGTGCGGCATCGCGGCGGCCGCCGCGCTGCTCGCCGCCACCGCCTGCGGCAGCAGCCAGGGAGGTGGCAGCGGCAGCGAGGCCGCACCCGGGGCGAACGGCGCCGCGACCCTCACCACCCCGGCCGAGATCGCCGACTGCACGGGCCACCGCACCGCCTTCCCCACCCCCGCCCGCCGGATCGTCACCAGCAACGGCTCCGCGCTCGAACTGCTGCTGCAACTCGGCGCCGGGGACCGGGTGATCGGCACCGGTTTCCCGCCCGGCAAGGGCACCCTGCCCGCCGCCGTCGCCGAGCAGGGCGCCAAGGTCCCCGTGCTCGGCGAGACGGTCATCGCCAAGGAGAAGCTGCTCGGCTCCGGCGCCGACACCTACGTCGACGCCTTCGGCCCGATGGCCGCGATGGGCGACACCGGCGCCGCCCCCACCGAGGCCGAGCTGACCGCCGCCGGCATCCGCCACGTCTACCTGCTGTCCACCGCGTGCGCCGCCGACGCCAAGGGCCCGGCCACCGACCTCGCCGCCGTCGAACAGGACATCCAGCGGCTCGGCGCGATCACCGGCACGGCCGCCAGGGCCGGGGAACTCGTCGCCGCGATGGAGAGCCGCACCGGCGCCGTCACGGCCGCCCTGAAGGACCTGCCCGCCGGTCAGCGGCCCGGCTACTTCTTCTTCGACTTCGACGCGGGCACCAAGCAGCCCGTCGCGCTCTGCGGCCGGCAGGTCGGCAACGCCGTGATCACCCTGGCCGGCGCCCGCAACGTGTTCGCCGACTGCGACAGCGACTTCCGGCCCGTCAGCTGGGAGGACGTGGTGGCCAGGAACCCCGACTGGATCCAGCTCGCCGTCCGCGACCGCGGCAGCGCGGCGGCCACCACCGCCGCGTACGACGAGGCGGAGAAGTTCCTGCGCGACTTCCCCGCCACCAAGGGCCTCGCCGCCGTCCAGCAGGGCCACTTCCTGCGGATCGGCTCCGAGGCCACCACCATCGCCGGCACCCGCAACGCCGACACCGTGCAGCAGATCGCCGCCACCGTCCACCCCGACCTGGTGAAGGCCGGGCACTGAGTGGCCGTCACCTCCCCGCGGCGCTCATTCCCGCGGCGCACGTCCCCGCGGCGCACGTCCCCGGTCGGCCGGACCGGGGACGGCGGGTCCGGCCGCGCGCCCCGCCGGGTGCCGGCCGGGTGGGCCGCCGTCGGCCTCGCCCTGGCACTGGCCGCCGCGCTCACCGCCGCCGTCTCGCTCGGCGCCGTCGACATCCCGCCCGCCGAGGTGTGGTCGGTGATCGGCCGGCGGCTCACCGGGCGGCCGCCGCTGCCCGGCAGCCGCGACCTGATCGTCTGGCAGCTGCGCGTCCCGCGTGCCCTGCTCGCCGCGCTGGTCGGCGCCGGACTCGGCCTGGTCGGCGCCGCCGTCCAGGCCCTGGTCCGCAACCCGCTCGCCGACCCGTACCTGCTCGGGATCTCCTCCGGCGCCTCGCTCGGCGCCGTCGCCGTCCTGGTCCTCGGCGGGGCCGGCGGCCTGGCGGCCGGAGTCGGCGTGTCCGGCGCGGCCTTCCTGGGCGCCCTGGCCGCACTCGCCCTGGTCTGGACGCTGGCCCGGCGCGGCGGCGGCTTCGCCCCGCTGCGGCTGGTGCTGGCGGGCGTCGGGATCGGCCAGTTCCTGTCCGGGTTCACCAGCTACCTGGTGCTGCAGGCCGGCGACCAGCAGCGGACCAGGGGCGTGCTGTTCTGGCTGATGGGCAGCCTCAGCGGCGCGACCTGGGCGCAGCTCGCGCTGCCCGCCGCGGCCGTCCTCGGCGGCCTGGCCGTGCTGCAGGCCCGCGCCCGCGGCCTGAACGCCCTGCTGATGGGCGACGAGACCGCCGCCGGCGTCGGCGTCCCGGTCACCCGGCTGCGCCGTGAGCTGTTCGCCACCACCAGTGTGCTGACCGGGGTCCTGGTCGCCGTCTCGGGCGCGATCGGGTTCGTCGGGCTGATGGTCCCGCACGTCTGCCGGCTGGTGTGCGGCGGCGACCACCGCCGGCTGCTGCCGCTGTCCGCCCTGACCGGCGCCGTACTGCTGGTGGTGGTGGACACGGTGGCCCGGACCGCCCTGGACACCCAGGAGCTGCCGGTCGGCGTGGTCACCGCGCTGGTCGGCGCGCCGGCGCTGCTGTACCTGCTCGACCGACGACTGGAGCGCAGTTGAGGATCGCCCTGGAGGACCTGCACATCACCCTCGCCGGACGGGCCGTGGTGGCCGGTGTCCACCTGGTCGCCGAGAAGGGCGAGATCGCCGGTCTGGTCGGCCCGAACGGCAGCGGCAAGTCCACCCTGCTGCGGACCGTCTACCGGTACCTGGCGCCGAGCGCCGGCCGAGTGCTGCTCGACGACCGCGACCTGGCCCGGCTCTCCCCCGCCGCCTCCGCCCGGCACATCGCGGCACTGCCGCAGGAGCGCGGCGGGGACTTCGAGCTGACGGTCGCCCAGGTGGTGGCGCTCGGCCGGATCCCGTACCAGCGGGCCTTCGCCGCCGAGAGCGCACAGGACCGCGCCGCCGTCGCCGCCGGCCTGGCCCGTACCGGGATGCTCGACCACGCCGACCGGCCGTTCTCGCAGCTCTCGGGCGGGGAGCGGCAGCGGGCCCTGCTGGCCAGGGCGCTGGCGCAGGAGCCGGACGTGCTGGTGCTGGACGAGCCGACCAACCACCTCGACGTCCGGCACCAGGTCGAACTGCTGGCGCTGCTGCGCGCCCAGGCCGTGACCACCCTGGTCGCGCTGCACGACCTGAACGCGGCGGCCTCGGTCTGCGACCGGCTGCACGTGCTCCACCGGGGGTCGCTGGTCGCCTCCGGGCCGCCGCGCGAGGTGCTGACCCCGGCGCTGCTCGCCGAGGTGTTCGGGGTCCGGGCCGCGGTGGTCGACCACCCGCTCACCGGCGACCCGCTGATCGCCTTCGACCACCGGAGCCCGGCCGGTGCGGACGCACCGGCGGGCGGTGCAGCGGCGGGCGGTGCCGTGGCGGGCGGTCGCGCCGTGGGCGGTGGCACGGTGGCCGCCGGGGCCTGAGCGGCGGGCCGGGCGGGGGCGGGCCGGGCGGGGGGGCGGGGAGGCGCGTGGGCCCCGCCCCCGCGCGGGCTACCCGGCGACGGCCGCGGCCTCGAAGTGGCTCGGCCGGCCGTCGCGGTGGACGAGAGTGCCGATCAGCGCCGCCTCCGCCCGGTGCATCAGCTCCCACCCGCCGTCCGGCCGGTGCAGGACCGCGGTGTGCCAGGGCGTGGCCCACACGTCCCGGTGTTCGAGCAGCCGGATGCCGAACTTCCCGGCGCCGACCGGCTGCGGGTGGATGGACAGCCGGACCGACCGGGGGTGGTGCTCGGCGATCAGGGTGCCCCAGGCGCGGCTGCGCTGGATCACGCCGTACGCCCGCCGGCGGCACTCGCGCTGGAGAGCGGATCTGGTGCCGGTGAAGCCGGCGGTGTCGTCGACCAGGAACCGGGTGATCCCCCGGTAGAGGGCGGCCGTCTGCTCGTCGGACCGCACCTCGGCCCGCAGTTCCTCCAGGGTCGGTGCGAACCGGGCGTGGACCAGCGCCCGCTTGTCGTCGTACGGCAGGTCGCCGAGGACGTCACGCAGGTCGAAGGTGCCCAGGCGGCCGAAACCCTCCCGTGCGATCATCGCGGTCAACCCGTCGGAGTACGCGTCGATGTGCTCGTCGGGGACCCGGATCAGGTCGCCGAAGACATGGCCGTCGGAGCAGATCAGCACCCGGGCGCCCGGCGAGTACACCGCGGCGATCCGCTCGCACAGCCGGTCGAGGAAGCCGAGCGCCAGCCGTTCGCCCTCGTCGGGCAGGTGGCCGAGCACCTTGCGGGTGTTGGGTGACTTGCAGGGGAAGCCGGGCAGCGTGAACGCGACCGGCTCACCCGCGGCCACGAAGGCGGCCAGCCGGCCCAGTTGGACCGGGAAGGCGCCCGGCGGCGCGGCGGTGTCCGGGTCGGCGGCCCGGCGGTGGGGCAGCAGCAGTTCCAGGATCTCGGTGCTGACGCGTTCGACGGCCGGATGGCCGGTCGGCAGCGGGGCGAGTGCGGCGGTTGACGGCATGCGGTCCTCCACGAGGGCATGACGGGACGGCGCCTCGGCGCGGGAGCGCCGGGCGCGGCGGCGGTGGACGGGCGGGTGTGCTGCGGGCGGGCGAGCTGCGGGAGCGCAGGGGTACGGGAGCGCAGGGGTACGGGTGCGGGTACGGGTGCGGGGGTACGGGTCCGGGGGTGCGGGGTGTTCAGCCGCGCCGGTCGTAGTGGACCGGCAGCCGGTCGACACCGCGGGCGAGGACGGCGGGGATCCATCGCAGCTCGGACTCCCCGACCGCGAGCCGCAGTCCCGGCAGCCTCGCCAGCAGCGTGCCGAGGGCGATCTGCAGCTCGGCCCGGGCCAGCGCCGCGCCGGGGCAGAAGTGGATGCCGTGGCCGAACGCCAGGTGGGCGTTGGGGGTGCGGTCGAAGTCGAGCGTGTCGGGATCGGGGAACTGCTCACCGTCCCGGTTGGCCGCGCAGAGCGAGACGATCACCGAGTCGCCGGCCGGGATCCGGGTGCCGTACAGCTCGCTGTCCGCGGCGAAGAACCGCCAAGTGGTCAGCTCGAACGCGGCGTCGTGGCGCAGGAGTTCCTCGACCGCGCGGGGCAGCAGCGCGGGGTCGTCGCGCAGCCTGGCCAGCTGGCCCGGGTGGCGCAGCAGGGTGACCAGCATGGTGCTGATCTGGTTGGTGACCGGCTCCTGTCCGGCCACCAGCAACTGGAAGACCATGGAGTCCAGTTCCTCCTTGGTGAGCTGCCCGTCGTCCTGGGCGGCGACCAGCCGGGCGAGCAGGTCGTCCGACGGCTCGCCGCGCTTGTCCGCGACGACGTCGGCGATGTACGTCTGCAGTCCGCGCAGCCGCCCCTCGTAGGCCGGGCGGCCCGGGTCCTGCGGCCCGACGGGCTGCACCACCTTGCCCCAGTCCCGGTCGAAGCGCCGGGCCAAGTGCACCGGCAGGCCGATGACTTCGGCGAGCACCCGGAACGGGAATTGGGCCGCGAAGCCCTGCACCAGGTCGGCGCCGCCCTCGGTGGGCAGTGCGTCCACCAGCTCGTCGGCGACCTGCTGCAGGCGCGGCCGCAGCGAGTCGATCCGGCGCGGCGCGAAGGCGTCCAGGACCAGTCGGCGCATCTCGGTGTGCTTGGGCGGGTCCTGGTGCAGCAGGTGCACCTGGAGCCTGGAGTGCTGGGGCTCCGGCATGATCGACGCCAGTCGGCGCCAGTTCTCGTTGCCCAGACGGTGGTTCTTGCCCAGGCGGGGATCGTTCAGGGTCCGGTGGGCGGCCTGGTAGCCGGTCACCAGCCAGGCCGCGATGCCGCTGGGGAACCGTACCCGGTGGACCGCGCCGGCCTGCCGCAGCCGGTCGTACAGCGGGTACGGGTCGCGCTTGTACTCCTCGCCGAACAGCGGCACGGGTTCGGCCGCGTCGCCGAGCAGCGGCACGGGTTCGGCCGCGGTGGGGGTGTCATGGCCGAACGGGCAGCCGCCCGTCGGCTCGGTGGGGTCGGTCATGACTGGTGGGCTCCCGGTGGGGGGACGGAAAGGGTCAGATCGCCAGGTGTGGATCGTGGTGGTCCAGCCAGAGCGCGAGGTCGACCACGCGCTCCAGGCGCAGCCGGTGGCCCCAGCTGAGCCGGTCCGGCGGGGTGTCCAGGGTGGTCTTGATCACGGCCCCGTCGGCGATCTCGCGGACCCGGCCGCCGTGCGCGTCCAGGGCCTCGCGGGCCATCGCCTGCAGACCGCTGTTGTAGTCGGGGTGATGGGTGGCCGGGTAGTGGTTCTTGGGCCGGTGCAGCACCGAGTGCGGGGCGAGCCCGGCAGCGGCGGCGCGCAGCAGGCTCTTCTCCCGGCCGTCGAAGCTCTTCAGCGCGAACGGCGTGTTGAAGGCGTACTCGACCAGCCGGTGGTCGCAGTACGGCACCCGCACCTCCAGGCCCTGCGCCATGCTCAACCGGTCCTTCCGGTGCAGGAGTTGGCGAAGCCAGCGGGTCAGCGAGAGGTGCTGGAGCTCGCGTTGCCGGTGCTCGGTGGCGCTCTCGCCGTCCAGGTGCGGGACGGCGGCCAGGGCGTCCCGGTAGGTGTCGGCGCGGAACTCGGCGATCCGCAGGGTGGCCGCCAGGTCGGGCTCGAGCGGCATGGCGGCCTCGTCGCCGGTGACCAGCAGCCAGGGGAAGGTGGTCGCCCCGACGGCGGCCGGGGTGTGGAACCAGGGGTACCCGGCGAAGACCTCGTCGGCGGCCTCGCCGGACAGCGCCACCGTCGAGTGCTCACGGATCCGCCCGAACAGCAGGTACAGCGAGGTGTCCATGTCGCCGACGCCGATCGGGGAGTCCCGGCACTCGACCACCGCCCGCCGGTGCCCGGGGTCCAGCAGACTGCGCGGGTCGAGCACCACGGTGGAGTGGTCGGTGCCGATGAAGGCACCGGCCTCGGCCGCGAACGGGGTGTCGTGGCCGGTGCGCAGCACGTCGCCGGTGAACTGCTCGGCCTGGTCGCTGTAGTCCACCGCGTACGAGCGCAGCCGCGCCCCGGCTCCCTCGGAGAGCCGCAGTTCGTCGGCGACCAGAGCGGTGAGGACGGTGGAGTCGATGCCGCCGGAGAGCAGGCTGCACAGCGGGACGTCGGCCTCCAGCTGGGCCCGGGCGGTCCGGTTGACCAGCGAGCCGATCCGCTCGACGGTGGTCTGCCGGTCGTCCTCGTGCGGCCGGGCGGTGAGCTGCCAGTACAGCTGCTCGCGCAGGCCCGAGCGGTCCAGGGTGAGCAGGCCGCCGGGCGGGATCTCGCGGACGCCCGACCACAGCGTCGGACCGGTGTTGAACAGCAGGCTGTACGCCTCGCGCAGGCCGTCGGCGTCGACCCGCGGGGTGATCTCGGGGTGGGCGAACAGCGCCTTGGGCTCGGATCCGAACGCCAGGCCGCCGTCCACCCGCGCCCAGTACAGCGGCTTGACCCCGAGCCGGTCGCGGACCAGCAGCAGCCGTTCGCGGCGGGCGTCCCAGATCGCGAAGGCGTACATGCCCTCCAGCCGGTCGACCACCGCATCGCCCCACTGCAGATAGCCGCGCAGCACCGTCTCGGTGTCGCTGCGGGTGCGGAACTCGTGTCCGAGGCGCCGGAGTTCGGCGCGCAGCTGGTGGTGGTTGTAGACCTCGCCGCTGAAGCTCAGGACGGCGGCCGGCTGCTCCGGACGGTCGGCCATCGGCTGGACGCCGCCGACCAGGTCGATCACGGAGAGCCGGCGGTGGCCGAGCGCGGCGTGCGGGCCGAGCCAGCAGCCGCCGGCGTCGGGGCCGCGGCGGGCCAGGGTGGCGGTCATCGCCTCGATGACCCGGGCGTGCGGGGTGAGGTCCTGGTGGAACGACACCCAGCCGGTGATTCCGCACATGCGGGGGATTCCCTTCTGCGGGGGAAGACGGGACGAGACGGGACGGGGAGGGGTACGGCGCGGCGCCGCGGGGCAGCGGCGGGGGCGCGACGGTCAGCCGCCGGAAGGTCTGAGCCCCGGCGGCGGTTCCCCGCCCGGCGCAGCGACGGTCGGCTGCGCGGCGGTCGGCGAGGCGCCGGTTGGCGTGGAGGCGGCCATCCCGGGCGGGCCGACGGCGGGCTGGCCGACGGCGGGCGGGACAACGCCACTGGGCTGCGCGGCAATTGACGTGTCAGATCGGGGTGGACCGCCGGCGGGCGAGACGGGATCTCTGGTCCGGGCGGCGGCTCGCGTGACAACCCCGGGTGGGCCGACGTCAGGCGAGGCAACAGCCGCGGGCCGCGCTGCCGTTGGCGTGGCAGCGCCGGGCAGACCGACGCCCCCGGGCCGCGCTGCCGTTGGCGTGGCATCCCCGGGTGGGCCGACGTCAGGCGAGGCAACAGTCCCGAGCCGCGCTGCCGTTGGCGTGGCAGCGCCGGGCAGACCGACGCCCCCGGGCCGCGCTGCCGTTGGCGTGGCAGCCCCGGGTAGGTCGACCGCAGGCGAGGCAACGGCCGCGGGCCGCGCGGCGGGTTCAGGGTGCGCCGCCCCAAGTTGCGCCGCGGCGGCGTACTCCGCCACGAGGGCGGGCTCCGCAACGCCACCGCCTACGGCACCTGGCCGACCTGCTCCGCCCTGCGGCCCAACGTCCTGCACCTCAATGTCCTGCACCCGGACGTCGTCCCGCGCAGCGGGTGCCGCGGGTCGGGGACGGGTGCTGCGGGCCAGCAGCGGTACCGCGACGCAGCCCGCCAGGGCCGCCGCGGCCAGGCCGGTACGGATGCCCGTGTCCCCCCGGCCCGCCAGGCCCCAGGCCGCGGTGGCGAGCGCCGGGCCGAGGGCGAAGCCGAGCGAGCGGGCGAGCTGGACGGCGGAGCCGGCGGTGGCCGTCCGGCCCGCTGGCGCGCTCGCCATGACCAGGGCCTGGCTGGGACCGCCGTACAGGCCCATGCCGAATCCGGCCAGGGCAAGGCGCCAGGCGATCGAGCCGGTCGGCCAGTGGTCGTCGAGCGGCACGAGCAGCAGCAGGCCGAGCGCCGTGAGGGCGGCGCCCGCGGTGGCGGTGGGCCGGGTGCCGAAACGGTCGGCGAGGCGGCCGCCGAGCGGCCCGGCCAGTCCCATGGCGGCCGGGAAGGCCAGCACGGTCAGACCGGTGGCGGTGGCGCCGAGACCTTCGTCGCGCTGGAGGTGCAGGGCGATCAGGTAGTGCATCGCGGCGAAGCCCGCGGCCAGCGCGAGCACGGCCGCGTTGACGGGTGAGCTGCCCGAATCGCGCAGCACCGCGGCGACCGTCCGGCCGCCGGGGCCGCGCAGCCACCCGGCGACGCACGGGACGGCCACGAGCGCGAGCAGCAGCCACCCCGGTGCGCCGGGCGCCGCGGTGAGGGCGAGCAGCACGGCGCCGACGGCGGCGCCGATCAGTGCGGCGTCGGCGACCGCGCGGCGGCCCGGGCGGGGCAGCCGGCCGCCGCGCCCGAGGTAGCGGTGACCGAGGACCAACCCGGCGGCGCACAGCGGGAGTTTGACCAGGAACACCCAGCGCCAGCCGAGGTGGTCGAGCAGCAGCCCGCCGACCGCCGGCCCGATCACGGCGCCGAGCGGGCCGAGGGTGGCCGGTACGCTCATCGCCCGGGCCCGCAGCTGCGGCCGGACCGCGGTGGCGGCCAGGACCGGCATCAGCACGAACAGCACGGCGGCGAAGCAGCCCTGGACGCCACGCGCGGCGATCAGCCAGGGCGCGCCGGGCGCTGCCGCGGCCGCCGCCGAGCAGAGCGCGAACCCGGTCAGCGAGCCGAGCAGCGCGGGTCGGGCGGTGGCGCCGTCCAGCCAGCCGCCGATCGGCAACAGCAGTGCCACGACCGGGAGTTGGTAGCCGAGTCCGGCCCACTGGGCGATCTGGGGCGGGACCCCGAGACCGTCGGCGATGCCGGGCACCGCGACGGTGACGATGTTCAGGTCGAGCATCGCGGTGAACGCGAGCAGACCGGCCAGTCCGACCAGCGGCCAGTTGTCGGGCCGGACGCCTGCGGGCGCCGGCCGGGTCGGCCCGCCGGTCATGACACTCCGCCGCATGTCGGCATGGACCGCCCTCCCCGTCGTGACGGGTGCCGCGGATCCACGGCACCCGTCACACCAGTCGGACGCCGGGGCGGAAGAGTTCCGAACAGGTGGCGGATTTCTTCCGGAACCCCGGCGACCGCTCAGGAGGCGCCGGTCACCCGCCCGCCGCCGCCCCCGCCCCCGCCCCGGCCGGAGCACCCGACGCACCCGCCGTACGCGACGCGCCCGCCCTACCCGCCGCACCCGCCGCGCCCAAAGCACCCGAAACGCCCGGCGTGCTCGAAGCGCCCGCCTCGAGCAGACCGGTGAGCTGTTGCGGGGTCACGGCGACGGCCGTCACCCGCAGCTCGCCGCTGCGCCGGAACCGCAGCCGGAACTCGACCCGGCGGCCCGGGGTGAGCGGTTCGGGCCGGACGAGCACCAGGTCGGCGCTCATCAGGTCCATGGTCAGCGCGCCGCGCGCCGGGACTGGCAGCGACGCCGTCCCGGCCGGACGGGCGCCACCGCCCCGGTGCTCGTGGCGGCTCAGCGTCACCCGCTCGGCGACCGCCGTAGTGGCGCCGATCAGTTCGTCCGGGACGTCCCCGGGGTTGCGGACGGTGAAGAAGGCCGCGGTGGCCACCGGTCCGGCTCCGGCCGGGACCAGCACCCAGCCGGGCTCGACCTGCACCGGCCCGGCCCGCCCGGCCGCACCGGCCGTCACCCAGCCGCCGAGCACCAGCAGCGTGACGGCGGCGGCCCCGACCGGCGCGGCGACGGGCAGCGCGCGCCCGGATATCCTCACCGGTCCACCTCCGCCCGGACCGGGCGCGAAGGACGCGACGCGCGCGACGGGCGTGCCGGGCGCGACGGGCGGCCCAACCGGACCGGTGCCGGGCTCCAGGTGCGCAGCCGCAGGCTGTTGCCCACCACCAGGACCGAGCTGACCGACATCGCCAGGCCCGCCAGCATCGGGTTGAGCAGGCCGACGGCGGCCAGCGGGATGAGCACCGCGTTGTAGCCGAACGCCCAGCACAGGTTGGCCCGGACGGTCGCCAGGGTGCGCCGGGCCAGCAGGACCGCGTCGACCACGGTCTCGATCTCGCCGCGGACCAGGGTCAGCCCGGCGGCCCCGATCGCCGCGTCGGTCCCGGTGCCGAGCGCGACCCCGAGGTCGGCGGCGGCCAGCGCCACGGCGTCGTTGACGCCGTCGCCGACCACCGCGACCGTCCGGCCGGCCGCCCGCAGTTCGGCGACCAGTTCGGCCTTGCGCTCGGGTGAGGCGCCGGAGTGCACCTCGGCGATGCCCAGGTGCTCGGCGACCGCGCGGGCCGCGCCCGGCCCGTCGCCGGTGGCCAGCACCGGGGTCAGGCCGATCGCGCGCAGCCGGTGCACGGTGCGGTAGCTGCCGGGCCGCAGGCTGTCGCCGACCACCAGCAGCGCGGCCGGCTCGCCCGCCAGCTCCACCACGACGGCGGTTCGGCCGTCGTTCTCGGCGGCCGTGAGCGCGGTGGCGAGCACGGCGGGCAGCGGCCCCGCCGCGCCCGGGCGCACCACCCGGACGGCGACGCCGTCGACCTCGCCGCTCACCCCGGTTCCGGGCTCGGCGGTGAATCCGCGGACCGGCGGCAGCGTCTCGCCGCAGCGCCGGCGGGCGGCCGCGGCGACCGCCCGGCCGACCGGGTGCTCGGAGTGGTCCTCCAGCGCACCGGCCCGCCGCAGCACGGTGTCCGGGTCGGCGCCGGGTGCGGTGTGGGCCGCCAGCAGCTCCATCCGGCCGCTGGTCAGGGTGCCGGTCTTGTCGAGCACCACGGTGTCGATCCGCCGCAGGCTCTCCAGCGCCTCCGGTCCGCGGACCAGGACGCCGAGTTCGGCGCCGCGCCCGGTCGCGGCGAGCAGCGCGGTCGGGGTGGCGAGGCCGAGCGCGCACGGGCAGGCCACCACCAGGACCGCGACGGCCGCGGTGACCGCCGCCGACGGCGCGGCCCCGGCGCCCAGCCAGAAGCCGAGCACGCAGACCGCGACCGCCAGCGCGCACGGCACGAACACCCCGGCGACGGTGTCGGCCAGCCGCTGCGCCCGGGCCTTGCCGGTCTGGGCGTCCGCCACCAGGGCGGTGATCCGGGCGAGTTGGGTGTCCCGGCCGACCTCGGTGGCGCGGACCAGCAGCCGGCCGCCGACGTTCAGGGTCGCGCCGGTCACCCGGTCTCCCGGACCGACCTCGACCGGCATGCTCTCGCCGGTCAGCAGCGAGAGGTCCAGCGCGGAGCCGCCCTCGGTCACCACCCCGTCGGTGGCCACCTTCTCACCCGGCCGGACCACGAACTCCTGTCCCGGCAGCAGCTGTTCGACCGGGATCCGGCGCTCGCGACCGTCCTCCAGCACGCTGACGTCCTTGGCCCCGAGCTCGGCCAGCGCCCGCAGCGCCGACCCGGTCCGGTCCCGGACCCGGCCCTCCAGCCAGCGCCCGCACAGCACGAACAGCGGTACCCCGACCGCCGCTTCGAGATAGACGTGCGCGCCTTCGCCGGGCGCCGCGGTCAGCGAGAACGGCATCCGCATCCCCGGCTCGCCCGCGCCGCCGAACAGCAGCGCGTACGCCGACCAGCCCGCCGAGGCGATGATGCCGAGGCTGACCAGGCTGTCCATCGTCCCGGTGGCGTGCCGCAGACCCTGCCAGGCCCGCCGGTGGAAGGCCGCCGAACCCCAGGTCACCACCGGCACGGCGAGCGCCACGCTGACCCACTGCCAGCCCTCGAACTGCAGGCCGGGCACCATCGCCAGCAGGATCACCGGCACTGCGAGGGCCGCGACCACCGCCAACTGCCAGGCCGGCACCAGGTCTTCGTGCAGCGCGGGGCCGCCCTCCGGCCCGGCGGGCAGCTCGGCCGTGTACCCGGCCGCCTCGACCGCGGCCACCAGCTGCCCGGCCGGAACCGACGCGGGATGCACCACCCGGGCGCGTCCGGTGGCCAGGTTGACGCCCGCGCTCACCCCGTCGATCCGGGCCAGTTTCCGCTCCACCCTGGCCACGCACGCGCCGCAGGTCATGCCGCCGACCGTGAGATCGGTGGTGACCAGCCCGTCCGTCACGCCCTCGGCGCGGCCCGTCGACCCGGCCGTACCCCCGCTCACCGTGCCCCCGTTCACCGTTCCCCCGTTCACCGCTCACCCGGCCCGGCCGGACGGCCCTGCGGCGACAGCCCGGCGGACGGCGCGGGCGCGCCCATCGTCATGCCGGACATGTCGTCACCGCCGGCCGGCCGCCCGTCCGGACCGTTCCCGCCCGCGCCGGGGCCGTCCGGCCCGGGCCTGGCGGGGGCCAGGCCCGGGGCGACCGGCCCCACCGCACTGCCCAGCCCGTACGAGACGGCGAACAGCAGCCCCAGCAGCAGGGCGAACCCGGCCAGCACCCGGCCCGGCCCCGCTCGATCGATCGTCGTTCCACTCATCCGGTGTTTTTCTCCCGTTCAGGGGTCGGCCGCGCGGCCGCGGCCGCGTGGGTACGCGGCTGCGCCGGGGCGGCCGGAAGCGGCCCGTGCCGGGAGGGCGGGCGCGAGCGGCGCCCGGCGCCGGACGGCACGGGTGAGGACACGGGGCGGCCCCGCCGCGCGTACCCGGAACGGACTCACGGGGCGCCGGCGGCGGCCGCAGACGTACGCGGGGCGCTACGCCGCCGGTGCGGGCAGCACGGCAGCGACGGGACCCGCCCAGGCGGCCCGCGGCGGGGCACGGCCGTCGAGCGAGTGCCGCAGCAGCGGCGGCCGGTACGGGGGGCAGCCCCGGTCCGCCGGGCGGGCCGCGCGCGGCGGCGCCGGGCGGTGCGCCGACCGCACCGCGGCCAGCGCCGCCAACGCCGCCAGCGTGAACCGGCCGGCCGGCCGCAGCGCGGGCAGCAGCCGGAAGAACGCGGCCTCGCCCTGCCGCAGCCACCAGGCGCAGGCCAGTGCGGCCAGCAGGTGGGCGGCCGTCATCGGCCAGTGCGTCCCATGCGTCCCGTGCGGCGGCGCGGCGGCAGCGGCGAGGAACTGCCCTGGGTCGAGCCCGGCCGCCCGCAGCAGCTCCGGGACCTGCTCGGGCGCGACGGCCGCGGGGAGGGCGGAGTGGTGGAGGCCGGCCGGGCACAGCAGCCGGTCCAGCAGCAACCTCGCCGGGTCCGCGGCCCCGGGCCCGCCGGGCGGCAGCGCCCACGCGGCGAACCAAAGGTGCAGCGCGAGCTGCGAGCCCAGCACCCCGGAGGTGACGGCCAGCGGCCCGCGCTCCCGCCAGTTCGGCACCAGGGCCGCCCCGGCGACCAGCAGACCGCCGGTCAGCAGCGCCCCCGCCGGGACCGGTCCCCCGCCGCCCGCCGAGGCATGGCCGAAAGCCCCAAGAGTCGTACAGACCCCGGAGAACAGGAAGGCGCGCAGCAGGCGCAGCCGCGTCGACGGGAACATGGCGACCTCATCATGACACGCCCTCACGGCCCGGCCCGGCAGCGCCCCGGAGGCGTCCCGGAGGCGTCCCGCGGGCTCGGCCGGGGCGCGACGGCGGCGGCATGCCAGGATGGCGCGCATGCCTCCCGACTTCCCCGCCGCCGAGGTGCTCCGTCTGGTCGGAGCCGTCGGGCCGTACTTCCACGTCGCCGCCTCCGCCCCGGACGGCGGGCCGCCCGAGGGCTTCCGGCCGCTGCGCGAACTCCACCGCACCGGAACGGACACCGACCTCGCGCGGCGGATCGGCGTGGCCGCCGACCAGTTGCGCACCGCGGAGGCCCGGGTGGCGGCCTCGGTGGTGCACCTCGGGCTGGCGGCCCGGGTGTGGTCGGTGGCGCTCGGCGTGGCGGCCTTCGGCGGCACCGCCGACCTGCACCCCGACCGCGCGCACTACCGGCTGCCGCCGGGCGGGCCGCTCGACCTCTGGCTCCCGCTCCCGGGCGCCTCGGCCGTCACCGGCGACCCGGTCGGGGCCCTGCACACCTCGGTGGTGACGGGTGTGCTGGCGCCGCTCGGCACGGCCGTCCGGTCGGTGGCACCGGTGGCCGAGCGCCTGCTGTGGGGAAACACCGCCTCCGCGCTGTACGGGTCGCTGAAGATCCTCGACAGCCACCTGAGCAATCATCAGATTGTGCTGCACGCAAGGCAGTTGGTGGCCGGCCTGCTCGAGCGGGCACCGCTCGCCGGTACGGCGGTGGTGGGGCCGCTCGGCCCGCCGCCGTTCCGCCGCACCACCTGCTGCCTCTACTACCGGGTGCCGGGCGGCGGCCTCTGCGGCGACTGCGTCCTCGACACCCCGCCCACCCGCCGCCGCCCCCGCTGAGGCCCGGCACCCCCCGTGCCGCCGGCGTACCGCTAGCCTTGCCGCGCCCGCGAACGGGCACCCGCCGGCCGGGCGACGCGGCAGGTCACAACGGTGGCGAGGCCACCGAACGAACGAGGGAGACCCGATGCGGGCACGGAACACGAGGACCAGGGGCCGCCGGGTCCTGGCCGCGTACGCCCTGCTGGTGGCCGTGCTCGCCGTCTGGGCCGGCGTGGAGCCGTGGGGTCCCGATCCGCTCGACACCTCGCACGCCCTGCCCTCGATCGGGCTCGCCGTGGTGGCGCTCCCGGCCGTGGTTCCACTGGTCGCCTCCGGCGTCGGGGGCGTCACCGACGGGGGCACCTTCCTCGCCCTGGTCACCGTGCTGGCCTGGGCCGAGGCCGCCGCCGTGTACCGCCTGGTCTCCGGCTCCCGGTCGCGCTGAGCCCACCCGGCGCCACCACCGCACCGCGGGCGCGCCGACCGCCCTGCCGAGCCCGGGTTTCGGACCACGGCCGCCCTACCCTGGTCCGCACCGGTACGCACCGGCGGAAAGCACCGGCACGCACCGGCTCGTACCGGCACGCACCCGGCACGCACGACGTCAGGAGACCTCGAGAATGGCCGATCCGCTCTGGAAGAAGGACCCGGAGAAGCACGACTTCCCGGCGGCCGTCGACTACCTGGAGCTGCTGATGCCGCCGCACCAGGCCAAGGCCGCGGCCGAGCGGCTGAAGGAGGCGACGACCGTACGGAAGAAGGCCAAGGACATCCTGCGCGCCTCCGGGCTGCCGCTGCTCCCCGAGGACAACGTGCACGTGGCGGACAACATCGGCAAGGTCAGGGCGGGCCACAAGCTGTCCCCGGTGCTGCTGCTGCGCGGGCAGCCGCTGGTGATCGCGGACGGCTACCACCGGGTCTGCGCGGTCTACTACCTGAGCGAGGACCTGGAGATCCCCTGCCGCGTCGGCTGAACCCGGCCGGCGTCGGCGCCCACCACCGGTTCCAGCGCCGCGGCCAGCCGCCGCACCCACTCCTCGGCGGAGCCCCGCACCCAGGGGTGCTCCCGCGCGAACGCCACCCGGTCCACCCGCCCGCACACCTCCCGCACCTCGAACCCGTCCCCGTCGCCCCCGCCGCTGGTCCCCGAGCGGCGCAGCACCGCACGCAGCAGCCGGGCCGTCAACCGGGTCGCCGGGTGCTCGGCCAGCAGGACGGCGTCGTACAGGTCCTTGCCGCGCGGCGTCCCGTCGCCCGCGGCGTTGCCGCGCAGCCAGCAGAGCTTCCAGGCCAGTGACAGTTCGCGGCTCGCCGTGCGGACCGCCGTGGGCCGGCCGCCGTCGGCGCGAGGGACCGCGGTCAGCACCGGGGCCTGCGGCAGCCACTCGTCCCGGGCGAAGTCCAGCCGGACCTCGCCCGGCGGCAGCCCGTCGGCCCGCCAGGGCACCACCAGCCGCACCCCGGGCGTGTCGTAGCTGCGGTACGTCCAACTGCCGTCCACCCGCAGGCCGTCCGGGTCGAGGACGAGCCCGGGCGCGACCTGCGGCGCCGCCCGGACCAGGCCGGTCAGCGCCGCGGCCGGGTCGAAGAGCTCGCCGAAGTCGGGGTGCTCCTCGTCCTCCGCCAGCCAGTGCAGCCCCTCCGGCGGGAAGGCCGCGCGCAGGCCCGCCGTCCCGAACTCCTCCGCGCGCCAGATCTCGTAGCGCGCCGCGCCGTCGAAGGCCTCCGGCCACTGCTGGACGGCTTCGCGGCCGGCCAGGTACGGGTAGGGGTCCTGGAGGTCGACCGGGAAGCCGGCCGGGCCCGGAACGATCCAGTCGAGGTCGGCGGGCTCACGGGCCAGGCCGGGCGCCCAGGCGGTCAGGCACATGCTGCCGCGCAGGACCAGCCCCTGCTCCCAGGCGAGGTCCGCCATCAGCGCGAGCACGTGGTCCAGCACCGCCCGGTGCGCGGCGGCCGGCCCGGCACCGCACCACCCGTCTCCCATCCCCGCCACCGCGCCCCCTTCTCCCGCCCGCCGTCCCCGGTCCGGCCGCGGCCGACGCTACAAGCGGTCACCGACAAGGCCGGCGGCGGCCCCACTCCGCCCCCGGCGCCCCGCCGACCCCGCCACCCGGCCGCATACGACCGGCGCCGACGCCGTGCGGGCCCCGGGCCTGCGGCCTTCTCCCCCGTCGAGGGCTGTCCGCCGGAACCCCTACGATGACGGCCATGACTACAGGGGAGCCCGCAGCCCAGCTCATCGACGGCCGCTTCGAGTTGCTGCAACGACTCGGCGGCGGCGGCATGGGCCTGGTGTGGCGCGCGCGGGACACCCTCCTGCAGCGCGAGGTGGCACTCAAGGAGGTCCGCCCGCCGGACCCGGCGATGCTGGCGGCCGACCCGGCGGCGGCGTACGAGCTGCGCGAGCGGGTGCTGCGCGAGGCGCAGGCCCTCGCGCGGCTCCAGCACCCCAATGTGGTGATCATCTTCCACATCGTCGACACCGCCGAACTCCCCCACCCCTGGCTGGTGATGGAGCTGGTCAGCGGCGGTTCGCTGCAGGACCGGCTGGCCCAGGGGCCGCTGTCGGCGCCGGAGGCGGCCAGGATCGGCCGCGGTGTGCTGTCCGCGCTGCGGGCCGCCCACGCGGCGGGCATCCAGCACCGCGACGTGAAGCCCGGCAACGTGCTGCTGCGCACCGACGGCACGCCGGTGCTGACGGACTTCGGCATCGCCGCGCTGAGCGAGTCGACCAGCCTCACCGCCACCGGCTCACTGATCGGCTCGCCGGAGTTCATCGCCCCGGAGCGGATCCGCGGCCAGGAGGGCAACCCGTCCTCGGACCTGTGGTCGCTCGGCATGATGCTGTACGTCGCGGTGGAGGGCCACCACCCGCTGCGCCGCTCGACCAGCCTGGCCACCCTCGCCGCGGTGCTCGACGAGCCGCTGCCGCCGCCGGTGCGCTCCGGCCCGCTCGGGCCGACCCTGGCCGCCCTGCTCGCCCGCGATCCCGCGGCCCGCCCGGACGCCGAGCAGCTGGACCGGCTGCTCGCCGCCGCCGAGCAGGGCATCGACGGCACCGCGGGCGGCCAGTCGGTGTTCGCCCCGACCCAGCTCAACGGCGCAGTCCCGTACCAGCCGACCCAGCTGAACGGCACCACCCCGTACCCCACCGGCCCGACCGGCCCGATGACCGGCCACCCGGCCGCCGGGTACGGCAGCGGCAGCCACCCCACCGGCGGGTTCGGCCCGGCCGGGTACGGCACCGGCCCCACCCAGGCGCCGTGGGCGCAGCCCGGTCCGCCGCCGAAGCGCCGCCGCGGCGCGGTGATCGCCGCCGCGGTGGCGGGCGTCGCGGTGGTCGGCCTGCTCGGCTGGACCCTGAACAGCGGCCTGCTCGGTCTCGGCGGCTCCGGCACCTCGGGCGACACCACCGGCTCGGGCACCCACCCGTCCGTCACCACGAGCACGGGCACGGGAACGGGCGCGGGCACGGGCTCCCCCGCCGCCGCGGCTGCCACCACCGGTGCCCCGAAGGCAGCGTCCCCGGCGGCGGCCGCCGCCGGCAAGAGCCTGCTCACCCCGGACGGCGCGCGGGCCGTCACGGAGGCGATCCGCGCCAAGCTCGGCAGCACCAAGGTCGTCAACCTGACGATCTACGACGACCGCGCCTCGGGCCAGGTGGTCAACAAGACCAACCCGAAGGTGTACGACAACGTCACCTACAGCGACGGCGAGCTCACCTCCGAGCCCGGCAGCAGCATCGGCTCGGAGGAGATCGCCGACCTCTCCCAGATCAATTGGGACCAGATCCCGGCCGTCTTCAAGACCGCCGAGGCCGACCTCAAGGTCTCCGACCCCAAGATGCGCTACATCATGGTCGACTACGCCTGGTTCTCACCGGGGGAGATCACCCTGCGGTACTACCTCATCGGCGCGTACAACTCCGTCGGTTACCTGACGGCGGGCGCCCAGGGCAAGGTCCTCCACGAGTGGCCGGACGAGGGCTGAGCCCCCGCCCGGCTCAGGCCGGGATCGGCAGCGGCGGCAGCAGCGTCTCGTGCAGCCAGGCCTCGAGCACCCCGTCCACCGGCCGCCGCGAGGGGTAGCGCCGGACGTGCGCGGTGAATCCGGCGGTGCCGACCACGCCGTGCCGGTTGAGCGTCGTCCAGTCCTTGACCATCCGGAAGAAGGTCTCGTCGCCGAGCGCGCAGCGCAGCGCGTGCACGGCGAGCCCGCCGCGCTCGTACAGCCGGTCGTCGAACATCCGGTCCCGGCCGGGGTCGGCCAGCCGCAGGTCCTGCGGCAGCCCGGCGAGCAGGCTGTGCGCGACGGCGGCGTGGTGGGCGGCGGGCCGGCCGCCGGAGCGTTCGGACCAGATCCACTCGGCGTACTTGGCGAAGCCCTCGTTGAGCCAGATGTGCCGCCAGTCGGCGACCGTGACGCTGTTGCCGAACCACTGGTGGGCGAGCTCGTGGGCGACCAGCCGTTCGGAGCCGCGGGCGCCGTCGACGTGGTTGGTGCCGAAGGTGGCCACCCCCTGCGCCTCGACCGGGACGTCCAGCTCCTCGTCCGCGACGACCACGGTGTAGCCGTCGAACGGGTACGGGCCGAACAGCTCCTCGAACAGCCGCATCATCGCGCCCTGCCGCCCGAAGTCGTGGGTGGCCTGCGGTACCAGCCGGGCCGGCACGTGGGCGTGCTGCGGCACCTCGCCGGTGTCGGGGCCGCCGAGCCGCAGCAGCTCGTACTGGCCGATCGAGACGCAGATCAGGTAGCTGGAGGTGGGGGCGGCCTGCTCGTAGACCCAGGTGGTGGTGGAGCCCCGGGTGGTGCGGGTCAGCAGCCGGCCGCCGACCAGCACGGAGTACGGCGAGGGCGTGGTGATCGCTATCTGGTACGAGGCCTTGTCGGCGGGCCGGTCGTTGCACGGGTACCAGGACGGCGCGCCGATCGGCTGGCTGGCCACCAGCGCGCCGTCGGTGAGCTCCTCCCAGCCGAGGCCGCCCCAGGGGCTGCGGACCGGCTTGGGGTTTCCGCTGTAGTGCACCTCGACGGTGAACGCGGCGCCGGCCGCGAGCGCCTTCGCGGGCCGGATCCGCAGCTTCCCGCCCCGGTGGGTGTAGTGCGCGGCGCGGCCGTCGACCAGCACCCGGCCGATCCTGAAGTCGTTCAGGTCGAGGGTGAACTCCCGCAGCGGCTCACCGCCGGCGACCGCGGTCAGCCGGGCGGAGCCGCCGAGCCGGTTGGGGCCGGGCTTGTAGTCCAGGGCCAGTTCGTACCGGTGGACCCGGTACCGGGTGTCACCGTGGGTGGGGAAGTACGGGTCGACGCCGAGGTGCGGCGCCTGCTTGGGGCTCAACGGTGCGAACTCTCCCTGCCGTCTTACGGAAAACCGCGCCCGTGGGGTAGGGCGCTACGCCTGCCAGGCCTCGATCGGGTTGCCCAGCCAGCGGGTGTCGGCGGGGACGGACTCCGCGCGCATCACCAGCGAGGCAGGCCCGAGCGTACTGCGGGCCCCGATGGTGCTGCCCGGCAGCACGATTCCGCCGGGGCCGAGCGTGGCGCCCTCGCGGAGGACCACAGTATCCATCCGCATGATCCGGTCGTGGAAGAGGTGGGTCTGCAGCACGCAGCCGCGGTTGACGCTGACCCCGTCACCGAGGGTGACCAGGTCGGCCTCCGGGAGCCAGTAGCTCTCGCACCACACGCCGCGGCCGATCCGGGCGCCGAGCCCGCGCAGCCACAGGTTGAGCACGGGGGTGCCGGGCACCGAGCCGATCAGCCACGGGACGGCCAGCACCTCGACGAAGGTGTCGGCGAGCTCGTTGCGCCACACGAAGCCGCTCCACAGCGGGTGCTCCACCGCCCGGAAGCGGCCGACCAGCAGCCACTTGGCCGCGATCGACACCGCGCAGGCGAGCGCGCCCGCGCCCAGCAGCACCAGGCCGGACAGCGCCGCGGCGAGCAGCGGGGATCCGGCGGTGGCGAGCCAGGCCAGCGCCGCCAGGGTGAGCACCCCGAGGGCGGCCGAGGCCAGCACCGGGACGATCCGGCAGAGCTCGGTCAGGCCGCGGGCCCACAGCAGCCGGGCCGGCGGGTCGTAGGTGCGGCTCTGGTCGCCGGAGTCGGCCGCGCGCGGCAGCCGCATCGGCGGCATGCCCAGGTACGAGCTGCCCTTCTTGGCCTTCTTCGGGGTGGCGGACAGCACTCCCACCAGGCCCCGGTCCGGTACGGCGCGCCCGGGCGCGGTCATCCCCGAGTTGCCGAGGAAGGCCCGCTCGCCGATCTCGGCCTCGCCGAGGCGCAGCCAGCCGCCGCCGAGCTCGTACGGGGCGATCAGGGTGTCGTCGGCGAGGAAGGCGCCGTCGCCGACGGTGGTGAGGCTGGGCAGGGCGAGCACGGTGGAGACCTCGGCCCGGCTGCCGACCTTCATGCCGAGTGCGCGCAGCCAGACCGGGGTGATCAGGCCGGCGTACAGCGGGAACAGCGTCTCGCGGGCCAGGTCCATCAGCTGGCTGACGGTCCAGGCCTGCCAGCCGATCCGGCCGTGCAGCGGGTGGTAGCCGGGGCGCAGGCCCAGCGAGAGCACGCGGACGGCGGCGACCAGCAGCACCGCGTAGACCAGGCCGAAGGCCAGGGTGGCGGGCACCAGGGCGGCCAGCGCGCCGCCGAGTGCGGCGCCGAGGCCGTCGCCGGGGTGGACGAACCGGGCCAGCACGGCGAGCGCGGCCAGCGCGGAGACCACCGGCAGCAGGCTCAGGCCGAGTCCGCTGGCGCCGTACAGCGCGGCCCAGCGGGCCCGGCGCGGCGGGCGCTGCCCGGGGCGGGAGCGGTCGGCCTTGCCGAGCTTGACGGCGGGCGCTCCGGCCCAGCGCTGGCCGGTCGGGATCTGGCCGGTGACGCCGGAGCCGGGCGCGACCTGGGCGCGCTTGCCGACCCGGGCGCCCGGGAAGAGCACGCTGCGGGTGCCGACCACGGCGCCGGAGCCGACCCGGATCTGGCCGATCTCCAGCCGGTCGCCGTCCAGCCAGTAGCCGGACAGGTCGACCTCGGCCTCGACCGCGCAGCCCTTGCCGAGCCGCAGCAGGCCGGTGACCGGCGGCAGCGAGTGCAGGTCGACGTCGGGGGCGATCCGGGCGCCGAGCGCGCGGCCGTAGCGCACCAGCCAGGAGCCGGACAGCTCGGTCGCGCCGCTCAGCTCGGCGAGCCGCTCGGCGGTCCACAGCCGCAGGTGGACCGGTCCGCCGCGCGGGTGGCTGCCCGGTTCGACGCCGCGCAGCAGCAGCCGGGCGCCGCCGGCCGCGACGGCCACCTTGCCGGGCGGGCTGAACAGCGCCGCCGCCATCGGCAGCACCACCCACCAGGAGGCGGTCGGCGCCCACGGGTAGGCGCCGAACCAGGCCAGTGCGTTGCCGAGGGCCAGCAGGAGGGTGGTCCAGCGCAGGCCGACCAGGGTGAACAGCGGCAGCAGCAGGAGCAGCTGGACGATGCCGGCCCGGGCGGGGACCGGTTCGACGGTCCGGGCGGCGCCGTCGCCCTGCGCGGAGCGCTCCAGGTGGCGGGCCAGCTTGCGCAGGACCGGCTGCTGGTAGATGTCGAACACCGCGGCCGACGGGTAGCGGGTGCGCAGCAGGGTGGTGAGCCGGGCGGCGGCGAGGCTGCCGCCGCCGATGGCGAAGAAGTCGTCCTGGGCGCTGCCGACCGGGACGCCGAGGATCTCGGTCCACTGCTCGGCGAGCCAGGCCTCGGTGCCGTACAGCTGCTCGGCGGGGCCGGCGCCCTCCAGCTCGGGCAGCGGCCAGGGCAGCGCCGCCCGGTCGACCTTGCCGGAGGTGCGGGTGGGCAGCGACTCGACCGGCGCGAGCAGCGGGACCAGGGCGGCGGGCAGCTCGGCGCGCAGCCGTTCGACGGCGGCGGCGTGGTCCCAGCCGTCCTGGGTGACCAGGTAGCCGACCAGCAGCTGGTTGCCGCCGCGGGCGGTGCGGACGGCCGCGGCGGCGCCCTGCACCCCGGGCAGCGCCTGGAGGGCGGCGTCGACCTCGCCGAGTTCGATCCGGCGGCCGCCGAGCTTGATCTGTTCGTCGGCGCGGCCGAGGAAGAGCAGGCCCTCGGGCTCGGCCTTGACCAGGTCGCCGCTGCGGTAGGCGCGCTCCCAGTCCATGGACTTCAGCGGGGCGTACTTCTCGGCGTCCTTCTCGGGGTCGAGGTAGCGGGCGAGGCCGACGCCGCCGATCACCAGCTGCCCGCTGCCGCCCATCGGCACCGGGTCGCCGGCCTCGTCGACCACGGCGAGCTGCCAGCCGTCCAGCGGCAGGCCGATCCGGACCGGGCCGTCGCCGGTGAGCAGGGACCCGCAGGCGACCACGGTGGCCTCGGTGGGGCCGTAGGTGTTCCACACCTCGCGGCCCTCGGTGACCAGGCGCTGCACCAGCTCGGGCGGGCAGGCCTCGCCGCCGAAGATCAGCAGCCGGACCTCGTTGAGCGCCTCGGCGGGCCACAGCGCGGCCAGCGTCGGCACGGTGGAGACCACGGTGATCTCCTGGTCGGCGAGCCAGGGGCCGAGGTCGGCGCCGCTGCGCACCTGGGCGCGCGGGACGGGGACCAGGCAGGCGCCGTAGCGCCAGGCCAGCCACATCTCCTCGCAGGAGGCGTCGAAGGCGACGGACAGGCCGGCCATCACCCGGTCGCCGGGGCCGATCGGCTCCTCCTGGAGGAAGAGCGCGGCCTCGGCGTCGACGAAGGCGGCGGCGTTGCGGTGGGTGACGGCGACGCCCTTGGGCTTGCCGGTGGAGCCGGAGGTGAAGATGATCCAGGCGTCGTCCTGCGGGGTCGGCCGGCCCGCGGGGCGGGCGGGCCGGGCCCCGCCGGTCACGGTCAGTGCCCGGTCGGCGCCGAGGACGGCGGCCACCTCGGCCTCGCCGAAGACCAGCTCGGCGCGCTCGTCCGGGTCCTCGGCGTCCACCGGGACGTAGGCGGCGCCGGCCGCCAGGACGGCCAGGATGCAGACGTAGAGGTCGTTGGTGCCGGAGGGGACGCGGATACCGACCCGGTCGCCGGTGCCGATCCCGGCGGCGGCCAGCCGGCGGCGCTGGGTCTCGACCTCGGCGGCCAGGGCGGCGTAGCTGAGCGTGGTGCGGCCGTCGTCGAGGGCGGGCTCCTGGGGGTGGGCCTGCACGGTGGCGTCCAGCAGCTCGACCAGGGTGCGGGCCGCGGGCGCGGGGCGCCCGGGGTACACCGCGAGCGGGGCGGCGGGCCGCTCCGTGTCGGGTGCCTGTTCCTGCAGTGTGCCGGTCGGTGTGGTCACAGTCGTGCGCTCCTCGTCCTCGTCCCCGTCCACTCGCTTCGGGCCGAAAGCGGACAACCCGTCGATGGTAGCCCTGCGGCGGCCCGAACGGGCTGACCGCCGCTCATCCCAACTGGCCCTGATCCGTGCTCCACTGACACTCCGTCAGCTATCAGGCGCACTGTCTGACAATGGATATGACGGACCGTCAGCCGATCTGACGATCCGTCAGTCGGTCGCGGCGCATGTGAGCCATGCCACACGGCGGGTGTGGCCCGCGTCACGCGGCTTGGCGGCCCGGGCCGCCCGGCGGGAGTCGCCGGCCCCGGCCTACGCCACGATCCCCAGCTCGTGCGGGGTGTTGTTGAGGCGCCGGCCGCCGGCGGCGGTGACGGTGACGATGTCCTCGATCCGGACACCGAACCGCCCGGGCAGGTAGATCCCGGGCTCGATCGAGAAGCACATGCCCGGCACCAGCGGCTGGGTCTCGCCCTCCACCATGTACGGCGGCTCGTGCGTGGTCAAACCGATGCCGTGCCCGGTGCGGTGGATGAAGTACTCCCCGTAACCGGCCTCGGTGATCACCCGGCGGGCCACCCGGTCGATCTCCTGGCACTCCACGCCCGGCCGGACCGCCTCGAACGCCTTCTGCTGCGCCACCCGGACCACCTCGTGCACCTCCCGCACCTCGGCCGGGACGTCGGCGCCGACGTGCACGGTCCGGGTGGTGTCCGAGCCGTAGCCGTCCCGCAGCCCGCCGAAGTCCAGCACCACGGTGTCACCCTCCGTGATGACCCGCTCGCCCGCCTCGTGGTGCGGGTTGGCGCCGTTCGGCCCGGAGCCGACCACCGTGAAGTCGACCTGGCTGTGGCCGTACTCCAGCAGCAGCTCGGCCAGGTCGGCGGCGACCTCGGTCTCCCGGCGGCCCGCGAAGCGCACCTCCAGGATCGAGCGGTACGCCGCGTCCGCCGCTCCCCCGGCGCCGCCGAGCCGCTCCAGCTCGTCGGCGTCCTTGACCGCCCGCAGCATCGGCATCGCCCGGGTGAGCGAGCGGTACCCGCTGTCCGGCAGCGCCTCCTGCAGGCCCAGCAGGTGCATCGCCCAGGCGGCGTCGGAGATCCCGTAGCTGCCGCGCGGGTCCAGCTGCGGCGCCAGCACCGGGTACGGGTCGGCGCCGTCGGCCCAGTCCAGCAGGCGCAGCGAGGACGCGCCGGGGCAGGCCTCGGCGTCCGGCCGCTCCAGCCTGGGGACCAGCAGGACCGGGTCGCGGCCGGCGGACAGCAGCAGCGCGGTCAGCCGCTCGGTGATCGCGACGGGCTGGTAGCCGGTGAGGTACAGCAGGTCCGGGCCGGGCGTGACGAGCAGGCCCGCCAGGCCCGCCGCCGCGGCCGCCTCGGCGGCGCGGCCCATCCGGGCGGCGAAGTCCTGCGCGGTGAAGGGCCGTGCGGCGGTCAGGTTCGGCATCGCTTCCCTGCTCTCTGCCGGCCGGCTCAGCGCCGGGCGGCGGTCTCGGCGTAGTGGCGCAGGAACAGCGCCTCGACGTGGGCCATGTGCTCGATCTCGGCCGGATCGACGCTCTCGTTCGGCGCGTGGATCAGGCAGCGCGGCTCCTCCACGCCCATCAGGATGATCTCCGCCTCCGGGTAGGCCCCGGCGAGCACGTTGCACAGCGGGATCGAGCCGCCCTGCCCCAGGAAGGAGATCTCCCGGCCGTACACCTCCCGCATCGCCCGGTCGAGCGCGGCGTACGCGCGGCCGTCGGTGGCCGCCCGGAACGGTGCGCCGGTGCCCTCCGGCTCGACCTCGACCCGGGCGCCCCAGGGCGCGGCCGCCTTCAGGTGCGCGGTGAGCGCGTCCAGTGCCGTACGCGGGTCGGTGCCCGGCGGGACCCGCAGGCTCACCCGGGCCCGGGCGGTGGCCGGGACGGCGGCCGCCGAGCCGACCACCGGCGGGCAGTCGATGCCGAGCACGGTGACCGCGGGTCGGGCCCACAGCCGGTCGGCGACGCTGCCCGTCCCGGTCAGCGAGACGCCGTCCAGCACCCCGGCGTCGGTGCGGAACTGCTGCTCGTCGTAGCCCGCCCCGGTCCACCGCCCGTCGGCGTCCAGGCCGGTGATCCGGGTGCCGCCGTCGGCGTCCCGCAGCGAGTCCAGGATCCGGATCAGCGCGGCGAGGGCGTCCGGCGCGGGCCCCCCGAACATCCCGGAGTGCACGTCGCCCGCCAGCGTGGCGACGCTGACCACGAGGTTGGCCAGCCCCCGCAGGGTGGTGGTGGCGGTGGGCACGCCGACCGCGGCGTTGCCGGTGTCGCAGACCAGCAGCGCATCCGCGTGCAGCTCGTCCACGTGCGCCCGGACGTAGTCCTCCAGGCCGCCGGTGCCCTGCTCCTCGGAGCCCTCGGCGACGAACTTCAGCCCGACCGGGACGTCGTCGCCGAGCGCCCGCAGCGCGGTGAGGTGCATGACGACGTTGCCCTTGCAGTCGGCGCTGCCGCGGCCGTACCAGCGGCCGTCGCGCTCGGTCAGTTCGAACGGCGGCGAGGTCCAGGCCGCGTCGTCCAGCGGCGGCTGCACGTCGTAGTGGCAGTACAGCAGCACGGTCGGGGCGCCGGGCGGCGGCGGGCGGTGCCCGAGCACCGCGTGGCTGCCGTCCGGGGTCTCGGCGAGGTGGACGTCGCGCAGCCCCGCCTCGGTGAACGCGGCCACCAGCCACTCGGCGGCCTCCCGGCACCTCTGCGGCGGGTACTGGCGCGGGTCGGCGACGGACGGGATGGCGACCAGCTCGGCCAGGTCGGCCTTGGCGCGGGGCATCAGGGCGGCGATCCGGCGGGCGAGACCGTCGTCGGTGGGGTCCTGGGGCATGCGGGCTCCTGGGGGTCTCAGTTCTTGACGGTGTCCGAGGTCTTGATCTCCTCCAACTTGTCCTGGTACTTGACCAGTTCGTCGGGGCAGTAGACCCCCAGGATCAGGGCCTCCACCTCGATGGCGCGGCGGTCGCCGATCACCGGCCGCTGGCCGGGGCCGGCCGCGCCGTTGGAGATGTTCTGCAGCCAGAGCGCGTTCTTCAGGACGCTGCCCGGGGACGCGCAGACCGCGCCGCCGCTGGTACCCAGGGTGGACACGATCTGGTCCTGGTCGGGCACCCGGTAGCCGCCCGCCTCCAGCTGCCCGGACAGCTCCTGGGCCTTCTTGTTGGCCTCGATGTTGTGGTGCTGCTGGGTGTAGACCAGGATCCCGGTGATCAGCATCCCGACCAGCACCACGATCGCGCCGACGTAGATCCAGCGGTGCTCGGAGGCGAACCTGGTCGGGCTCATGCGGCACCTCCGGCGGCCGGGTCCGCGGCGTCCGCCGTCCGCCAGCTCGGCTTGCGGAACCTCAGGCAGCAGAACGGGATGATCACCCCGAGCACCAGCAGGCCGCCGGCCACGATCAGCACGTACGCCCAGACGCTGCCGCCGCCGAACTGCGAGGACGGCACGAAGCCGATCACCATCGCCGCCGCCGAGGCCACCAGCCCGGTCACGCACAGGGTCACCAGCAGGGGCGCCCGGTAGCCGCGCGGGTGGTCGGGCTGCAGGCGGCGCAGCCGGATCGCCGCCACGAACATCAGCAGGTAGACGATCAGGTACACCTGGGTGGTGATCACCGAGAAGATCCAGTAGGCGCTGGAGACGTTCGGGATGAAGGCGTACATCAGCGCGATCGCGGTGGTCACGACCCCCTGGGTGACCAGGATGTTCTGCTGGACGCCGTGGCTGTTGAGGCGCTGCAGGAACGGCGGCAGGTAGCCCTCCTGCCGGGAGATCAGCAGCAGGCCCTTGGACGGGCCGGCCAGCCAGGTGAGCATGCCGCCGAGCGAGGCGGCCACCAGGCCCACCGCGATCACCGGGGTCAGCCAGCCGACGTCGAAGTACTGGAAGAAGGCGTCGAAGGCCTGCATCACCCCGGCGGTCAGGCTGAGCTGGTCGGCCGGGACCACCCAGCTGATCGCCAGGGCCGGCAGGATGAAGATCAGCAGGACCAGCCCCATCGCCAGGAACATCGACTTGGGGAACTCCCGCGGCGGGTCCTTCAGCGAGGACACGTGCACGGCGTTCATCTCCATGCCCGAGTAGCTGAGGAAGTTGTTGACGATCAGCACCAGGCTGGCCAGGCCGGTCCAGGCGGGCAGGATGTGCGCGGCGTTCATCGGCGCCGCGGAGGCGTTGCCCTGGCCGAGGAAGACCCCGCCGAGCACCACCAGCAGGGCGCCGGGGATCAGCGTGCCGATCACCAGGCCCCAGGAGGCCAGCCCCGCCACCGCGCCGGTGCCGCGCGCGGAGACCCAGACGCCGGTCCAGTACAGGACCATGATCACGATGGCGGTGTAGAGCCCGCTGCTGGCCAGCGCCGGGTTCACCACGTACGCGATGGTGGAGGCCACGTAGGCGAGCAGGCTCGGGTAGTAGAAGATCGTCATCGCGAACTGGCACCAGACCGCGAGGAAGCCGAGCGGCTTGGACAGCCCCTGGGAGACCCAGTTGTAGACGCCGCCCTCCCAGCCGGACGCCAGCTCGGCCGAGACCAGCGCCGTCGGCAGCAGGAACACGATCGCCGGGACGATGTAGAGGAACACACAGGCCAGGCCGTAGACCGCCATGGTCGGCGCGGCCCGCAGGCTGGCGACCGAACTGGTCGTCATCAGCGCCAGGGTCAGCCAGGTGAGCCGCGGAGCGGAGACCGCCTGGGCGGCCCGGGTGCGGACCTCCGCGGCCGGGCCGCCCCTGCCGTCCGCCGGCAGATCCATCGAACTCATGCACGCTCCTTGGGGCCGCCGATCAGCAAGGGTCGCGACCCACGCCATCACGGCGGCGGCCGGCCCGCGCCCGCGCCGGGCCGTCCGGGTGACGCGGCCGGGTCAGCGGTCGCGGCGGCGCCAGTGCCGGATGCCCTGCCAGGTCGCCACCCCCACCGACACCGCGATCACGGCGAGCGCCGCGGCGGCCGGCTTGCTGCCGATCAGCTTCACATCGGCGGCGATCACCGCCAGCAGGGCGAGCAGCGGGACCGCGGTCGCGATCACCGTACGGCCCACCACCAGCACCGCCGACGGCTTCCACCGCCGGGTCCCCTGCTCGGCGCGGGCCTCCGCCGCCTCCAGTTCGGCCGCAGTCGCCCCGTAGTAGGCCGCCGCCCGCGCCCCGAGGGCGCCGGTGGCGCGGTAGTAGGCGAAACCCATCGCCGGGATCCACACCAGCGGGAAGAAGATGCCGACCGTGATCAGGCAGGCCGCCGCGACCCAGCCGAGCACCTGCTTGAGGCGGCCCGGCTTCTCGTCCGCCGGTCCGATCACGCCCAGCAGGTACGCCATCCGCTTCACCATCGCCAGCCGGGTGCCGCGCGGCAGGCGGCCCTCCGGGGCGTGGCCCGGCAGCTTCTCGATCGCGGTCAGCGCCTCGTCGGCCTTCTCCACGTCGGGGTAGACCCCCTGCAGGACCAGCACCTCCAGGGCCCGGTCCCGGACCGTCGGGTCCCGCCCGTCCAGCGCCGCCAGCGCCAGCGTCATCCGGATCTGCGCCAGCAGCGCCGCACAGAACGCCACCGGGACCAGCACCATGAACGGGCCGCCGATCGCGCCGCCCTCGACCACCGTCAGCCGCACCCCGCGGTCGACCACCCGGCGGCGCAGCGCCCCGGCGGACGCGTCCGGCAGCGCCTCGTGCGCCCGTTCGACGGCGGCCTGCGCCTTGGCGCCCTCCATCCTGACCGCGAGCAGCGCGAGCCGTTCCGGCAGGTGCTGCGGATCGGCCAGCCCGGCCTGGAGCAGCTTGCGTGCCGACTGCGCCGACACCTCGCCCGTGTTCTCCGGCTTGCTCACCCCAGGAAGGCTAGGGCGTCGGCGCGCGGTGCGCCGCTCAGGCGCGCGGCGCCGCCGGCCGGGCCGCGCCGGACGGCAGCAGCGAGCCCAGCATGATCTTCTCGGTCGCCCGCAGGTAGCGGGTGGCCGCCGCCTCGGCCTCGTCCGGCAGGCCGTCGGCCACCGCCCGCACCACGGGCGCGAGCCGGGCGGCGGCCTCGGCCGGGTCCTCGAACGGGGCGCGCAGTGCGGCGCGGACCGGGAGGTAGGCGTTGAAGAGCGTGTTGGTGAGCAGCAGGTAGACCCGATTCCCGGTGGCCCGGGCGAGTTCGCGGTGCACCTCGACGTCGGCGAGCTGGGCGGCGTCCCCGTCCGGGGCCTGGGCCACCGCCTCCAGCAGCTCCGCCAGCCGGCGGGCCTGGCGGACCGTGCGGCGGCCGGCGGCGCGGCGGGCGATCAGGGCGCCGATGTGGCCGCGGACCTCGAAGACCTCGGCCAGCCAGCCGTTGTCGCGGGCGGCGAGCATCGGCAGCAGGTCGGCGCCGCCGACCCGCAGGAAGTCGCGGACCCGGGTGCCGATGCCGTGCCGGGTGCTGAGCAGGCCGGCCTGCTCGAGCCGGGAGAGGGCGTGCTTGAGGGTGGTGCGGGTGACGCCATAGCCGGCGGCCAGCTCGCGCTCGGGGGGCAGCAGTTCGCCGGGGCCGTGGGTGCCGTCCAGGATGTCCTCGCGCAGCCGGTGCTCCAGGACGTCGACGACGGACTGACGGGCGATGATCTCGACTGGCACGGACGGTCTCCTCGGCTGCGCGGGTGTGGCAGTGGCTCAGCCACCCGTGACCGGAGTCAAACGGGTGGCCGGGCCGTCGTCAAGCCCGGCGGGCCGGGTCCGGCCCGGCCCGCCGGTGGGTCAGAACTGCTGGACGAAGTACGGCGAGACGCTCATCCAGCCGTTGGCGGCCGCGCCGTTCAGCCGGCCGGAGCTGTTCTTGGCGAGGGTGTACCAGGAGTCGACGTAGTCCGGGTCGTCGGTCCACCAGGAGCTGGGGATGGCCGCCAGCACCGCGTTGACCAGCGGGATGTAGGTGCCCTGGTCGGCGATGGTGAGCAGGACGGCCGCGATGGCCTGGGCCAGCGCCAGGTAGTTGGTGTCGCCGTCGTCCTCCATCAGCACGACGTCGGCCAGGTTGTACTTGTAGTTCGACCAGTTCACCAGGATCTGGTTCGGGTAGTAGACCGTGCCGTCGTAGTCGAGGTACGGCATGGTGACGGAGTCGACCCGCGGGGTGCCGTCCTGGCCGAAGCCGGTGACCAGGGCGAACATCTCGGCGCCGCCCTTGAACCAGGGCTCCTCGTCGTCCGAGACCTCGATCGCGTCGACCTTGGTGGCCCACCAGCCGGCCGCGGCCTGCGCGGCCTGCCCGCCCTGGGCCTTCGGGGCGGCGGGGGCCGCCGCCGGGCTGCCGAGGCCCTTGCGGGCGAGTTCGGTGCTGAGCACCTTCAGGCCGGCCGCCATCGTCTTCGCGGAGTCGATGTCGACCAGGTAGACCGGCTGGGCGGGGAGCGCGGCGGTGTCCAGGCTGTGCGCGCGGCCGGTCCGGTCGTACGCGGTGACGCTCTTGGCGTGGTCGTCGCCGACGGCCGCGGCCACCAGCGGCTCGGCGCCGGCGTCCAGGGCGGCGCGCATCGACGGGTCGGCCAGCTGGACCCGCAGCAGCGGGCCGAGGTCGGCGCCGAGTCCCTTGGCCGCGGCGATCCGCCGGTCGGCCGCCGTCACGGTGGCGGCGAGCTGCCGGGCGGCGGGGGCGGTGGCACCGGCCGCAAGCGGGCCGAGGTCGGCCGCTCCGGCGCCGGTGCCGGTCCGCACCCGGGTGCGCCAGCCGGCGTCGGCCAGCGACACGGCGAGGGTACGGGCGACCTGCTGCTCGACCTCGGTGACCTGGGCGGTTCTGACCGCGCCGGCCGGTGCCTGGGCCGCGGTGGGGGCGGCCGGGGCGGCGGCCGCCTGGCCGGCGGCGAGGGTGAGCAGGGAGAACACGGCGACCGTTAAGGTGCCGCGGCGAGCGCGGGAGAAGGACATGGGGCATCTCCTGGTTCGGCTGGGTGGTCGGGGAGCGCCACCACTTGGTGGCGGCGCCGGGATCAGTGAAGCGCGTACATGACAGATCATCAATAGCCCGTGGCGCAGCCGTTCTCGACGGCGGTCCGGGAGACCGCCAGCGACAGGGCCATGATGGTCAGTTGCGGGTTGACCCCCGGGCAGCCCGGGAGTCCCGAGGCGTCCGCGACGAGGACGCCCCGCACCCCGCGCAGCCGGCCGTGCCGGTCCGCGGGGGAGATCGAGGGATCGGCACCGAGCGCCACGGTGCCGGTCGGGTGGAAGGCGGACAGGTGCAGGTCGCGCGGGGAAGTCCGGTCCAGCAGGGCGTGCAGCTCGGCGGTGGAGCGCACCCGGGGGGTGCGGGCCAGACCGGTCAGCACCTCCTCGGCGCCCGCCGCGAACAGCAGCTCCCCCATCGCGGCCACCGCGCGCAGCAGCGAGCGCCCGTCGGCCGGGTCCAGCCGGTAGCGCAGCACGGTCCGGCGGCTGCCCAGCACCCGGCCGCCCGGGCGGTCGGCGATCATCGCGCCGAGCGTGGCCAGCCGGTCCGCGTCCGCCAGCTCCGCCCGCAACTCCCGGCCGAGGCCGGGCAGGACGAACGAGCCCATCCCGGGCGGCGGCGCCGTCGCCTCGATCAGCACCCCCTGGTCGTGCAGTTCCTCCACGCCCGCGCTCTGCAGCACCGCCGGGCCCGCCGCGACGGGCTCCGCGAACCGGCCCGCCACGCTGGTCGCCGGGTGGACGGCCAGGTTGCGCCCGGTCCGCGGGTGCCCGCCGAGCCCCGAACGGCGCAGCAGCGCGGGCGACTCGAGCGCCCCCGCGGCGACCACCACCAGCGGCGCGAGCAGTTCGAACGTGCTGCCGTCCGGCCGCCGGACGGCGACCCCGGCGGCCCGCGGCCCGCCGGGCCGGTCCGGGTCGACCAGGATCCGCAGCACCCGGGCCGCGGTGACGATCCGGGCGCCCGCCGCGCAGGCGTCGGGCAGGACGGACAGCTGCACGCTCTGCTTGGCCCCGGCCGGGCACCCCACCACGCACTGGCAGGACCCCTTGCAGCCGGGCGCGTTGCGGCGCAGCGGTCCGGCCCGCCAGCCGAGCTTCTCGGCGCCGCGCAGGGTCAGCAGGCCGTTGCGGCCGAGCACGTCGAGCGGCTGGGTCGCCACCCGCAGGGTGCGCTCGATCTCGTCCAGGTCCGCCCCGAAGGCCGTCCGGTCGGCGAGTTCCAGCCCGTACCGGGACCGCCAGCGGTCCAGCACCGGGCCGGGAGTCCGGTAGCAGGTACCGGAGTTGACGACGGTGGTGCCGCCGACGGCGCGGCCGGTCGGCAGCAGCACCGGCGGGGCGCCGAGCATCACGGTCGCGCCGCCGTCGCGGTACAGGTCGGCGAAGCGGTCCAGCGGCGCGCGCCGGCCGAACTCGGCGGTGGTGTGGTGGCGCCCCTCCTCCAGCACCACCACCCGCAGCCCGGCCCGGGCCAGCGTGCGGGCCGCGATCGAGCCGCCCGCGCCGGAGCCGATCACCACCGCGTCGGCGGTCGCCCGGTCGGGCCACTCGGCGGACGGCACGCAGTCCAGCGGCGGGTCCTCGGGCGCGGGCAGCGGCCCGGGGGGCGTACCGCCGGCGCGGTGCAGCATCCGCTCGGTGCCGGCGGCCAGCAGCACGGGCACCTTGACCACGTCCAGCAACGGCTGCAGGGCCGGGCGGGCGCCGAGGGCGGCGAGCAGCGCCTCGCGCCGCGGTTCGGGCAGCCGGTCGAGCCGGGCGCCGGTACGCAGCAGCGCGTACGCGTCGACGGCGGCGGCCGCGCTGCGCAGGCCGGCCCGGGCGGGTACGGGCAGCGCGGTGAGCAGGGCGTCCAGGCGGTCGGCGGTGGCGGCGGGCCACGGCTCGCGTCCGTCGTCGGCGAGCAGGGCGGCGACCAGGCCGCGCAGGCTGCGGGTGGCGGTGGTGCGGGCGCCGTTGCTGCTGGTGGTGCCGGTGGTGCTGCTGGTGCTGGTTCCGGTGGGCGAGGGGGTCATCGGCCGCCCACCTCGGCGTGTGCCGTCCCGTCCAGCACCCAGGTGCGCTCCGGGCGCCAACGGCCCCGCCAGCGTTCGACGGTGATCCGGGCGTCGGCCGACTCGCTGTTGCGGCAGACGGCGCGGCTGCCGTCGGGGTCGGTGTAGTCGAGGGTGAGGGTGCGGTCCTCGGGCTGGCGGACCGTCACGGTGATCCGGCGCAGCGCGGTACGGCCCGTCACCGTCCACTCCGGCAGGCCGATCACGGCCCGGAAGCCGCCGAGTGCGGAACGGGCCGAGCTGCGCGGCCAGGTACGGCCGCGGTGCAGCAGGCGCAGGAAGACCAGCGGCGGGAGCCGGTCGAGCCCCGGCCGGTGGGAGACGGCGGCGACCACCTCCAGGACGTCACCGCCGCCGAGGTCGGCGTGCAGCCAGGCCCAGCGCCGGGCGTTGCCGTGGCCGTAGATCCGGGCGGTCGCCCCCGGCGCGCCGTCCAGCCGGAGTTCGCCGCGGGGGTGGGTGACGGTACCGGTGTAGCGGGAGGTGGCCGCCGGGAGCATGTGCGCGGCGGGCAGCAGCGGCCGGCGCCAGGCCCAGCGCGGGAAGGTGTACAGCGGCGGTCCGGTGAACCGTTCGGTCAGGTCCCAGCGGTACGGGCCGGCCGTACCGCGCAGGCGGCCCGGGGCGTCGCCCGGTGCGGCGGTGTAGCGGGCGTGCTCGGGCGGGCCGCCGGGCGGGAACAGCGCGATCCAGCCGTGTTCCCGGGCGGGCGAGCCGTCCGCGAGCGCGGTCAGTTCGTGGTGCAGCCACAGGCCGGTGCCGTCGGCGGGATCGGTGAGGGTGGTGTACCAGACCTCGGTGCGGCCGGGAGTGCCGTCCCAGCGCGGGGTCAGCTCCCGCTCCGCGGCCCGCGCGGCGGCGCCGGGCACGTCTGCGGGCACGTCTGCGGGCTCGGCGCCGGGCGCTGCGGTGCGCACGTCGTTGGGACGTGGGAAGCGCCAGCTGGCCAGGAACGGCAGCAGCGCGGTGGCGAGCGGGAAGCGCAGGGTGCCGCGGCCGATCGCGGCGCCGTCCTCCAGCAGGGTGAAGGGGAGCACCGTCATCGACCCCAGTGGGCGACGCGCGGTGACCGACTTCCAGCCGAGGAGTGTCAACCGCCGTTCCCCGGAGCGGAGTTCGATCCGGTAGCGGATCCGTCGCCGGGCCAGCGGGGAGATCTCCAACTCCCCTGCGGCGGACGGGTCGTCGGCCAGTCCGCCGATCCGGACCCGGCCGGTGAGGCGGGCGTCGGTGGTGCGGTGCGGCAGCAGCACCCGGTCCGCGCGGACCGCGAGGTCCAGCCGGATCGGACGCGCCCCGGCCTCGCCCGCGAGCCGCACGGTCCCCACCATCAGCTCGTCGAACGCCGTGCCGCGCCGGGGCAGCGTCTTCATCGGCCTCTCCCGTATCCAGAGGTTCAGTGGCTGAGCCACTGAACCATTCTGTCGACGCGCCGTCAATCCCCGGGGGGACAGCAGTCGCACCGGTGCACCACCCCCGGCCGCCGGGCCGCGACGCGGCAGGGCGCGCCGCACCCGTACGGTGCGGCGCGCCCAGGGGTCGCGGTGCGCGGTCCGGGGGTAGGTGTGCGGCCAGGGGTCGGTGCGGTCAGATCAGGCTCATGGCGAGCGCGAAGCCCGCGCACAGTGCGGCCAGCAGCAGCGTCCTGGGGTTGCCGAGGTTGAGGGTCCAGCCGACGCCCAGGCGCTTGGGCACCAGCAGCGCCGGGTCCCGCCGGTTGACGTACACCGTGCCGGCCAGCCGCCAGTGCCGGTCGTCGTCGACATGGACCAGGCCCGGCTCCAGCCCCGACTCCGGCTCAGGCCCGGGCCCGGGCCCGGGCCCCGGCCGGGCGCCGGCCTCCCCGCCGGCCGGGTCGAGCCGGCTGCCGCCCTGGCCGGTGCGGACGGCGACGACCACCAGGACCGCCAGCCCGAGGAGCACCGGAGCGAGCAGTTCGGCGGGCTCGACGGTGTGCGCGCCGCGCCAGATCCGTACCGCGGCGAGCAGCACCGACAGGTCGACGAGGGCGGCCAGCACCAGCAGCGCGGCCGAGGTCCGCCGGAGGTAGCGGCGGTGCCGCGCGGCGCTGCCCGCCGGGTCGGCCGGGTCGAGGTCGGCCCGCCCGCGCAGGGCCAGGCGGACGGTCAGCCCGAGCAGTCCGGTGAGCCCGAGCTGCGCGAGGACCGGCGCGAACGCGGCGGCGAGGGACTTGGCCGCGAACCGGTCCGCCGTACCGTCCGCGCCGAAGTGGGTGGGCAGCCGGTCCGGCATCCCCGGGTACCGGGCGACGGCGAGTGCGGCGGTCAGCGCGATCAGCAGGACCGCCGGCGCCGCCCACGGCCAGGGCGCCCGGACCGGCCGGGTCCGCAGCGAGGTGTCGACGCTCACGCCCTGCCGCAGACCCCGGTACCAGCCCTCGCGCTCCTTGGCGGCGCGGATCGCCCGGCGGGCCCGGACGTGGGCCGTCGCGCCGACCGCCGCGACCACCGCCGTTGCCACCGTTGCCACCGCGGCCGGGTCCGGCAGGACGGCGGCGAGTACCGCCCCGGCCACCACCGCGGACCCGCCACCCCACGCCAACAGCCGCCGGTAGGAACGGCGTTGCCCACCGATCACGGCCGCGTCCCGGTATGCCGCCGGGATCCGCACCCCGAACGGCAGACTCGGATCGGCCATCGCCGGCGCCAGCCAGGCCAGCACCAGGACCACCACCGGGACGATCGTCCCGGACACCACCACCGTGACCGTCATACCGACTCCCCCTCCACGCGGTCCCCGCGGGACCGCACCCCGAACCCGTCCACCGTCCGACCGCAGGCCGCCAGCACCGCCGCCCCGTCGAGCCCCTGCGCCGCCGCCTCGGCCAGCAGCGTCCGCAGCCGGGCGCCCCAGTCGTCCGTGAAGCCGGGCTCCGGCGGCCCGGAACGGGCGTCCCGGCGCACCACGGCGCCGCTCTTGCGGTTCAGCAGCAGCAGCCCCTCGCGACGCAGCAGGTCGTAGGCCTTGTTGACGGTGTGGAAGTTGATGCCGAGGTCGGCGGCCAGCTGACGGGTCGACGGCAGCGCCGCACCCTCGGCCAGTTCGCCGGCCGCGACCGCCTCGACCACCCGGTCGCGGATCTGCTGGTAGATCGGGATCTCGCTGTTCAGATCGAGGGTGAGGATCACATCGGCTCCCGCCTGCTGTCTGCCTGCTCTATTACTTATAGAACAGACCGTCAGGCGGTGGCAACCGGCGGCCGCACGCCGGGTGCGCCTCGCGCGGTGCGGCCGACCTCCGTGCTGGGATGGGCGGGTGAGCGATCCCGAACCGAACCGCGCCGCCCAACCCGCCCAGCCGTCCGCGGAGACGGTGCGCGACCTCGTGGAGTTCATCGGCGCCCGCAGCGCCGAGGAGCTCGAGAGCGTCGACTACGCGGACGGCGCCGACCGGCTGCGTACCGCACTGCGCAACTCCAGTGCCCTGCTGGGCGCCGCGGTGGCCCTGATGGTCGCGGACGCCCGGGACCCCCGCCGCTGGCACCTGCCGTGGGACGCACTGGTCGAGATGGCGCTGCCCTGGTCCGGCCATCCCGGCTGGGAGCCGCGGTTCGCGGTCCGCGCGGACGGCACCACCGCCGAGACCGAGGACGGCAGCGGCTGACGGCCCTGCGCGCCGCCCCGGGCGAGCCGGCCGGTACGGTCACCGCATGACGACCGACCCCGGCGGGCCCGTGCTCCGCAACCGCTTCGGCGCCGATACGCCCGTCCCGGCCGACCACCGGACCTGCCGCTGCTTCGACCAGTACCGGGTGTCCCGGCGCCGCAAGGTCCGCTTCCACACCGAACTGCAGGACACCACCGCCCCCGGCTGGCTCCACCTGCTCGCACTGGTCGAGGAGGCCGTCGCGGACGGGCGCGAGGAGTTCCACCCGCTGCGGGAGCTCAGCCCCGCGGAGCGGGCCGAGGTGGTCACGCTGCCGCCGTCCATCGCCCGGCTGACCGCGGTGCGGACCTTCAACCTGTACGGCAGTGCGCTGGTGCGGATCCCGCCGGAGATCGGGGCGATGACCGCGCTCGAGGAGTTCACCCCGTACACCTCGTACCGGCTGCACTGGTACCCGTACGAGCTGACCCGGTGCCGGAACCTGCGGCGGAGCACGGTGAGCACCCGGGCGCTGTTCGGCAACGAGAACATGCGGCCGCCGTTCCCGGCGCTCGGCGGCGGACCGCACCCGGCCGGTGCGCCCGACCCCGGGGTGTGGGGCGGGGAGACCCTGCGGACCTGCAGCGTCTGCGACCGGGCGCTGGACGGCGGGCCGGTGCAGCAGGTGTGGATCTCCCTGAAGGTGGCGACCGATGTGCTGCCGCTGCTGGTCAACGCCTGCTCGGCGGCGTGCGTCGCCGCGCTGCCGGCCCCGCCGTCGGGCCACCCGGCCACCCCGCACCGGGGCGGCCCGGGCCTCGTCCAGCCCGTCGCCGAGGACGACGAACGGTACTGGTGACCGCCTGTCAGGCGCCCCGACGGCCGCGGCGGGCCGTCGTGCGGTCGGCGGTGGCGGTCGACCGGGCCTCAGGCCCGCAGGGTGGCACCGCCGTCCACGTACAGGTCGTGCATGGTGATGTGGCGGGCCCGGTCGGAGGCCAGGAAGACCACCGCCTCGGCGATGTCCTCCGGCTCGGCGATCCGGCCTAGCGGTATGCCGACCCGGTAGGAGTCGAGGTCGCCCGCGATCACCCGGGCCGCGGCGGCCTGCTCGTCGCCGGACCAGAGCGCCCGCTGCATCGCGGTGTCGGTGGAGCCGGGCGAGACCACGTTGCAGCGCACGCCGGAGCGGGCCAGCTCCAGCCCGAGGCACTTGGTGAACATGGTCGCGGCCGCCTTGGAGGCGGCGTACGCGGCCATCCCGACCCGCGGCACCCCGGCCGCGTTGGAGCCGACCGTGACCACGGAGCCGCGTCCGCGCCCGGCCATCCGCCCGGCCACCGCGCGGCTGACGTGGAAGACGCCGGAGGTGTTGACGGCGAAGGTGGCCGCCCAGTCCTCGTCGGTGAGGTCGACGACGGGCGCCGTCCGCAGGATGCCGGCGACGTTCACCAGGACGGTGAGCGGCCCGAGTTCACCCTCGATCCGGGCCACCGCCGCCTCGACGGCGGCCGGGTCGGCGACGTCGAGCGGATGGGCGGACACCGCGCCGCCGGAGCCGGCCGCCAGCCGCTCGATCCCGGCGGGGTCGAGGTCGGCCGCCGCGACCCGGGCGCCCCGCGCCGCCAGCGCGCGGGCCACCGCCGCACCGATCCCCTGACCTGCCCCGGTGACCAGGGCGACCTCTCCGGCGAGTTCCTTCGGTTCCACGGTCGTTCCCCTCCGGGGCGGCAGCCGCACCCCGTCCAGCTCATTTAGGCGAGGCTAACCTAACACCACCCGCGGTCGGGGAAGCGGCCGGGGAACGACCGGGGGCGCCCGGAAAGCCGGCCCGCAAGCCCGGCGGGATCAGCCCTGGACGTTCGCCGGGTCCATCCAGATGACCTCCCAGAGGTGGCCGTCCAGGTCCTGGAAGCTGCGGCTGTACATGAAGCCCTGGTCGCTGGGCTCGTTGGACGGCGCGCCGCCGGCCGCCAGCGCCGCGTCGGCCAGCTCGTCGACCCGCGCCCGGCTCTCCACGCCGAGTGCCAGGATGACCTCGGCGGAGGACGCCGTGTCCGCGACGGACTTCTTGGTGAAGGTGGCGAAGAACGGCTCGCTCAGCAGCATCACGAAGCTGTCCTCGCCGAGCACCAGGCAGCCGGCCCTGTCATCGGTGAACTGCGAGTTGAACGCGTAGCCGAGCGCGGTGAAGAAGGCCTTCGACTTCTCCAGGTCCTTGACCGGCAGGTTGACGAAGATCTTGGTGGACACGGGGGCACTCCCGGGCAGGCGAAGGGTGCGGGGCCGCGGTCTCGGGCGGCTCCTCTGACAGTCACTCAGCATCGCACCGGGGTACGACAGATCCCGGGCCCGACGCCGCCGCGCCGGACCCGGGACACCCGGCCGGCCCCGGGGGCCGGACCTCGGTCAGTCCGCGCGGTGCACCAGCCGTCCGCCGACCCAGGTCCGCAGGACGCGGGTGGCGGCGATCTCCTCGGCCGGGCCCGCGAACGGGTCCCGGTCCAGCAGCACCAGGTCGGCCAGCCGGCCGGCCTGCAGCGTGCCGGCCTCGTCCTGGCCGTTCACGTGCGCCGACCCGGCCGTGTACGCGGCCAGCGCGGTGGCCAGGTCGAGCCGCTGCTCGGGCAGGAAGACCCGGCTGTCGGTGGCGCCGGGCTCCGCCCGGTTCACCGCGACGTGGATGCCCGCGATCGGGTCGGGGCTGCTGACCGGCCAGTCGCTGCCGGCCGCCAGGGTGGCACCGGAGCGCAGCAGGTCGCCGAACGGGTACTGCCATCCCGCCCGCTCCGGCCCGAGGAACGGGATGGTCAGCTCGTCCATCTGCGGCTCGTGCGCGGCCCACAGCGGCTGGATGTTGGCGATCGCGCCGAGCGCCGCGAAGCGCGGTACGTCCTGCGGGTGGACCACCTGGAGGTGGGCCAGGTGGTGCCGGGTGGCGCGCCGCCCGTTGGCCTTGCGGGCGGCCTCGACGGCGTCCAGCGCCTCGCGCACCGCGCGGTCGCCGAGCGCGTGGAAGTGCACCTGGAAGTCGAGCGCGTCCAGCTCGGTGACGTACGAGCGCAGCGCCACCGGATCGACGAAGCTCAGGCCGGAGTTGGCGGTGGCGCAGCCGCAGCCGTCCAGGTAGGGGGCGGTCATCGCGGCGGTGAAGTTCTCCGCGATGCCGTCCTGCATGATCTTCACGGCCGGGGTGCTGAACCGGCCGAGGGTGTTCCCGGCCCGGCGGGCGACCAGCTCGGGGATCTGCTCGGCGCCGCGTTCGCGCTGCCACCACAGGGCGCCGGTGACCCTGGCCGTCAGGGTGCCGGCGCCGGCCGCGGCCAGGTAGGCGTCGGTGGGGTCGGGCTGGCCGTTGAAGACCCCGAGCAGCGCGTCCTGCCAGCCGGTGATGCCGAGCGAGTGGAGCAGTTCCTGGGCCCGCAGCAGCCCGGCCAGCCGGTCGGCCGCGGTGGTCGGCGGCACCAGGCGGGCGACCAGGCCGGTGGCGCCCTCCTGGAGCATCCCGGACGGGGTGCCGTCGGCCTCCCGTTCGATCCGGCCGTCGGCCGGGTCGGGGGTGTCCCGGGTGAGGCCGGCCAGTTCCAGGGCGCGGCTGTTGGCCCAGGCACCGTGGTGGTCGCGGTTGAGCAGGTAGACCGGGCGGTCGGGGACCACCGAGTCGAGCAGCTGCCGGGTGGGGGTGCCGCCGGCGAAGCTCTCCATCGACCAGCCGCTGCCGGTGATCCAGGGGCGCTCCGGGTGGGCCTCGGCGAACGCCCGGATCCGCCGCAGGTACTCCTCGGTGCCGACGGTGCCGGACAGGTCGCACTCGCCGAGCTCGGTGCCGCCGTAGACGGCGTGCAGGTGGGCGTCCTGGAAGCCGGGCACCACCATCCGGCCTTCCAGGTCGACCACTTCGGTGCGCGGGCCGATCAGCTCGCGCACCTCGTCGTGGCCGACGGCGGTGATCCGCTCGCCGGTGACGGCGAGGGCGGTGGCCCTGGTGCGGGCGGCGTCGGCGGTGAAGACCGGGCCGCCGGTCAGGACCAGGTCGGCTTGGGGGGTCATGGGGGCTCCAGCGGGTCGGAGGACAGGTCGGCGGGTGGCCGGGCAGGTGGTCGGGCGGGTGGGCAGGTGGGCGGGTACTACTGCATGGTGCCGGGCGCGTCGCCGTCGGTCCCGGCGCCGGACCGGAAAAACTCCGAACGGCGGCCCCAGCGGGCCCAGGCGGCGACCGGCAGACCGCTGACGATCATCAGTACCGGCACCAGCAGCTGGAACCAGCCGTTGTCGGCGCTGAGTTCGAAGTGGTCGGCGGAGTCGTAGAAGCTCCAGGCCAGGTAGCCGCCGACGGCGAGCAGGACGGCGGCGCCGAGCAGCGGGCCGACCACCGCCCGCAGCGCCACCCAGGGGTTGCCGCGCAGCAGGTGGCGGAAGCGCACGGCGGCGGCGACGGCGGTGAGCGCGTAGTAGAGGGCGACGACGATGCCGATGGCGTTGACGGCGGCGTCGATCAGATCGGTGACGGTCGGGATGACCAGTGAGACCAGGGCGACGGCGGAGGCGATGGCGGTGATCAGCACGGTGCCGGTGACCGGGGTGGCGTAGCGGGGGTGGATCCTGGTCCAGACGGCGCCGAGGGTGCCGTCGCGGCCCATCGCGTAGGTGCCGCGGGCGGTCGGGATGACGTTGGCCTGCAGGGAGGCGACCGCGGAGAAGGTCAGCGCGATCAACGGCAGTGCGGCCAGCGGCTGGTGGGCGAGCTTGTTGCCGAAGTAGGTCAGGCCCTGGGCGCCGTTGTCGGCCAACTCGTCGAGCGGCAGCACGCGTTGGAAGGCGGTACCGGCCAGCAGGAACAGCGCCAGCATGGTGACCAGGGCGATCATGCCGCCCCGGGAGGCGTCCTTCGGCTCGCGGACCTCCTCGCCGACGCTGAACACCGCCTCGAAGCCCCAGTAGCAGAACACCGCCAGCACCATGCCCTGGGCCAGCGCCCCCATCGAGGGGATGGCGAACGGGTTGTACCAGTCGAGCGAGAACGGCTGCGACCCGGCGAACAGGCCGTAGCCGCAGAAGCCGAGCAGCACCAGGTACTCGAAGACCAGCAGGTACTTCTGCAGCCGGGCGGCCAACTGCAGCCCGCGCACCGCGACCACGGTCGCGGCCACCAGCACCACCAGGCCGATCACGGTGGTCTGCCGGGTGGAGTCCGGGTCCAGGTCCAGCCCGAACAGCCGGTGCAGGCCCGCCTCGCCGGCCAGCTGGATCAGCGCCGAGCCGGTGACCGCCGTGGTGTAGGCCATGAACACGATGGTGCCCACGGTGTTCACCCAGCCGGTCAGGAAGCCCAGCCAGGGGTTGAGCGTGCGGCCCACCCAGGTGTACGAGTTGCCCGCGTTGGGCTCGACCAGGTTGAGCCGGCCGTACGCGCCGGCGATGCCCAGCACCGGCAGGAAGGCCAGCAGCATGATGGCCGGCAGGTGCAGTCCGACCACCGACGCCGTCAGTCCCAGACCGATGCCGATGCTCGAGGTGGCGGCGGTACTGGAGGCCGCGATGGCCACGCCGTCCACCACGCCGATCGTCCTGCGCATCGTGGTGTGCGGCGCCGTGCCGCCGCTCCCCGCGCCGGGCCCGCCCGCCCCGTCGCCGTTGCCCCGGGCTCTCGCCTCGTCCTTCGCCATTGCTGCCAACGGACCACCGCCTCGACCGTGGGGGCCGCGTCGGGCCCCGGTGGCTGGTCATGAAACTCCCGGGGGCCTTTTCAGGTCAATGGCGTTGTCATAAGGTGCCGCCAGCGGGCCGGGCCCTCCGCCCGGCCGACGACCGCAGGAGCACAGCCGGATGAACGAGCGCGTGGTCCCCGAACCCGAGCGCCGCCGACGGCGGCCGACCAAGCAGGGCACCGTCCTGTCGGCGGAAGTGATCATCTCGACCGCGCTGCGGCTGCTCGCCCAGCACGGCGCCGAGGCGCTCACCGTCCGCCGGCTCGGCGCCGCGCTCGGCGCCGACCCCAGCGCGATCTACCGGTACTTCCACAACACCGACGACCTGCTGCTCGCCATCGCGGACGAGCTGATCGCCCGCGCCCAGCACGACTGGCGCTCGACCGGCGACTGGGTCGACGACCTGCGCACCATCGGCCTGCGGATCCACGCGGCGTACCAGGCGCATCCGCAGGCCGCCCTGCTGGCCGCGTACCGGACCACCGGGCGGCAGAACGAGGCCCGCGCGGTGGAGACCATCCTCGGGGTGCTGCGCGGCGCCGGGTTCCCGGACCCGGAGGCGGTCGCGATCTACCACGCCTTCGTCGACCAGGGCCTGGCGTTCGCCGCCCTGGACGCGGCCGCCGACGCGCTGCCCGCCCCCGCCCGCGCGGCCGACCTGGCGGTCTGGCAGCGGCACTACGCCAGACTGCCCGCCGAGACCCACCCCAACATCGCGGCCACCGCCCGGCTGCTGGTCACCGACATGCGGCGCAGCGGGTACCCGCTGGCGCTGGAGCTGCTGCTCTCGGCGGCGGCCGCCCGCCTGGCGGCGCTGCAGGCCCCGCCCGCCCCGGCCTGAGCCCCGCCCCCGGCCACTGACCGCTCCCACCCCAACTCCCGCCCCCTGCCCTGGCGGCACGCCCGCGACCGACTCGCACCGCCCCCCAGGTCATCGTTCCCGCCCCAAACCCGCTCCCCCGACCCCGCCCACCAGGCACACCCGTGACCCGACCCGCGCCGCACCCCGCAAGTGATCGTTCCCGGTCGGGAAGTGTCAGTGCCGGTCGAGATGATGTTCGACATGAAGCACGCAGCCGTTCCGGCCTCCCCCACCGCCTACGCCGATGCCGTCGCCACCGCCGTCCGGGCGGCCGCGGCCTACTACGCCGACGGCTCCACATCGCTGGGCGACGACGAGTACGACGCGCTGCTGCGCTCGATCACCGCGTACGAGCTGGCCCACCCCGACCAGGTGCTGCCGGACTCCCCGACCGGCAAGGTGGCCGGCGGCGCGGCCGGCGGCGACGTCCCGCACAGCGTGCCCATGCTGAGCCTGGACAACGTCTTCTCGGCCGAGGAGCTCGATCTGTGGGCCGCCGGGCTGGAGCGCCGGCTCGGCCGGCCGGTCGCGGGCTGGTGCGTGGAGCCCAAGCTGGACGGCCTGGCGGTGGCGGCCCGCTACCGGGCGGGCCGGCTGGTCCGGTTGGTCACCCGTGGCGACGGCCTGGCCGGCGAGGACATCTCGCACGCCACCGGCGCGGTGCTCGGGCTGCCGGCCGAGCTCGGCGAGCCGGTCGACGTCGAGCTGCGCGGCGAGGTGCTGCTGACGCAGAGCCAGTTCGAGCAGGCCAACGCGGTCCGGCTGGCGCACGGCGCCACCCCGTTCGCCAACCCGCGCAACGGCGCGGCCGGCACCCTGCGGGCCAAGGACCGCGCCTACCGGGTCGAGCTCACCTTCTTCGCCTACGACGCCCTCGGTCTGCCCGAACTCGCCCACAGCGAGCTGCTGGAGCGGATCGCCGCGCTCGGCGCCAACACCGCCGCGGCCACCGCGGCGGGCCCGCGCCACTGCACCGACGTGGCGCAGGTCCAGCAGCGGATCGCCGAGATCGGCGCGCTGCGGGCGGCGCTCCCGTTCGGGATCGACGGGATCGTGATCAAGGCGGACGCGGCCGCGGACCAGGAGCAGGCCGGCTCCGGCTCGCGGGCGCCGCGCTGGGCGGTCGCCTACAAACTGCCCGCCGTGCACAAGGTGACCCGGCTGCTGGAGGTGGAGTGGAACGTCGGCCGGACCGGCGTGATCGCCCCCCGGGCCGTCCTGGAGCCGGTCGAGGTGGACGGCGTCACGATCACCTACGCCACCTTGCACAACCCCGCCGACATCACCCGCCGCGGCCTGCTGATCGGCGATCAGGTCTTCGTGCACCGCGCGGGCGACGTCATCCCGCGGGTCGAGGCGCCGCTGACCGAGCAGCGCACCGGCGCGGAGCGCGAGATCGTCTTCCCGACGGCCTGCCCGCGCTGCGGAGACGCGATCGACACCTCCCAGCAGCGCTGGCGCTGCGTACGCGGGCGCGGCTGCCAGGCCGTCGCCTCGATCCGCTACGCGGCCGGGCGCGACCAGCTCGACATCGAGGGCCTCGGCGGCACCCGGGCCGTTCAGCTGGTCGACGCGGGCCTGGTCACCGACCTCGCCGACCTGTTCACGCTGACCAGGGAGCAGTTGCTGACCCTGGAGCGGATGGGCGACACCAGCGCCGACAACCTGATCGCCGCCCTCGCCGCAGCCAAGGAGCAGCCGCTGCACCGGGTGTTCTGCGCGCTCGGGGTCCGCGGCACCGGCCGGTCGATGTCCCGCCGGATCGCCGCGCACTTCGGCAGCATGGCCGCGATCCGGGCCGCCGACGCCGAGGCACTCGCCGGGGTGGACGGCATCGGCCCGGAGAAGGCCGCCGTGGTGGTGGCCGAACTCGCCGAACTGGCCGGTGTCCTGGACCGGCTGGCGGCGCTCGGCGTGGGCACCGCCGTCACCGCTCCGACCGCGCCCACGGCGGTCCCCGGGGCGTCCGCGGCCTCCGGGTCCGGTGCCGAGGACGTGCCGCCGGGCCCGCTCGCCGGGCAGGCCGTGGTGGTCACCGGCACCATGACCGGGCCGCTCGCCGCCCTGTCGCGCACCGAGACCAACGAGCTGATCGAGCGGGCCGGCGGCAAGGCGTCCTCCAGCGTCTCCAAGCGCACCACCCTGCTGGTCGCCGGGGACAAGGCCGGCTCGAAGCGGGCCAAGGCCGAGGAGCTCGGGGTGCGGGTGGTGACGCCGGAGGAGTTCGCGGAGCTGGTGGGCGAGCTGCTGGCCTGACCGGGCCGCCGGCCGGCCCGGCGGGCCCCGGCGGCGGGGCTGGCCGGGCGCGGGCGGCGGGGCCGGACGGGTCAGGCGCCGACGGTCCCGTCGATGCCCTCCCGCAGCAGGTCGGCGTGGCCGTTGTGGCGTGCGTACTCGTGGATCAGATGCAGCATCACCAGCCGCAGCGACACGTCCTCGCCCCACCTGGCGTTGTGGCCGGTGACGTCCAGCGACTCGGCCTCCCGCTCGATCCGGCGGGAGTGCGCCACCTCCGCCTCCCAGGCCGCGAACGCCTCCGAACGGGTGGCACCGCTCGCGTCGTACGCCACCTGGTAGTCGTCCTGGTCGGAGTACACCAGCGGGACGGACTCGCCGGCCACCACCCGGCGGAACCAGGTCCGTTCCACCTCGGCCAGGTGCCGCACCAGGCCGAGCAGGGAGAGCGTGGAGGGCGGCATCGACTGCCGGCGCAGCTCCTCGTCCGACAGGCCGTCACACTTCATCGCGAGGGTGGCGCGGTGGTAGTCGAGGAACGCGCGCAGCATCTCGCGTTCACCCCCGACCAGGGGCGGCCCGATCCGTTCGGTGGTCCCCCCGGTCCCCGTGCTCCCCGTGCTCCCCGTGCTCCCCGTGCTCCCCGTGCTCCCCGCAGTATCCGTGGTCACTGTCGCTGCTCCCCCTTCGGCCGTGACGGCCGGGCCGGCCGCCGGTGGACCCCGTGTCCCGACGGTCCCGAGTTCTACCAGAGGGCCCCGGCGGGTATGCGGACGACCCCGGGTGTGCGGACGGCCCCGGGGTCGCGGCCGCGCGGTACGCGGTCGCGGCCCCGGGGCCGGACGGGGGCCGGGTCAGACGTTGACGCCGTAGTCGAGGGCGATGCCGCGCAGGCCGGAGGCGTAACCCTGGCCGATGGCGCGGAACTTCCACTCGTTGCCGTAGCGGTAGAGCTCACCGAAGACCATGGCGGTCTCGGTGGAGGCGTCCTCGGTCAGGTCGTAGCGGGCGACCTCGCTGCCGTCCGCCTGGTTGACCACCCGGATGAAGGCGTTGCGCACCTGGCCGAAGCTCTGCCGCCGGGCCTCGGCGTCGTAGATGGAGACCGGAAAGACGACCTTGACGACCTGGGCGGGCACCGCCGACAGGTCGACCTTGATCTGCTCGTCGTCGCCGTCGCCGCCACCGGTGAGGTTGTCGCCGCTGTGCTCGACCGAACCGTCGGGGCTGCGCAGGTTGTTGTAGAAGACGAAGTGCTGGTCGCCGAGCACCCGGCCGCTCTCGTTGCACAGCAGCGCGCTGGCGTCGAGGTCGAAGTCGGCGCCGGTGGTGCCCCGCACGTCCCAGCCCAGTCCGACGATGACCGCGGTGAGCCCGGGGGCCTCCTTGGTCAGCGAGACGTTTCCGCCCTTGGCGAGCGTGACTCCCATGGTGTCCTCCTGCTTCCCCGCGCCGGTCCGCGCGTGCCCGGCTCCCTGCATCTCGCGCTGCTCCGAATCTACAGCACTGTAGATCGCGCGTGAATCGGCCCGGCCGACCCGTCCCCTGGTCCGCCGTCAGCGGTCCGTACACCCCGGGGCATCAGCCGTACGACAGGTCGGTGCAGGGGTCGTCGGCGGCGGACCGGCCGCCCGCGGTCAGCGAGGCCGGCAGCCGCCCGGCCGCCCCTACGCCGGGCGACGCACCGCTCGGGCCCGCCGTCGCGGTCCCCGACTCGCGTCCCAGCAGAAGCACCACGCCCGGCTCCGCGGACGGCTCCAGCCCCGCGCCGGGGAACAGTCCGGCCACCTCCCGGGCCGCCGACTCCTGCCCCGGCCCGTACCGGACCGCGGTGGTCCGGCGGGCCGGCGTGGCGACGGCGGCCCGGGCGGCGAGCGTGAAGCCGTTCAGCGTCAGCTGCTCGGTGGCGCGGGCGGCCAGGCCCGCGGTGCCGCTGCCGTCGCGGACCTCGACCTCGATGCCGCGCTGTGCCGCGGCGCCCGGCGAGGCCGAGGCGTCGGCGTCGGAGCCGTCCAGCGGCCGTTCGGCCCGCAGCGCCGCCCACAGCTGGGTGGCGTCCGGCTGGACCAGCGCCACCCGGGACCCCTGGTAGCGCCAGGGCACGGTGAGGAAGCGGGCGTCGGCGAGTTCGATGTCCCGCAGCGAGAGCGCGAAATCCAGCAGCTTGACCGCCGAACCGAGTCCGGGGTCGACCACCAGCGAGCCGGTGGCGGCGTCCGCGAGCGGCAGCAGGGTGGCCGGGTTCATCCCGACCCCCTTGATCTGCCGCAGCAGCGACCCGAGGAAGGCCTGCTGCCGCTTGGTGCGGCCGATGTCGGACCCGTCGCCGATACCGTGCCGCAGCCGTACGTAGTCCAGCGCCGCCTGGCCCTGGACCCGCTGCTTGCCCTGCGGGAACAGCAGCCGGCCGGGCCGGCCGAGGTTCGGGTTGAGGTCGCCCTCGTAGACCGGCTTCGGCACGCAGACCTCCACGCCGCCGACCGCGCTGGTCATCGAGGCGAACCCGGAGAAGTTGACCACGATGGTGTGGTCGACCCGCAGGCCGGTCAGCTTCTCCACGGTGTTCTGCGAGCACGCCGGGTTGCCGTCCGCGCCGCCGCCGACCTCGAACGCGCTGTTGAAGGTCGCGCCGGTCTGCTGCCGGGTCCACTTGCCGTCCGGCAGCATGCACGGCGGGATGTCCACCAGCGAGTCGCGCGGGATCGACACCCCGACGGCGTGCCGGTGGTCGGCGTACACGTGCAGCAGGATGGTGGTGTCCGAGCGGGCGCCGCTCTCCACCCCGCCGCCGAGGTCGCGGTTGGCGCCGTCGCGGGAGTCGGAGCCGATCAGCAGCACGTTGACCGGGGTGCGCCCCTGCGCGTCCGGGCCGGCGGCGGCCGGGCGGTCGCGGCTCAGCGCGTCCCCGTCGAAGATCCGCAGATTGCCGTTGAGCCGGTGGTACACCACCACCCCGGCCAGCAGGACCAGCGAGAGCAGGCCCGCCATGCCCCAGAGCACCGGCTTCCGGCGGCTGCGCCGCTCGACCACCCGTGTACCCCCTTCACCACGCCGGACAGCTCCGGCGGCCACCCGGCGGACGGACCGTCAGCCGCCGTGGGGGCCCGGGCCGCCGACGGCGACCGCGGACCGGGCGGCGACCCGTCGAGCATAGCGCCCAAACCGGACAATTCACCGACCTTCCGTCAGTTCGCGCGCCCATCCCCGCCCCACCGCCGCACCGCCGGAACCACCCCGGGAACCCCGCGTCCCCCGGGAACCCGGCCCACCCCTGCCCCCGGCCGTGCCGGCCCGGTACGACGGCTCAGTAGGATGACGACGAAGCGCCCCGGCAGTCCGGAGCCACCGAACCGGAGGGAGCCGCCGACGTGCGCGACACCACGACGGACCACCAGGCGGCCACCGCGAGCACCGCGGCGGCCGCCTTCCCCCGGGTGCGCCGACGCGCCCAGGGCGAGCTGGAGGCCCAGGTGCTCGCGGTCCTGCGGACCGCCACCGGGCCGGTCACCGCGGGCTGGGTCCAGCAGCGGCTGGACGGCGACCTCGCCTACACCACGGTGATGACCATCCTGTCCCGCCTGCACGGCAAGAACGCCGTGTCGCGCAGCCGCACCGGCCGCTCGTACCACTGGCTGGCGGCCTCCGACGCGGCCGGCCTCGCCGCGCTGCGGATGCGCCGGATGCTCGACACCCACGCCGACCGGGACGCCGTGCTCGCCAGCTTCGTCAGCGCACTGCTCCCGCAGGACGAGGAACTGCTGCGGGCCCTGCTCGACAGCGCGGCGGACGGATCCGAGGCCTGAGCCGTGGGCGTGTTCGTCTTCCTCCCGCTCGTGCTGCCGCTCACCGCCCTGCCCGTCGCCCGGCTGGCCGAGCAGCACCTGCACCCGCGCACGGCGGCCCGGCTGCTCACGGTGATCGCCGTGGTGATGGCGGCCAGCTGCGCGATCAGCCTGTGCCTGCTCTTCGTGGTCGGCACCGCCCACCTCACCGGCAACCCGCTGCCGGACAGCTGGTCCGACCCGGAGGTGCGCAACGCCGTCCCGTTCCACCGGACCATCGGCAGCTCGGCGATCGTCGCGCTGCTGGTGGTGCTCGCCGCCTGCGCCCGCACCCTGCGCCGGCACCGGCGGGTCCGGGCCCGCAGCCGGCAGGCGCTCGGGGTGGCGGGCGTCACCGGGCCCGAGGTAGCCGTCCTGCCGGACGAGCGCCCGTACGCGTACGCGCTGCCCGGCACACCCGGCCGGATCGCGGTGTCGACCGGCATGCTGGCCGGTCTCGCCCCGGACGAGCAGACCGTCCTGCTGGCGCACGAACGGGCCCACCTGACCCACCATCACCACCGCTACCTGCTGGCCACCCAGCTCGCGGCCTGCGTCAACCCGTGTCTGCGGCCGCTGCGGCAGGCCGTCGCCTACAGCACCGAGCGGTGGGCCGACGAGGAGGCCGCGCACTCCGTCGGCGACCGGCGGCTGACCGCCCGGGCCGTCGCCCGCGCGGCGCTCATCTCCGTCCCGCCGCCGGTTCCCGGCACGGTCGCGGGCGGCCTGGCCGCGTTCGCCGCGCCCGGCCCGGTGCCCCGCCGGGTGGCCGCCCTGCTCGCGCCGGGCCCGTACAGCAGCGGCTGGCCCCCGGCCCACAGCCGGGCCGGCCTCGCCACCATGGTCGCCGCCGCCGGCACCGCCGCCTCCGCCGCGTCCTCGCTCAACGCGGCCATCGCCCTGCTCCTCCTGCTCAAGGCCGCCACCCCGCTCTGACCACGGGCCGCCGTCCCCGCGCGAAGCCACCCCGTGCCCACCCCGCACGGCCCGGCCGGGCACGCAGACCGCTCAGGTACGCGGCCGGTTCAGGTACGCGGCCCGACCCCGGCGCGGGCCGTACCGGCCGCCGCCGACTGCCGTCCGGCCGGGCCCGCCGGGCCGGCCAGGCCGCGCTGCCGCCGGGAGAGTCCCGTGTACAGCAGCGCCGCCACCGCACCGGAGAGCAGGAAGCTGACGTCGATCCCGCCGGTCAGCGGGAGCAGGAAGCCGTGGTAGACGGGCGTGTCGACGCCGCACAGGCCGACCGCGCTGCCGGCCGCCCAGGCCACCGTGGCCGGGACGTTCCAGCCCGCGCGGTACCAGTAGATGCCGCCGCGGGTGCCCCGGTTGTAGACCTGCAGCGACTGCCGGTCGTAGTCGCCGCGGCAGCGCACGTGGCCGATCAGGGTGATCACCGCCCAGGGTGCGCCGATCGCCGTCAGCACCAGCACGAACGAGGTGACGGCGGACTGCGCGTTCCACACGAAGTGCCCGAGGAAGACCAGGACCGTCCCGAGCCCGGCCACCACGTAGGTGGCCTGCAGGCGGGTGGCGCGCGGCAGGATGGCGTCCAGGTCCAGCCCCATGCTGTACAGCATCAGGCCGGTGTTCCCGGCGCTGCCGAGCAGGCCGTTGAGCAGCAGCGGCACCAGGAACCAGAGCGGCGCACCGGCGATCAGCCCGCCCACGTAGTCCTGGCCGCCGCCGGTGGCGATGGCCGTGAAGGTGCCGAACAGCTGCGGGATCAGCAGTCCCGCGAACAGGCCGAGCACGGTGGAGCGCAGCACCTTGCGGCCGCTGTGCCGGGCGGGCGAGACGTACCGGGTGTAGTCGCCGAGCAGCGTGATGAACGCGATCGGGCCGCTCAGCCCCGCCGCCACCACCGACAGCAGCCAGGTCGGCCAGAAGCCGCCGAGCAGGTACGAGCCGTGCGCCGAGGCGTCGAACTGCGGCGCGAACGCGAGCAGCCCGGCCAGCAGCAGCGCGCCCATCGCCCACATCAGCACCTTCTCCAGCCACAGCAGCAGCCGGTAGCCGAAGACCGCGGCGGTCGCGCTGAGGGCGGCCAGCACGGTGTAGGTCGCGACGTACGCGGGGCCGTGGGCGGGCAGGCCGAGCAGCCGGTTGAGCGCGCCGACCACCACGTCGCCGCCGACCCACAGCGACAGTGCGGTGTACCCGAGCGACAGCAGCAGGCCGACGACCGAGCCGATCAGCCGCCCGCGGACGCCGAAGTGCGCCCCGGAGCTGGTGGAGAGGTTGGTCGCGGTGCGCAGCGAGACCAGGGCCAGGGGCGCGGTCAGGGCGATGCCGAGCACGGTGCCGACCACCACCGAGCTGGTGGCGGCCCAGAAGGAGAGGCCGAAGGAGACCGGTAGCCAGCCGAAGACGACGACGCCGAAGGCGAGGTTGGAGCCGATCAGGATGGTGAGCACGTCGCGCGGGGTGCTGGTGCGCTCCGCCTCCGGGATGGTGTCGACGCCGTGCTGCTCGATCAGGGCGTGGCCGGTGGCGGCGGACGGGTCGTGGGGCTGCGGCATCGTCTTCCAGGTGTTCCGTGCGGCGGAACGGGGAGAGCCGCCGGCTGGTTCCGGGGCGGACCGGGCCGCACCGTCCGTTCATGCTCGGTTTCCGGAGCAGTCGGACACAACGGGCGATCCTCCACACCGGCGGACGGATTCCCCACGAACGACTGTGCGGTCGCACCAGCTGCGGCGGTGGATGCCAGGCCCCGCGGCGGGGGCGGCTCAGTGGTGGCGGCCGCCGAGGGCGAAGAGCAGGATCACGAAACCGGCGAACAGGTGGGTGCCCGCGATGTAGATCGAGGCCCGGATCATCATGGCCCGGCGCCGGGTCTTCTCGTCGTGGACGGCGTCGGACATGGGGACGGGGACTCCTGGTCTGGCCGGACGGGCCGGACGGCCCGGACGGGGCCGCCGGCCGGCGGTCCGCGGCCTCCACCCTACGGTCCGGCCGCCCGCGCGGACCGGCCCGGCGGGCACCGTGGCGGAGATCACGCTCCGCACCGGCCCACCTACGGTGGCGTAAGTCACTTCACAAGGTGAACTATCTTCGTCATGGCCGATCACCAGGAGACCCCTGACCTTCACTCGTACGTCGCCCTCGGCGACTCCTTCACCGAAGGCCTCAACGACCCCGGCGCGGACGGCCGGTTCGCCGGCTGGGCCGACCGCCTGGCCGGGATGCTCGCCGACCGCGACCCCGTCGGCGGCTTCCGCTACGCCAACCTGGCCGTCCGCGGGCGCCTGCTCGACCAGATCAGCGCCGAGCAGGTGCCGCAGGTCCACCGGATCCAGCCCGACCTGGTGACCTTCTGCGCCGGCGGCAACGACATCCTGCGTCCGGGCAGCGACCCGGACGAGGTCGCCGAACGCTTCGAGCGGGCGGTGGTGGAGCTGCGGCGCAGCGCGGGCACCGTGCTGGTGTGCACCGGTTTCGACACCCGCGACGTGCCGGTGCTGCGCCACCTGCGCGGCAAGATCGCCACGTACAACGTGCACCTGCGGGCCATCGCCGACCGCAACGACTGCGTGGTGGCGGATCTGTGGTCGCTGCGTTCGGTCCACGACCGGCGGGCCTGGCACGACGACCGGCTGCACCTGTCCCCGGAGGGCCACCAGCGGGTCGCGCTGCTCGCGGCCCGTTCGCTGGGGCTGCCGGTCGCCGACGACCCGGAGGCGCCGTGGCCGGCGGTGCCGGCGCCGACCCCGGCGGAGCAGCGCCGGGAGAACCTGCAGTGGGCCCGGACCTACCTGATCCCGTGGGTCGGCCGGCGGCTGCGCGGCGAGTCCTCCGGTGACCACGTCGAGGCGAAGCGCCCGGAGCTGCTCCCGCTCTGACCCCGTCGCCCGCGCGGCGACGCCCGGAGCCGCGCGAGGCAGTGCGATGCAGCGCGCGCAGCGCCCGAGGGCCCGTACCACCGAGTGGTGGTACGGGCCCTCGGGCGTTTCCGCGTCGCCTGCGGCCGGGCTTCCCCGCCGGACCTACTCGACGACGAGCTCCACCGGGATGTTGCCGCGGGTGGCCTTGGAGTACGGGCAGACCTCGTGGGCCTGCTTGACCAGCAGCTCACCGGTCTCGCCGGCGAGGGCGTCCGGCAGCTCGACGCGCAGCGTCACGGCCAGGCCGAAGCCGGTGTCGTCCTTGCCGATCGAGACCTCGGCGGTCACCGAGATCTCCCCGGTGTCGACCCGGGCCTGCCGGCCGACCAGGCCGAGCGCGCTGGCGAAACAGGCGGCGTAGCCGGCCGCGAACAGCTGCTCGGGGTTGGTGCCCTCGCCGTTGCCGCCGAGCGCCGGCGGCATCGCCAGGGCGAGGTCGAGCCGGCCGTCGGAGCTGACCGTGCGGCCCTCGCGGCCGTTGGCGGTGGCGGCAGCCGTGTACAGCGCGTCCATCAGGGGTTCCCTTCGTCGCCTTCGACGGCCCGCCGGAGTCTTCGGGCCGCCCTCACGACGACAAGTAGAGCACACAACTGAATTGCGCACAACTAAATCGTCGGCGACAGCCTCCCGGTACCCTGGGAGCCATGACCACGCTCTCCGAACTGCCGGACGCGGAGCTGCTCAGCCTCGACCGGCAGATCTGCTTCTCCCTGCACGCCGCCGCGCGCGCCTTCGGCGGCGTCTACCGGGTCGCCCTGAAGGACCTCGGCCTGACCTACCCGCAGTACCTGGCGATGCTGGTGCTCTGGGAGCACGGCGAGCTGCCGGTCAAGCAGATCGGCGAGCGGCTGCGACTCGACTCCGGCACCCTCTCCCCCCTCCTCAAGCGGCTGGAGGCAGCCGGCCTGGTCCGCCGCGAGCGCAGCGCCGAGGACGAGCGCTCGGTCACCGTCAGCCTCACCGACACGGGCGCCGCCCTGCGCGAGCAGGCGCTCCAAGTGCCCCGCCGGATCAGCCGCGCGACCGGCCTGGCGCTCACCGACCTGACCGAGCTGCGCACCATGCTCGACCGCGTCACCGCCGCGCTCGACTCGGCGGTCCTGGACACCGCGGCCCTCGAGGAGTCCTGAGCCTCAGGACTCGTACTGCTCGACCTCTTCGACGCTGCGCACGCTGGCCAGGTTCGGGTCCTCACCGGCCTCCTTGCGCGCCCGCCGCTGGCGGAGCAGGTCCCAGCTCTGGTCGAGCTGCTGCTCGATGTCGCGCAGCCGCTGCCGCTCGGTGTCGGCGTCGATCCGGCCGTCGGCGAGGAGCGCGCGCAGGTCACGCTCGGCGGCGACCATGTCGCTGATCCGTTCCAGGATCCGCCGGTCCGCCTCCGCCCCCAGGTCCGGTTGCTGTGTCATGCGACGCCTCCTCGGGCCGGCCCTCCTCGGTGTGGCTCCAGCCTAGGAACGGCCGCAGCAGCACGCGACCGCAGCCGGTGCACGGCCGCCCCACCCGTCCGGCCGAAGCCCGGGCGCCCAGCGGCCCCCCATGCCACACGGCCGCCGACCCGGATGGCGCAACAGGGATTTGACAGTGCGTCAGCGAAACATCAGGATCCCCAACTGGAAATGACTTTCACTTCTAAGAAGGAGCTGGTCCGATGTCCCTCGACGTCTCCCCCACCCTGCTGGCCCAGGCCGAGCGCGAGGAGGTCGACGAGCGCGCGTTCGTCGACACCGTCCGCACCTCACTCCCCTACGCCTACCGGCTGATCTCCCGGCTGACCGGCGAACTGCGCGGCGGCGCAGCCGAGTTCGCCGACAACACCGCCGCCCCGACCGAGGCGGAACGCGCCCAGCTGCTGCGGGCCCTGGCCAGCGACGCGATCCGGGGCAGCCTGGAGCGGCACTTCAACGTCCGTCTCGCCTTCCAGAACTGCCACCGCGTGGCGGTCTTCCATCCGGGCGCCGAACAGGGCGAGACCTACCGGCGCTTCACCTCGGTCCGCGCCCAGCTGCTCAACCAGTCACCGGAGTTCCGGGACTGCTGACCCCGGCGCCGGGCACGGCCGGTACCCGCCGGCCTCCGCACGGCAACCGCCGTGCCCGCGGCGCCGTGCCCGGGGCGCGCCGTGCGCGGGGCCCGGTTCGCCGTACGTCAGCCGGGCGGCGACCAGCCCGGATCCCGGCCCGCCAGCCCCAGCAGCCGGGTCTGCGGGTCGGCGTCCGGGCCGGTCGGCACGGCGGCGGCGAACATGCCGGTGGAGGACAGATCGCCGTAGGCCACCACCTCGGCCAGGACGAACTCGGCGGCGGCCGGCGTCATCCGGCCCGCGCCGCCGAGCGCCCTGGCCAGGTCCCAGCCGTGCACCACCGCGTCCACCGCCATCTCCCGGCAGTAGCCGAGCGCGTCCCGGTCCGCGTACGACAGGTGCACGGTGCGGTCGAGCGCCCCCGGCGCGGTGAAGGCGGCCGTGGCTTCACGCACCGCCGAATCCCAGGCCTCGGCCGGGTCGTCCCCCAGGACGTCCCCCTGGAACCTGGGCCCGACCTGCGACACCGTGAGCCCGGCGAGCATCTCGGGCACCCACAGCTGCTCCGCCGTCAGGTGGTTGACCAGCTCCCGGACGGTCCACTCGGTGCACGGCGTCGGCAGCCCCCACTGGCGCGCCAGCACCATGCCGACCAGCCGGCCGAACTCCTCCACCGCCTCCGTGTAGCGCTCCAGCACCTCCCGGTGCGCGCCGTTCGCGTGATGACATGCCATGAACCCACACTCCTCCCCCTGCCCGGCCCCGGCATCCCGGGCCGCGTCCCGGGCCTCTCCGACGCGTTCCGGCCGCGTCCCGGCCCGTGTTCCGGCCGCGTCCCGGCGCCCGTCGCGGCCGTCTTCCGGTCCGCGCGACCGGGCTCGGCCCGTCCGGCCGGCCGTCCCGGCACCGCGCTGGGTCGGCCGTCCGGGCCACGGTGGATGATGGGCGCGCCGGCCCGCCGGACCCGCCGCCCGGCGGTCCCCGGCCCGGGCCCGCCGTGACCGGAGGAGCCGCCATGTCCCGCCGCCAGATCACCGTGCTCGGCGAGTGCGTCGCCGACGCCTTCACCGACGGCCGCCGCGGCACCCACGGCGAACTCGCCCTGCGGGTCCACCCCGGCGGCGGGCCGGCCAACACGGCGGTCGCGCTGGCCCGGCTCGGTACCCCCACCCGGTTCCTGGGACGGCTGTCCGGCGACGTCTTCGGCCGGCTGTTCCGGGCCCACCTGGCGGACTCGGGGGTGGACCTGGAGGGCTGCGTGGCCGCCCCCGAGCCCAGCACGCTGGCCGTCGCGGACCTCGACGGCGAGGGCCGCGCGAGCTACTCCTTCCACGCCGAGGGCGCGGCCGACTGGCAGTGGACCGCGGCCGAGCTCGACGCCGAACCGGCCGGAGACCCCGCGTGCGTGCACAGCGGTTCGCTCGCCCTGGTCCGCGCGCCCGGCGGGCCGGTGGTCGAGGAGTTCCTGTCCCGTGCGTCGGCCCGCGCCACCGTCTCGGTCGACCCCAACGTCCGGCCGCTGCTGGTGCCCGCGGCCGCCTACCGGGAGCGGCTGGCCCGCTGGTGCGAGCTGGCCGACCTGCTGCGGCTCAGCGACGACGACCTGGCCCAGCTGCTCCCCGGGGTCCCCGCCGAGCAGGCCTGCGACCGCTGGCACGCCGCGGGCGTACGCCTGGTGGTGGTCACCCTGGGCGCGGCCGGGGCCCTGCTCTCACTGGACGGCGAGCGGGTACGGCTGCCCGCGGAGCCGGTCACCGTGGTGGACACCGTCGGCGCGGGCGACGCCTTCACCGCGGGGCTGCTCCACCACCTCGGCGGCCAGGGACTGCTCGGCGGCCGCCTGGACCGGCTCGACCTCGACCGGGCCACCGAGGCCTGCCGCTTCGCCGCCAGGGTGGCGGCCCTCACCTGCGCGGTACCCGGCGCCAACCCGCCACGGGCCGCCCTGCTCGCACCCTGAGCACCCTGAGCACCTTGAGCACCCCGACCGCCCCGACCGCCCCGGGCACCTTGCACGCCCGAACGCGGCCGGCTCCGGTGCCGGACCGCAGGCCCGGCACCGCACCCGCACGGACGGCCGCCCCGCCACCGGAGGCGCGGCGGCCGTCCGCGGCTCACTCGACCGGCGCCTTCTCCCGCAGCACCTCGACGAACGCCTTCATCCAGCCCGGGTGGTCCGGCCAGGCCCGGCCGGAGACCAGCACGCCGTCCACCACGGCCTCGCCGTCCACGAAACCGGCGCCGCCCGCCACCACGTCCGGCTCCAGCGCCGGGTACGCGGCCGTGCGGCGGCCCGCCAGCACACCGCCGACCAGCGGGATCAGCGGCCCGTGGCAGAGCTGGGCGACCGGCTTGTCGAGTTCGAAGAAGTGCCGGACGATCCGCTGCACCTCGGGGTCGTTGCGCAGGTACTCCGGGGCGCGCCCGCCGGGCAGCACCAGCGCCACGTAGTCGGCCGGGTCGACCTCGGCGACGGCGAGGTCGGCCTGCCAGGTGTAGCCGGGCTTCTCCGTGTAGGTGTCGAAGCCCTCCACGAAGTCGTGCACCACGAACTGCAGCCGCTTGCGGCTCGGCGCCGCGATGTGGACCTCGTACCCCTCCTCGCGCAGCCGCTGGTACGGGTAGAAGACCTCCAGCGACTCCGCCGCGTCACCGGTCACAATGAGGATCTTGGCTGCCATACCCGGGATTCCGCCCTTCGTCCGCCGGAACAGGTCGACCGTGCAGGTCGATCGCACAGGTCGATCGCACAGGTCGATCGCACAGGTCGATCGCACAGGTCGGCCAGGCAGGGCGACCCGCGCAGGAGCCGGCCCGTTGCGGGGGCCGATCGCGACACACACTGCCCGTCGGCGGCCCGTCCGGCAACGAGGCGCACGGCGCAGAGCACCGGCGCACCCGACCCGCCCCGCGCGCCCCCACCCCCGGGCCGCCCGGGGGCCGCCGCCGCGTCAGCCGGGTCGGGCCGTCCGCCCGGCCGTCCAGTCGAGCAGCCGCTCCACCGGCCAGGTGGTGATGATCCGCCCCGCCTCGAGGCCGGCGGCGGCCGCCCGGGCGCAGCCGTACGCCTGCCAGTCCAGCTGGCCCGGCGCGTGGGCGTCGGTGTCGATCGAGAACAGGCAGCCCGCGGCCGCGGCCACCGCGATCAGCCGGGCGGGCGGATCGCGGCGCTCGGGGCGGCAGTTGATCTCCACGGCGGTACCGGCCGCGGCGCAGGCGGCGAAGACGGCCTCGGCGTCGAAGACGGACTCCGGGCGGGTCTTCCCCGCGATCAGGCGGCCGGTGCAGTGGCCGAGGATGTCGACCCGCGGGTTGCCGACCGCGGCCAGCAGCCGCCGGGTCATCGCGCCGGCGTCCATCCGGAGCTTGGAGTGGACGGAGGCGACCACCACGTCCAGCTCGGCGAGCAGGTCCTCCTCCTGGTCCAGCGAACCGTCGTCGAGGATGTCGCACTCGATGCCGCTGAGCAGCCGGAACGGCGCGAGTTCGGCGTTGACCGCGGCCACCACCTCCAGCTGCTGGCGCAGCCGGTCGGGGCTGAGGCCGCGGGCCACCTTGAGGCGGGGCGAGTGGTCGGTCAGCACCGCCCATGCGTGGCCGAGGTCGCGGGCGGTGCGGGCCATCAGCTCGATCGGGCTGCCGCCGTCCGACCAGTCGGAGTGCAGGTGGCAGTCGCCGCGCTGGGCCGCCAGCAGGTCCTCGCCGCCCTCGGCGAGCGGACCGGCCCGCTGCTCGAGCTCCGCCAGGTAGTCGGGAACCCGGCCGGCCGCCGCCTCCGCGATCACCTGCGCGGTCACCGGCCCGATGCCGGGCACCTGGGCGGCGCGGGTGGCGTCCAGCGGTCCCGGCGGCAGGGCGACGGCGGCCTCGGCCGCGGTGCGGAAGGCCTTCACCCGGTATGGGGAGGCCAGCTCCCGTTCGAGCAGGAAGGCGATCCGTTCGAGTGCGGTGACCGGGTCCATACCGCCAAGTCTGGCCCGGCGTCACCGGCCGCCGCTCGGCGAGGGATTCGCCACCGAACCCTTGTTGACACCGTGTATAACTGCTTGACTCCTCCCGGGGCCGTACGCGGGACCGTCGGCCCCGACCCTGCCACCCCGCCCCTCACGGGAGCCCCCATGCGCGAAGCCACCACCGCCGCCCGGCCGCAGGACCGCGAGCAGAACGCCGAACGGCTGCTGCGCGCCTCCGCCAAGCACTCCTACGACCCGCTCACCGAGATCGACTGGGACGCCCCCCTCGACCCGGCGCACTTCGCCGTCCCCCCGCACCGGGTCTCGCTGTACGGCACCCCGCTGTGGCACTCGCTCGACCCGCAGCAGCAGGCCCGGCTCAGCGTCGACCAGTTCGCCAGCACGACGGCGGCCGGGATCTGGTTCGAACTGGTCCTGATGGAGGGACTGGTCCGGCACGTCTACGAGAGCGACCTGACCACCCGGCACGCCCAGTACGCGCTCACCGAGGTCGCCGACGAGTGCCGGCACTCCACCATGTTCGCCCGGTACATCAGCGCCACCGGCTACCCCTCCGCCCGGCCCAGCCGCCGGGCGCAGCGGCTCGGGCAGCTGCACTTCCTGGCCAACGACACCGCGATGACCTTCGCCGGGGCGATATTCGTCGAGGAGTTCACCGACGCGATGCAGCGGGAGATGATCCGGGACGAGTCCCTGCAGCCGCTGGCCCGCTCGGTGGCCCGGATCCACGTGATCGAGGAGGCCCGGCACATCGGCTACGCCAAGCCGGAGCTGGAACGCCGCTGGGCCCGGATGAGCACGGCGCGCCGGGCGGTGTTCCGGCGGGCGCTGGCGGTCCTGGCCAACCAGGCGGTGGAGGAGATCATCCACCCGCGGGTGTACGCCCGGGCGGGCCTGGACCCGGTGGCCGCACAGCGGGCCGCCCACCTCAACCCGTACTGGCGGGACACCCGGGTGGAGTGGGCGCGCAAGGCGGTCGGCTTCTTCACCGAGCTGGGGATCATCGACCGCGGCGTCGAACCGATGTGGCGCCGCGCCGCGCTGCTGGCCCCGCGGCGCTGAGCCGGACGCCCGGCACCGGGCGGCGGGCGGCGGGGACCTGCCCGAAGCGGCCTACAGCACGGCCGAGCCCGCCAGCCGGCCGATCCCGAAGGTGACGGCCGAGGCGACGGCGACGATCAGCAGCTGGCGCAGCGCCGTCCGGAGCACCCGCCGCCCGGCGGCGGTCCCCGGGCCCGACCCGCGGCCCAGCACGCCGCCGACCGCCAGCGAGGCCGCCGCCGTCAGCACGACGGAGGCGGTCACCGCCGGGCCGCCCTCGGTGAGGAACCACGGCAGCAGCGGCACCAGCGCACCGAAGGCGAACAGCAGCAGCGAGCTGACCGCCGCCACCACCGGCGTCCCCGCGTCCTGCGCGCTCACCCCGTACAGGATGCGCAGGCTGGTCGCCCGGGCACCGCGGCCGGCCGACACCACACCGCGGCTGGCCCGGACCGCCGTCTCCGGGTCCAGGCCGCGGGCGCGCATGGTGCGGGTCAGATGGGCCAGGACCACCGGCGGCGAGTGCTGCCAGGCCCGGTGCAGCGAGTCCTCCATCCCCCGGGCCACCTCGACCTGGCTGCGGACCGACACCCACTCGCCGGCCGCCATCGACAGCGCGCCCGCCACCAGGCTGGCCAGGCCGGACAGCCGCACCGTCCCGGCGTCCACCGAGGCGCCCGCCACCCCGAGGATCATGCACAGGTTGGTGACCAGCCCGTCGTTGACCCCGAGCACCGCGGCCCGGATGCCTCCGCCGGCCACCCGGCCCGCCGTACGGCCGAGGACCGCCAGCTCCTCCTCGGCCGCCCGGTCCGCCTCGGGGCTGCGCCCGGCCGGGTCCCAGTGCGGCGCCAGCACCGCCCAGTCGGGGCCGGCCGTGGGTGACGTCATCCCGGTACCTCCTCGCCTCCCGGCCGCACCGGCCGCCCGCCGCCCGTGTTGCCGACCGCTCGGTGCCGGCGTGGTCAGGCTAGGGCCTGTCCGGCGGATCACCGCGCTGCGGCGGGGCGCGCCCGCCGGACGGCCCGGGGAGGCGGACCCGGGATCGCCGCGGATTCCACCGTTCGGGGTGCGCGGGCCCCTCCGGGGGCGGACGATCGGGACGTGGACGACGTGGATCCGGCCTCCCAGCACGCCGCGGGGCCGGACGGTGTGGGCGGCATCCGGCTCGGGACGCCCCGGGGGCGGTGGGTCATCCTGGCCACGGTGCTCGGTTCGGGCATGGCGATGCTCGACGGCACCGTGGTCAATGTGGCGCTCCCGAGGATCGGCGCCGACCTCGGTGCCTCCCTGGCGGCCCTGCAGTGGACCGTCAACGCCTACATGCTCACGCTGGCCGCGCTGATCCTGCTCGGCGGCTCGCTCGGCGACCGGTACGGGCGGCGGCGGGTGTTCCTGATCGGGGTGTGCTGGTTCGCCGCCGCCTCGGCCCTGTGCGCGGCCGCGCCCACCATCGGGGTACTGATCTTCGCCCGTGCGCTGCAGGGTGTCGGCGGCGCGCTGCTGACCCCCGGGTCGCTGGCCATGCTCCAGGCGGTGTTCCACCCGGACGACCGGGCCGGTGCGGTGGGCGCCTGGTCGGGGCTGGGCGGGGTCGCGGCGGCCGTGGGACCCTTCCTCGGCGGCTGGCTGGTGGACGGCCCGGGCTGGCGGTGGATCTTCCTCCTGAACGTCCCGCTGGCGGCGGCCGTGGTCCTGGTGACCGTCCGCCACGTCCCCGAGACCCGCGACCCGGCGGACGAGGGCCGGTTCGACGTCCGCGGCGCGGTGCTCGCCGCCCTCGCCCTGGCCGGTGTGACCTACGCGCTCACCGAGGGCGGCAAGGGCCTCTCGCTGATCGCCGGGGTGGCCGGTGTGCTGTTCGGGATCGCCTTCGTGGTGGCGGAGCGGCGGTCCGCCAACCCGATGCTCCCGCTGGGGCTGTTCGCCTCGCGCCTGTTCACCTCGGTCAACCTGGTCACCCTGTGCGTGTACGCCGCCTTCAGCGGCATCTTCCTGCTGCTCACCGTGCAGTTGCAGACGGTGGCCGGGTTCAGCCCGCTGGCCGCCGGGGTGGCGTTGATCCCGATCACGGTGCTGATGCTGGCGCTCTCCAGCCGGGCCGGACGCCTGAGCAAGGCGATCGGGCCGCGCCTGCCGCTCTTCCTCGGCCCGATGATCTGTTCGGCCGGGGTGCTGATGATGCTGCGGATCGGCCCGGGCGCCTCGTACTGGACGGACGTGCTGCCCGCGGTGACGGTCCTGGGCGCGGGGATGACGCTGGTGGTCGCGCCGCTGACGGCCACCGTCCTGGCGGCGGTGGACGTGCAGCGGGCGGGCATCGCCAGCGGGGTGAACAACGCCGCGGCCCGGGCCGCCGGGCTGTTCGCCGTCGCGGCGCTGCCCGCACTGTCCGGGCTGAGCGGCGAGGCGTACCAGGTGCCCGCCGAGGTGAACGACGCGTTCCACACCGCGATGCTGATCTGCGCCGGGCTGCTCGCGGCGGGCGGGCTGCTGGCCCTGGCGACCGTACCCAGCGATGCGCTGGAGCCCGACCGGCCGGTGGCCGAGCCCGACTGCGACTGGTACTGCGGGCCGACGACCCCGCCCATCGGGCCCGGCCGCGAGGGCCCGGCGGGCCGGGCCGGCGTCAAGCCGGACGGCCCCGCTCGGACGTGAGTGAGCGGGGCCGTCGGGGCGTCGGGCCGTCAGATGTCAGACATCAGCCGACAGTCAACGACTGACAGCTGACAGATTTCAGAGAATGTCACCCGGCGCGTACTTGGCAGCCGCCGGATACGTGTCCGCGACCGCCTGGACCCGCCGTACCACCTCGGCCACCTGCGCCCCCGCCGCACCGGTGAAGGACAGCCGGTCGGCCAGCAGCGCGTCCAGTCCGGCCCGGTCCAGCGGGATCCGGTCGTCCGCCGCGAGCTTGTCGAGCAGCGCGTTCTCCCGGGCGCCCTCGCGCATCGCGAGCGCCGAGGCCACCGCGTGCTCCTTGATCACCTCGTGCGCGGTCTCCCGCCCGACACCGGCCCGCACCGCGCCCATCAGCACCTTGGTGGTGGCGAGGAACGGCAGGTAGCGGTCCAGCTCGGCCTCGATCACGGCGGGGAACGCGCCGAACTCGTCGAGCACGGTCAGGAAGGTCTCCAGCAGGCCGTCGAACGCGAAGAACGCGTCCGGCAGCGCGACCCGGCGGACCACCGAGCAGGAGACGTCGCCCTCGTTCCACTGGTCGCCGCCGAGCTCGGCGGTCATCGACGCGTAGCCGCGCAGGATCACCGCGAGGCCGTTGACGCGCTCGCAGGAGCGGGTGTTCATCTTGTGCGGCATGGCCGAGGAACCGACCTGGCCGGCCTTGAAGCCCTCGGTGACCAGCTCGTGGCCGGCCATCAGCCGGATGGTCTTGGCCAGGCTGGACGGCGCGGCGGCCAGCTGGACGAGCGCGGTGACGACCTCGAAGTCCAGCGACCGCGGGTAGACCTGGCCGACGCTGGTGAGCACGTTGGCGAAGCCCAGGTGGCCGGCCACCCGGCTCTCCAGCTCGGCGAGCTTGTCGGCGTCGCCGCCGAGCAGGTCGAGCATGTCCTGGGCGGTGCCGACCGGGCCCTTGATCCCGCGCAGCGGGTAGCGGGCGATCAGCTCCTCGAGCCGGTTGAAGGCGACCAGCAGCTCGTCGGCGACGGTCGCGAAGCGCTTGCCGAGGGTGGTGGCCTGGGCGGCCACGTTGTGCGAGCGGCCCGCCATGACCAGCTCGGCGTGCTCGGCGGAGAGCCGGCCGAGGCGGACCAGGACGGCCACCGTACGGTCGCGGACGTGCTCCAGCGACTGCCGGATCTGCAGCTGCTCGACGTTCTCGGTGAGGTCCCGCGAGGTCATGCCCTTGTGGATCTGCTCGTGCCCGGCGAGCTCGCTGAACTCCTCGATCCGGGCCTTCACGTCGTGCCGGGTGACCCGCTCACGGGCGGCGATCGACTCCAGGTCGACCTGGTCGACGACCCGCTCGTAGTCCGCGACGGCGGTGGCCGGGACCTCGATGCCGAGATCCTGCTGGGCCTTCAGGACGGCGAGCCACAGATGGCGCTCGAGGACCACCTTGTGCTCGGGGGACCACAGCTGGGCCAGGGTCGCCGAAGCGTACCGGGAGGCCAGGACATTGGGGATCTGGGGCTTCGCGCTCACGCTTCGCAAGCCTAACAGTCGAGGTCACGACAGCCGACGGCGGTACACGCGGGCCCGCCCGCGGCGCGCCCGCCGGGCCGCGGCGGCGCGGCTCAGAACAGCGCGTCCTGGGCATCCGGCCCAGCCGGCCGGACACAGCTGCGCAGGTCGAGTCCCGCGCACCGCCGGACGTCCCCGGCCGCCAGGCCCCACCCGGCCAGCAGCCGGGTGTCCAGCAGCAGCGGCCCGCCGCCCCCGGCCGCGCCCGCGGCGGGGTCGGCGGCGGCACCGGGTCCGGGACCGGGACCGGGACCGGCGTCCGCATCGGGGTCCGCATCGGGGTCGAGGAACAGGTGGCCGCCGATGGCCGGGCGCAGCGTCCCCGCGAGGGTGGCGCCGGGGCTCAGCGCGGTGATCTTCCGGTACGCCGGAGGTACGCCGTCGGCCAGGCCGAACAGCGCGGTGTGGTCGGTGACGGGCTGGTCGGGCAGCAGGTCGAGCTCGTGGCCCGCCAGCAGCCGGAGCACCTCGCGGCGGCCGTCGGTCAGCTCGCGCCGCCGGTCCGCGACCTCGGCCAGTCCCCACCAGGCGGCGGACTTGACCTCGCTCCTGACCCGTTCCCGGGCCAGGCCCGCCTGCGCGACGGTGAGTTCGGCCCGGCGGACGGCCGGCAGCCGGCCGCGTCCGACGAAGGTGAAGACCGGCGCAGCCTGGTCGAGCAGCCGGGCGGTGCCCCGGTGCTCCCCGGTCAGGCCGATCTTGAGCAGTCCGGGGCCGAACCAGGCCAGGTACAGGCGGTAGGTGCGGCCGTCGTCGAGGATCTGGTCCCGGGCGAGCGCCAGGCCCGGGTCGAGCCGCTGGCAGGTCCCGCACTGGCTGCTGCGGCCCTCGGCGGGGATCAGTTCGCCGTACGGGCAGCGCCGGTGCTGCCGTCCGGTGCGCACCCCGGTGCAGCGGCGCGGTCCGGTGACCGTCCAGCCGATCCGCATGCCGCCGACGAGTTCGCGGGCGTGTTCGCGCCGCCAGTCGGTCGCGGCCAGCCGCGGGACGCCGTCGTGCCAGCCGAGGCCGGTCACCGTCCAGCCGCTCACCGCGCCCCTCCCCTCCCCCTACCTCTCGTACCTCGTGCCCGTCCGGGCGCCGGACCCGTGCTCAGCGGGCGGTGAGCAGCGGGAGGACCTGGCGGCAGAGCTGGTCGAGCGAGGTGCGCTGGTCGTCGTCGAGGCTGTCGAAGGCCTCGTGGGCGCGGGTCATGTCGTCGCGGATCCGGTCGAGGATGGCGCGGCCCTCGGCGGTGATCGCGACGATCTTGACCCGGCGGTCGCCGGCCGCGGTCTCGCGGTGGGCGAGGCCGAGCGCCTCCAGCCGGTCCACGATGCCGGTCACGTTGGAGGCGTCACAGCCGAGCCGGCCGGCCAGCGCCCGCATCGGCACCGGCTCCAGGACCGCCTTGAGCGCCTTGGCCTGCGAGGGGTTCAGGCCGTGCCGGCCCGCGGCCAGGGCGAAGTCCTGGAAGTAGGCCGTGCCGACGGCCGCCACCGCGTCCATCAGGTCGACGGTGGAAGGTGCCGGGGTGGTCGCTGTGGTGCCCATGTCGGCCAGGTTACGCCGAGATGGTTCACCAGCTCCAGCTTTGACCCCGGCAAGTGCCTGCGGAATGTCCTCCGGGCCCGGCCGGAACGCCGTCGGTTCAGAGCACCATCAGCCCGAAGAGGTGCCGCAGCTCCGCCTCCGGGTCGGCGGTCAGCCCGGTGTGCACCGGGCCGGGCTGGAGGACGGCGCTGCGCGGCGCGGTCAGCCAGCGAAAGCGCCGGCCGGGGCTGTCGCCGGCCGCGGGCCCGGCGGCCGGTCCGCCCGCGCAGACCGCCTCGACCCCGTGCAGGGCGCGCCGGACCCCGGCGACGTCCGCGACCGGGTCGAGCGCCAGCAGCCGTCCCTGGTCGAGGTGGGTGCGGGCACCGAGGTACTCGGTCCGCCGGCAGTACAGCAGGACGCCTACGTTGACGAACTCCCCGCGCTCGACCCGGGGGACCGCGCGCAGCACGGCGTACTCGTAGTCGTGCCGGACCTCGGCCTCCGGGCCGTCGGGCCCGCCCTGCCCCGCCGGATCGAGCAGGTACCTCTGGTCGCCGTTCATGCCGCCATCTCCGGAAGCCAGTCCCGCGGGGCCGCCAGGCGGGCCGTGAGCTGCGCGATGTAGGCCTCGCGTACGGCCTGCGGGCCGTCGAAGCCCGCCTCGTCGGTCAGCCACTCGTCCGGGATCGCCTCGACGGCCGCGGGCAGCGCCTCGGCGGCGGCCGGGCCGAGGTCGGCGTCGGCGGCCTTCAGGTCGGGTGCCGCACCCAGCAGGGCGTGGTCCGAGGCGTCGTACGGCCGCCCGATCCAGTTGGCGGCGCCCGCCCAGTGGTGGTGGAAGATCAGGCTCGCGCCGTGGTCGATGAGCCGCAGGCCGCCCGCGGCGACCAGCAGGTTGGGGTTGCGCCAGGACCGGTCGACGTTGCCGATCAGCGCGTCGAACCAGAGCACCCGGCCCGCCAGTTCGGGGTCGACCTCGAAGCAGAGCGGGTCGAAGTTGAGCGCGCCGCTGACGAAGGCCATGCCGAGGTTGACGCCGCCGCTGGCCCGGATCTGCTCCTGGATCTGCGGTTCGGGCTCGCTGCGGGCGAGCACCGGGTCGAGGTCGATCCGCACCAGCTCGGGGACCGGCAGCCCGAGCCCGCGGGCCAGTTCGCCGGCCAGCACCTCGGCGACCAGCGCCTTGCGGCCCTGGGCGGCGCCGGCCCACTTGAGCACGTACAGCCTCCGGTCGTCGGCCTCGACCAGGCCCGGCATCGAGCCGCCTTCACGCAGGGGCGTCACGTACCGGACCGCCGTCACCTCGGGGAGCATCGGGCCAGCCTACCGACCGTCCGAGGGCTCCCGCGCGCGTCTGCGGTGGCAACGGCAGAGGGTCGGTGAGAGGGTGGCGGACAACTGTCCTGGTTCGGCACAAAACGGCACACAAGGGATGGACGATGGAGCGACCTCGGATCCTGATCGTCGGCGGCGGCTTCGCCGGCCTGGAGTGCGCACGCCGCCTGGAACGCAAGCTCTCCCCCTCGGAGGCGGAGATCTCGCTGGTCGCCCCCTTCAGCTACCAGCTCTACCTGCCGCTGCTGCCGCACGTCGCGGCGGGCGTGCTGACCCCGCAGTCGGTCGCGGTCTCGCTGCGCCGCTCCCTGCACCGCACCCACATCGTCCCGGGCGGCGCGATCGGGGTCGACCCGCGCTCCAAGGTCTGCGTGGTCCGCAAGATCACCGACGAGGTCACCGCCGAGCGGTACGACTACCTGGTGCTGGCCCCCGGCAGTGTCACCCGCACCTTCGACATCCCCGGTCTGCCGGACTACGCGCGCGGGATGAAGACGCTCGCCGAGGCGACGTACGTGCGCGACCACGTGATCGCCCAGCTCGACCTGGCCTCCGCCACCCGCGACGAGCGCGAGCGCGAGTCCCGGCTGCAGTTCGTGGTGGTCGGCGGCGGCTACGCGGGCACCGAGACGGCGGCCTGCCTCCAGCGCCTGACCACCGCCGCCAGCCGGCGCTACCCGCGGCTGGACCCCCGGCTGATCAAGTGGCACCTGATCGACATCGCGCCCAAGCTGATGCCCGAACTCGGCGACAAGCTCGGGGTCACCGCGCTGCAGATCCTGCGCGAGCGCGGCATCGAGGTGTCGCTGGGCGTCTCGGTGGCCGAGGTCGGCGCGGAGACGGTGAAGTTCACCGACGGCCGGGTGCTGCCCTGCCGGACCCTGATCTGGACCGCCGGGGTCGCCGCCAGCCCGCTGATCGGCACGCTGGACGCGGAGACCGTACGCGGCCGGGTCGCGGTGACGGCGGAGATGCGGGTGCCGCAGTTCGAGGGCGTCTTCGCGCTCGGCGACGCGGCGGCCGTCCCGGACCTCGCCAACGGCGACGGCGCGGTCTGCCCGCCCACCGCCCAGCACTCCGCCCGCCAGGGCCGGGCCTGCGCCGACAACCTGGTGGCCGCGCTGCGCGGCGAGCCGCTCGAGCCGTACTACCACAAGGATCTCGGGCTGGTCGTGGACCTCGGCGGCAAGGACGCCGTCTCCAAGCCGGTCGGTATCGAACTCCACGGCCTGCCGGCCCAGTTGGTGGCCCGCAGCTACCACCTGATGGCGATGCGGACCAATGCGGCCAAGTTCCGGGTCGGCGCCAACTGGCTGCTGAACGCGACCGCCGGCGACGACTTCGTCCGCACCGGTTTCCTGGCCCGCCAGCCCGCCCGGCTGCGCGACTTCGAGTACACCGACGCCTATCTGACCAAGGACCAGGTACGCGCCCACGCCCAGGCGCTGCTGGCCAAGGGCTAGGGTCGGTCCGGCGGACCTTGTCGGATCAGCGTGCGGCGTCGGGCGCCCGTCTGGGCGTGCGCCCGGATCGGCCTCGTACTGGACGTACTTGGGCGATTCGGGCGTGCGTCCAGTCGGGATGATCCGGCGTCGCACGCCCGGCAAGGTCCGCCGGACCGGCCCTGGGCCGCCGAGCGGTCCGGCGCCGCCGTCCCGGGTGGGACGGCGGCGCCGGCTCGTGTCCGCTCCTGGCGGGCCGGGTCGGCCGCGGGGGCGGCCAGGGCCTTTCCTAGCGGGCGGCCAGGTACACCCCGGTGGTGTCCTTGCCCGCCGTGTTGCGGCAGGACCAGTTGCCGGTCGGCTGCGCGTTGAGCAGCGTCAGGCAGCGGCCGAGCGCGAGCTGGGCGTAGTAGTTCGGGTGGAACGACTCCTGCAGGGTGCCCTGCGTGGAGGTGCCCATGTCGAGCCAGCGGGCCCACTCGCTGGTGGTCGCCGAGGGCGCGCTGGAGGAGGTCGCCAGCTTGGTCGCCTTCGAGCAGACCTCGCGGCCCTGCAGCAGGTCGCGCAGGTCGAGGAACTGGACGCCCTTGGCGGCGGCGACGGCGGCGATCCCGTTGGAGATCTGCGGGACGAGGCTGTCGCGTGCCCAGTCCGCGTCCTGGTTCCAGAACGGACAGCCGCCGGTGTTGGCCCGGGTCCAGCCGCTCTCCGGGTAGCGGTTCTCGCTGCTGCGCGGGATCGGCGACGGGTAGGACTGCAGCACGATCCGGTAGCTGCCGTTGGCGTAGCCGGCCGCGGACATCACGGCCCGGATCTCGTCGACCGACTTGGAGACGCCCGCCATCGCCGCGTTCATCTGCGAGTCGACCGCGTCCTGCTGGTCGTCGTGGCAGTAGGAGTACCAGACCAGGTAGTCCTGCACGCAGCTGGAGATCACGTCGGCGAAGCCCAGGTCGTTGCCGCCGATCGAGAGGGTGATCAGCTTGACGTTGTACTGCCGGGCCACGGTCGCCAGCTGGTCGGCCTGCGGGGCCTCGCCCTTGAAGGACTGGCCGCCGTTGGACGCCCGGAAGACGTTGGAGCTGACGGCACCCGAGCAGGCCAGGTTGATCTGGGCCTGGCTGATGGTGCCGGCGCTGCGGATCTCGGCCACGTCCGAGCGGTCGCACCCGCTCGCGTACGTGCTGCCGTAGACCCGGGAGGGGTCGTAGCCGCTGCCGGTGTAGGCGCGGTCGGTGCCGCTGCGGCTGCCGCTGGTGGTCAGGCTGTTGCCCTGCCAGCGTCCGGCCTCGCCGGAGATGTAGCTGTCCCCCATCGAGACGGTGGCGGTGGTGGTACCGGCCGTCTCGGCCGCCCCGGCGGGGGCGGCCAGCGCGGTCAGGCCGGGCAGGGCGAGCGCTGCTGCGGCGAGCAGCGCGAGGAGGCGCGGGGTGCGTGGGGTTGTGCGTCGGCTCTTGGGCACGGCGAAACTCCTGCGGACGGCCTCGCGAAGGTGGGGTCGCGAGGCACGGGTGAGGGTGGGCCGCCGGCCGGTGGCGCGATGAATGTGACATGCCCGCGCTTGTTACCGCTAGGTATCCGACAGAGGTATTTCGCTGAGTTACCGGTCGGTTCAGATCAGTCGCGAGCCGTCGCCGCGGCCGCCGAGGATCCCCGCGAGATCGTCCGCGAGCGCGGTCGCCTCGGCCGCCGTCAGGGTCGAGACGGTGAGCCGGATGCCGGGCGGGGACTGCTGCCGGTAGCGGGCGCCCGGCGAGGGCACCCAGCCCCGCTGCACCAGGGCCGCGGTCACCCCTGACTCGTCCGGGACCGGCACCCACACGTTCAGTCCGCTCTCGCCGTGCGCGGCGATGCCGCGGGCGGCGAGCGCGGTCAGCAGAGCCTCCCGGCGCTCGCGGTACGCGGCGGCGACCTCCCCGGGCGGCGCGGCGCCGGTGCGCCACAGCTCGGCGACCGTCCGCTGGAGCAGCAGGCTGACCCAGCCGGTGTCGAGCCGCTGGCGGCCGAGCACCCGGTCCACGGTGTCGCGGTCGCCGAGCAGCACCGACAGCCGCAGGTCGGGGGCGAGCGCCTTGGCGGCCGAGCGGACCAGCGCCCAGTGCCGGACCGCGGCGCCGCCGCCGTCCGCCGCGACCAGCGACTCGAACGGCTGGTGGACCATGCCGTGGCCGTGGTCGTCCTCGATCACCAGCACCTCCGGGTGGGCCGCCAGCACCGGGCGCAGCCGGGCGGCCCGGGCGGCGCCGACCGCGGCGCCGGTCGGGTTCTGGGCCCGGCTGGTGACGATCAGGGCGCGGGCCCCGGCGGCCAGCGCGGCGCCGACCTCGCCGGGCAGCGGCCCCTGGTCGTCCAGGCCGACCGGGACGGTCCGCAGGCCGAGTGCGGGCAGCAGGTCGAGCAGGCTGCCCCAGCCCGGGTCCTCGACCGCGACCAGGTCGCCGGGGCGCAGCCGGGCGGCCAGCACCCGGCCGATCGCGTCGAGCGAACCGGAGCAGACCGCGAGCGCGCCCTCGGGGGCGCCGTCGGCGCGGTAGGCGGCGGCGGCCAGCTCCAGCAGGCCGGGGTCGGCCACCGGGTCGCCGTACATCACCGGACGGTCGGCGGCCGCGGCCGCGGCGACGGCCAGCGCCGGGCCGGGGTCGGGCAGCAGCGCCGGGTCCGGGTTGCCGCTGGAGAGGTCCCGGGCGCCGGGCGGGACCGGGATCCGGACCTGGTCGCGGGGGGTGGTGACGGGCCGGGGCCGGATCCGGCTGCCCTTGCGGCCGGCCGTCTCGATGACGCCCCGGTCGCGCAGCAGCCGGTAGGCGGCGGCGACGGTGTTGGGGTTGACCCCGAGCTCGCCGGCGAGGTCGCGCAGCGCCGGCAGGGCCGCGCCGGGCGCCAGCGCCCCGGCACCGACCGCGCGCTCGACGTCGGCGGCGATCTCGGTGGCGCGCCGACCCTTGATCCGATAATCTCCTAGCACAAACACAAGTATGCACTAGTACATAGAGGTTGTCATGTCGGACACGGCGTACGCCCGGACCCCTCGCACCACCCCCACCCGCTACAAGGACCGCGCCACCTGGGAGAAGGAGGCGATCCAGCGGATCCTCGACAGCTCCTGGGTCTGCCACCTCGGCTTCGTCGCACCGGACGGCGCCCCGGTGGTGCTGCCCACCATCTACGCCCGGGTCGGCGACCGGCTGTACGTCCACGGCTCGACCGGCAGCCGTCCGCTGCGCGCCGCCGGCGGCGACCAGGGCCTGCGGGTCTGCGTGACGGTGACGCTGGTGGACGCCCTGGTGCTGACCAAGTCGGCGTTCAACCACTCCGTCAACTTCCGCTCGGTGGTGGCCCACGGCACCGCGTACCAGGTCACCGACCCCGAGGAGCTGGCCCTCGCGCTGGACGCGCTGGTCGACCACGCCGTGCCCGGCCGCTCCGGCGAGGTCCGGCCGGCCAACGCCAAGGAACTGGCCGCCACCGCCGTGGTCCGGCTCGACCTGGACGAGGTCTCCGCCAAGACCCGCGCCGACGACGCGGACGACGACGACGCCGACCTCGGACTGCCGCACTGGTCCGGCCTGATCCCCGTCACCACCGTGTACGGCACCCCCGAGCCGCACCCCTCCAGCCCCGGCCCGCTCCCCGCCCACCTGAGCGGGTTCGGCCGCGGCGGCGCCTGATGCTGATCCGCTCCTGGGACCGCGGCGACGAGGACGAGTGGCGCGCCTGGCTGGCGGCCGGGCGGGACTTCGGGCTGCTGGCGGCCAACGGCCCGGCCGGCGCCGGCCCGGTCCTGGTCCCCACCCACTTCCTGCTGGACGCCGGCCGGGGCGAGATCCTGCTCCACCTCGCCACGCCCAACCCGCTGTGGGCGGCCGTCCGCGCCGACCCGCACGTCACCCTGGCGGTGACCGACGACTACGTCTTCGCCCCCGGCCACTGGCGCGGCGAGCCCGCCACCCCGACCAGCTACTACGCCTCGGTGCACTTCCACTGCACCGCCGAGCCGGTCGAGGACCCGGCGGGCAAGGCCGAGATCCTCAACCGCCAGCTGGCGCACTTCCAGCCGGAGACCCCCGAGGTCCGGGTCGAGCCCGGCCGGCCGCCGTTCGGCCCGCTGCTGTCCGGCCTGCGCGGGCTGCGGCTGACGGTCCGCGAGGTCCGGGCGAAGTTCAAGTACGACGACAAGAAGCCGGTCCCGGTGCAGGCCGCGCTCGCCGAGCGGCTGGCCGGGCGCGGCGAGGGCCTGGACGCGGCGGCCCGGGCGCAGCTGCTGCGGCGCAACGCCCGCCGGGCGGGCGGCTGCCCGCAGGCCTGACGGCCCGTACGGGCGCACGGCGGGCCCCGACACCCGGCCGATCGGGTGAGCCGGACGGCGACCTGTCGACCCGTCAGCTTCCCGGCGCGCGATCCGGGCCGAGTGCTGGTGGAATGGCAAGGATTGCTGTTCACCCGGCCGAGCTGGTGGGCCGCCGGATCCCGGGAGCGCGCCCTGTCCACCTCCACCCAGCCCCAGCCCGCCGACCAGGCCCACCTGGGGCATGTGGTCTTCATCTCGGCCGCGGCCGCGATGGGCGGCTTCCTGTTCGGCTACGACAGCGCCGTGATCAACGGTGCGGTGACGGGCATCCAGAAGCACTTCGGCGTCGGCAACGGCGAGACCGCGTTCGTGGTGGCCATCGCGCTGCTGGGCTCGGCGGGCGGCGCGGTGGTCGCCGGGCGGCTGGCCGACCAGTTCGGCCGGGTCCGCACCATGCTGCTGGCCGCGGTGCTGTTCGCGATCAGCGGGGTGGGCTCGATGTTCCCGCCCAGCATCCAGGTGCTGGCGGTGTGGCGGGTGGTCGGCGGTGTCGCGATCGGCATCGCCTCGGTGATCGCGCCGACCTACATCGCCGAGGTCGCGCCGACCGCCTACCGCGGCCGGCTGGCGTCCTTCCAGCAGCTGGCCATCGTGCTCGGCATCACCGTCTCCCAGCTCGCCAACTACGCGCTCAACCAGGCCGCCGGCGGCGACTCCACCAACCACCTCGGCGGGATCCAGGCCTGGCAGTGGATGCTCGGCGTGGAGACCATCCCGGCCCTGGTGTACGGCGGGATGGCGCTGGCCATCCCGGAGTCCCCGCGCTTCCTGATCGCCAACCGCAAGGAGGCCCAGGCCCGCAAGGTGCTGCGCGAGGTCGAGGGCGAGGGGGTCGACCTGGACGCCCGGGTCGCCGAGATCCGCGCGGTCCTGAACACCTCGCACCGGCCGCGGCTCAAGGAGCTGCTGGGCGGGCGGTTCGGACTGCTGCCGATCGTCTGGGTCGGCATCGGCGCCTCGGTGTTCCAGCAGTTCGTCGGCATCAACGTGATCTTCTACTACTCCTCCTTCCTGTGGCAGTCGGTCGGCATCAACGAGAGCAACTCGCTGCTGATCAGCCTCTCCACCTCGATCGTCAACGTGGTCGGCACGGTGGTGGCCATCGCGCTGGTCGACCGGATCGGCCGCAAGCCGCTCGCCCTGGCCGGCTCCGCCGGCATGGCGCTCGCGCTGGGCACCGCCGCCTGGGCGTTCTCCTACCGGCAGGGCACCGGCGACACCGCGACCCTGGACGACACCTACGCGACGGTCGCACTGGTGGCCGCCCACGTGTTCGTGTTCTGCTTCGCCTTCTCCTGGGGCGTGGTGGTCTGGGTGCTGCTCGGCGAGATGTTCCCGAACAAGATCCGGGCGCTCGCCCTCTCGGTGGCCGCCTCCGCGCAGTGGATCGCCAACTGGGCGATCACCGTCACCTTCCCGGACCTCGCCGACTGGAACCTGTCGGCCACCTACGTGATCTACGCCGTATTCGCGCTGCTCTCCATCCCGTTCGTCGCGTTCTGTATCAAGGAGACCAAGGGCAAGGCGCTGGAGGAGATGGGCTGACACCCCGTCGGCCGGGTGGCGCGGATCCCGGACACCGGCGCCGCACGATCAGTAGCATGCACCCGCGGGCCGTAGCCGCCGCCCGCCGGCCGCCGCGGCACGCGGCCCACCCGACGGAGAGGTCATGGGCAGTTCCCGGCAGAACGTCACCTTCCCCAGCAACGGGCACACCGCCCACGGCTACCTGGCGCTGCCGCCCCAAGGCGTCGGCCCCGGCATCCTGGTGGTGCAGGAGTGGTGGGGGCTGACCAGCCACATCGCCGACCTGGTCGACCGCTTCGCCGCCGAGGGCTTCGTCGCGCTCGCCCCCGACCTGTACGGCGGCGCCGTCGCGCACGACCGCGAGGAGGCGGCCCGGATGCTCGCCGAACTGCCCGCCGAGCAGGCCGCCCAGGACCTCTCCGGCGCGGTCGGCTTCCTGCTCGAGCAGCCCCAGGTGGTCGGCGACGCGGTCGGCGTGACCGGGTTCTGCATGGGCGGCGGGCTCGCCCTCGTGCTGGCCGCGCAGCAGGGCGACCGGGTGGCCGCGGTGGTCCCGTTCTACGGGCTGCCCCGGGACCGGGACTTCGACTACCGCGGCCTCACCGCGCACGTCCTCGGGCACTACGCCGAACAGGACCGCTCCTACCCGCCGGCCGCCGTCGACGAGGCCGCGATCCGGATCGGCGAGGCCACCGACCGGCGGCCCGAGATCCACTTCTACCCGGCCGGCCACGCCTTCATGAACGACGAGGACCCGAACGGCCACTACGACGCCCTGCAGGCCCGGATCGCCTGGCAGCGCACCCTCAGCTTCCTCTGGGGCCACCTGGGCTGACCCCGACCGGCGGAACCGGGCGGCCACCACGGCCGTCCCTGCGGGCGACAGCCGCTCCACGGAGGGACGCCCGTGCCCGACCCGCTGCTCTTCCTCGACGTCGACGGGGTGCTCAACCCCGCGCACCCGGACCCGGACGACCACTTCGACCGCCACCAGCTGCTCGGCTACCCGGTGCTGCTCTCCCAGCGCCACGGCGAGTGGCTGCGTGAACTGGCCGGGCACTACCAACTCGTCTGGGCCACCACCTGGGAGGAGCAGGCCAACCTCCACATCTCCCCGCGGCTCGGCCTGCCCGAGCTGCCCGTGGTCCGGTTCACCGGGTACGTGCCGCAGCCGGACGACCCCAGGGTCCCGCTGCTGGACCTGTTCTCCGGGCGCAAGTGGGCGCCGATCGTCCGCTACGCCGACGGCCGGCCGTTCGCCTGGATCGACGACATCATCCCGGGCAGCCTGCGGCGGCGGGCCCTCCCGCGGCGGGACCGGACACTGCTGCGGGTCGACCCCGGGCAGGGCCTGCAGCGCCGGCACGTCGACCGGCTGCTGGCCCGGCCGCCCCGGCCGGGCCTGCGGCACCTCGCGAACCCGCTGCGCGGGCGGGCCGGCGGCCGCGGCCCGGGGTGACGGCGGCGGCCGGGACCAGGCCACCCGATGCCGATTGGCATTGTCGCAAAAGCACCGGTCAGGGATAGATTCGCCGTATGCGAATCCGGATCATCGACGCTTTCACCGACCGACCCTTCAGCGGCAACCCCGCCGCGGTCTGCCTGCTCGACGGACCCGCCTGGCCGCAGCCCGAGCAGATGCGCCGGATCGCCGCCGAGATGAACCTCTCGGAGACCGCGTTCGCCCTGCCGCTGCCCGGCGGCGACGCCGACTGGGGCCTGCGCTGGTTCACCCCCGTCGAGGAGGTCAACCTGTGCGGGCACGCCACCCTGGCCACCGTCCACGCACTCCACTCGGACGGCCTGCTCGGTGAGGGCTGGGTCCGCTTCGACACCCGCGGCGGGCTGCTGCGCGCGCTCCCCGAGGCCGACGGCACGATCACCCTGGACTTCCCCGCCAACCCGCACCTGCCGGTGGACACCCTGCCCGGCATCGAGGAGGCGCTCGGCCGGCCGGTGCTCGCCGCCTTCGAGACCGGCGCCCTCGCCGACCACCTGGTGCTGCTGCCCAGCGAGCACGCCGTCCGCGCGCTGTCGCCGGACCTCGGCGCGCTCACCCGGCTGCCGGTGCGCGGCGTCCTGGTCACCGCACCCGCCGACGACCCGGGATCCGGCTACGACTTCGTCTCGCGCTTCTTCGCGCCGGCCGTCGGCATCCCCGAGGACCCGGTCACCGGGAGCGCGCACACCGCGCTCGCGCCGTACTGGGCCGGTCGGCTCGGCCGGTCCAAGGTGACGGGCTACCAGGCCTCGCCGCGCGGCGGGCTGGTCCGCTGCGAGGTGGCCGGCGACCGGGTGCTGCTGGCCGGGCGGGCCGTCACCGTCCTGGACGGCGCGCTGCAGGCGCTGCCCGCGGTCTGAGCCGGGCGGGCGCCGCCGGCCCCGGCCCGGGTCAGCCGGTGGGCAGCCAGCTGACGTGGCCCGCGAGCAGCGCGTACCCGACGAACGCGACGGTGTCGATCAGCGCGTGCGCCACCACCAGCGGCATCACCCGGCCCCAGCGGCGGTACAGCAGGCAGAACACCACGCCCATCACCATGTTGCCGACCAGCCCGCCGACCCCCTGGTACAGGTGGTACGAGCCGCGCAGCACCGCGCTGGTCGCGATCACCGACGGCCAGGCCCAGCCCAACTGCCGCAGCCTGCGCACCAGGTAGCCGAGGACGACCACCTCCTCCAGGATGGCGTTCTGCCAGGCGGAGGCCACCAGGACCGGGATCCGCCACCACACGTCGGGCAGGCCGGACGGCGCCACGGCCAGGTTGACCCCGGCCGCGTGCGCGGCGAGGTACAGGCCGAGGCCGGTGCCGCCGATCGCGGCGGCCACCGCCAGCCCGCGCCCGAGGTCGGAGAGCTTGCGGGTGAGGTCGAAGCCGAGCACCCGCAGCGAGCTGCCCTCGCGGACCAGCAGGTAGCCGACCAGGACGACCGGCATCAGCCCGCGCGCGACGTAGAACAGCTGCCAGGCGAGGTCCAGCCAGGGCCGCCCGGGCGCCCGGGAACCGTTCAGCACGGCCACCTGGTGGCCGAGCGCGGCCGGTTCGGTCAGCGAGCCCACGAAGCTGATCGCGGACGAGATCCCGCTGGCCCCGAGCGACAGCCCCAGGACGATCAGCAGCTCCACGGCCAGCAGCCGGCGGGCGCCGGCGGCCTCCTCGGCCTGCGGGTCGGGCTCGGTCGAAGCGGTCGTCACCTGGTCTCCAGCGCGCGGTACCCCGCCCCGCGGAGGTGGTCCGGCGGGGCCCGGCGACCCGACCGGCCTCCGGGCCGATCATCCTTCCACAGCCGGATGAGAACCCGGCCCCGGGCGCCGCGCCCCGCCGCGCCCGGTCGCCCGGACCCCGGCGGCCGGGCCGGTCAGCCCACCGGCCAGGTGTGCACCGGTTCGCCGCCGCGCATGTGCTCCAGGTAGCGCCGGGTCATCGCGGCGATGGCGGCACCCGGGTCCATGCCGTACTGCTCGCGCAGCAGGTGGACGGTGGCGGCCTGCCAGGACGCGCCGTTGGTCCGCCGCAGGCAGCGCTGCTCGATGATCCCGAGGTAGCGGTCCCGGTCGGCCGGTTCGACGCCCCACTCGTCCAGGCCCTGATGGGCCAGCGGCAGCAGCTCGCCGAGGACCAGGTCGGTGGCGGCCACCGGTGCGACCGCCCGCCCGGCGCGGCCGCGGCCCGGCCAGTGCAGCACCGCGTCGATGCCGTACCGGGCGGCGGTGTGGAAGTTCTCGTCGGCCCGGGCGAACGGCAGCCGGTTCCAGACCGGCCTGGGCTGCTCGGCGAGCACCCGGACCAGCCCGTAGTAGAAGGCCGCGTTGGCCAGGGTGTCGGCGACCGTCGGGCCGGCCGGCAGGCAGCGGTTCTCCACCCGCAGGTGGGCGACGCCGTCGGCGATGTCGTAGACCGGGCGGTTCCAGCGGTAGATGGTGCCGTTGTGCAGCCGCATCTCGGCGAGCCTCGGCACCCCGCCGGAGGCCAGCACCTTGGCCGGGTCCTCGTCGTCGCAGATCGGCAGCAGGGCGGGGAAGTAGCGCAGGTTCTCGGCGAACAGGTCGAGCACCGAATCCACCCAGCGCTCGCCGAACCAGGTTATGGGGCGCACTCCTTGCGCCTTGAGCTCCGCCGAACGGGTGTCACAGGCTTGCTGGAACAGGACGGGGCGCGTCTCGCGCCACAGCTCGCGCCCGAACAGGAAGGGCGAGTTGGCGCCGAGCGCCAACTGGACGGCGGAGATCGCCTGGGCCGCGTTCCACACCGGCGCGAACCGCTCGGGGGTCACCTGCAGATGCAGCTGCAGCGAGGTGGCGGCGGCCTCCGCGACCATCGACACCGACTCCACCGCGAGGTGCTCCACCCCCTCGATGTCGAGCGCGATGTCCTCGCCGCGGGCGGCCAGGATCTGGTCGCTCAGCAGGGTGTAGCGGTCGTTGTGGGACATCGCCTCGAGCCCGGTGTGGTCCAGGTCGAGCGTCGGCAGGATGCCCACCATCACGATCCGGGCGCCGACCTCGGCCGCCTTGCGGTCGGCGTACCGCAGGCCGGTGTCGATCTCCTCGCGCAGGTCCTCCAGCACGTGGCCGCCCAGGCGCCGCGGCGCGATGTTGACCTCCACGTTGAACTGGCCGAGCTCGGTCTGGAAGTCGGCGGACGCGATCGACTGCAGCACCCGGGAGTTCCCCAGCACCGGCAGCCCCTGCTCGTCCACCAGGTTGAGCTCGATCTCCAGGCCCATCATGGCCCGCGGCCGGTCGAACCGCTGCTCGCGCAGCATCCGTTCCAGCACGTCCAGACAGGACTGGAGTTTGCGGCGGTACAGCTGCCGGTCGGACAGTTCCGCTCGGGTCGCCACGACCTTCTCGCCCATGGGTCCTCCCCTCCCCCTCGGTCGACGGTGCAAGCAATATGCCCATCCGGAAGATCGATAGCCCGGCCGTTCGAACGTGCCGTCGGGACAAGATTCCTGACCCTCTTTCAGCAACACCCCAACTTGCACCACGCCACTGAACGTGATAAGAAGGTCACCCTGCGCACCTGTTCGAGTAGAATTCGCACTGCGCCCCGGCCCGGTCGCCCGCATTCGACCCCTCAGCCGACACCGGCTGGTCGACGGCGGGCCCGCGCACGCACCGCGATCATGCCCAACCGGACACGGCCCAGGCCCCGCCACATCGACGCCATGCCGGTATGCCGCACTCGCACGCCGATCTCGCACGGAGAGGCGACTCACCATGACCCTGCAGACCCCTCAGCCCCCGCCCGGTGCCCTGCGCGCCGTCCTGGCCGCCCTGGACTCCGAGGCCGGGCTCCGACAGCCGGCCGCCTCCGTCCTGCGCCACGGCCCCGGCCCGCTGCTGCCCGTCCATCCCCTGGCGGTGTACGTGCTGGAGCGGCCCGGGGCGAGCCCGGCCGAGGCCAGGCGCACCGGGTGGCGGTTCCTGATCAAGAACGGGGCCGGTGAGTTCGCGGCCTCGGCCGAGGTGGTCGAAACCCCTGCCGGGCACGCCTTCTCCCACTTCACCGCGGGCCCCTACCCGGACTCGACGCTGCGCGCGCTGCGGCAGGCCTGGCAGCTGGCGCACGCGGCGCCCGCCCAGCACCAGCCGCGGCTGCTGTCGATGCCGGGCCACTACGCCACGGCGCTGTGGCTGCACGGCCCGTCCGCCGCCGAGGACCTGATCATCCCGCTCGCCCCGGCCCCGGTCGGGGTCACCGCGCACCGGGTGTACCCCGCCGCCGAACTGCTCGGGGCGCTGGGCCGCGCACCGGTGGCCGCGCCGGCCCTGCTCGGGGGCTCCTGACCGGGTCCGGCGGGCGGCGTCCGCCGTCACCACCCCAACGGGCCATCACCCACTGACCGGTTCGGGCCAGTGGGCGATGGCCCGTCCGGCATTCCGGGGGCGGGCACGGCCGCCGGTCGGGTGGTCTACGCTTCCGATCTGTGGCGCACGTCACGAAATGGCTGCGCGGCGGCCACCGGGGGCCGACACTGGGAACCAGCACGGAGGACCTGCTGTCCTACCCGTTGCGCGGCCGGTTCACACCTGGACCGGCCGGCAGGATCCGCCGGCAGGGCGGCGCCCAGGGGGGTGGCCGTGCGGCGGGTGTGGATCGCGACCGAAGCGAGGGTACAACGATGTGCCAGCACCGTCCTGAGTGTCCTACCGCCGACTCCCCCGACCGCGAGGCGGCCGTCCCCGTCGCGCTCCACCCGGACCAGGGGTGGAGCCTGCTGTGCAACGGCGTCCTGCTCTTCGAGGACACCGGCGAGCTGCTGCCCGACGGCCGGGTGATCGCCCCGCACCGCCCGTTGGCCTTCGCCGCCTGAGCGGCTGCCCGGCGGCCCTGCTGCCCCGCCGGGTGAACCACGGGAAAGGGCCCCGGAGGATGTGATCCTCCGGGGCCCTTCCGTTGCCGATCCGCCAGGCGGCCCGGACGCGGTGGCCCGGGCCTGGGTGGATCAGACGCCGTAGTCGTCCAGCGGCGGGCAGGAGCAGACCAGGTTGCGGTCGCCGTACGCGCCGTCGATCCGGCTCACCGGCGGCCAGTACTTGTCGGCCGGGTTGACGCCGGCCGGGAAGACCGCCTCCTGGCGCGAGTACGCGTGCTCCCACTCGCCGGCCATGGTGGCGGCGGTGTGCGGGGCGTTGGCCAGCGGGTTGTCCTCGGCGGGCCAGGCACCCGAGCCGACCTTCTCGATCTCCGCCCGGATCTCGATCATCGCGGCGCAGAACCGGTCGATCTCGTGCAGGTCCTCGGACTCGGTGGGCTCGATCATCAGCGTGCCGGCCACCGGGAAGGACATGGTCGGGGCGTGGAAGCCGTAGTCGATCAGGCGCTTGGCGATGTCGTCGACGCTGACGCCCGTCTCCTTGGTGAGCGGACGCAGGTCGATGATGCACTCGTGCGCGACCAGGCCGCCGGGGCCGGTGTAGAGCACCGGGTAGTGCGGGGCCAGGCGCTTGGCGATGTAGTTGGCGTTCAGCACCGCGACCTGGGTGGCGCGCTTGAGGCCCTCGCCGCCCATCAGGCGCACGTACGCCCAGGAGATCGGCAGGATCGCGGCCGAGCCCCAGGGGGCGGCCGAGATCGGGCCGACACCGGTGGCCGGGCCCGCCTCCGCCTGCAGCGGGTGGTTGGGCAGGTACGGCGCGAGGTGCTCGCGGACCGCGACCGGGCCGACGCCGGGGCCGCCGCCGCCGTGCGGGATGCAGAAGGTCTTGTGCAGGTTCAGGTGCGAGACGTCGGCGCCGAACTTGCCCGGCTTGGCGAGGCCGACCAGGGCGTTCAGGTTGGCGCCGTCGACGTACACCTGGCCGCCGGCCTCGTGCACCAGGGCGCAGATCTGGGTGATCTCGGTCTCGTACACGCCGTGGGTGGACGGGTAGGTGACCATCAGCACCGAGAGCTGGTCGCGGTGGAGCTCGATCTTGGCCTTGAGGTCCTCGACGTCCACGTCGCCGTCGACCAGCGTCTTGACCACGACGACCCGCATGCCGGCCATCACGGCGGAGGCGGCGTTGGTGCCGTGCGCGGAGGACGGGATCAGGCAGACGTCGCGCTGGGCGTCACCGTTGGCCAGGTGGTAGGCGCGGACGGCGAGCAGGCCGGCCAGCTCGCCCTGGGAGCCGGCGTTGGGCTGGATGGAGACGGCGTCGTAGCCGGTCACCTCGACCAGCTGCTGCTCCAGGCCGTGGATCAGGCTGAGGAAGCCCTGGACCTGCTCGGCGGGGGCGAAGGGGTGCAGCTGGCCGAACTCGGGCCAGGTCACCGGCTCCATCTCGGTGGTCGCGTTGAGCTTCATGGTGCAGGAGCCCAGCGGGATCATGCCGCGGTCCAGCGCGTAGTCGCGGTCCGACAGGCGGCGCAGGTAGCGCAGCATGGCGGTCTCGGAGCGGTGGCTGTGGAAGACCGGGTGGGTGAGGTACTCGTCCTCGCGCAGCAGGGCGGCGGGCAGCGTGTCGGCGGCCTCGGCGACCTCGGTGTCCTTCAGGCCGAAGGCGGCCCAGACGGCGGCCAGGTGCTCGCGGGTGGTGGTCTCGTCGCAGGAGATCGAGACGGTGTCGGCGCCGGCCTTGAACAGGTTGACACCGGCCTCGGCCGCGGCGGCGACCACCTCGGCGGCACGGCCGGGGACGCGGGCGGTGACGGTGTCGAAGAACGCGCCGTGGACGAGCTCCACGCCGCCGGCCGTCAGGCCCTCGGCGAGGGCGGCGGCGTAGCGGTGGGTGCGGCGGGCGATGTCGGCCAGGCCGTCGGGGCCGTGGTAGACGGCGTACATGGAGGCCATCACGGCGAGCAGCACCTGGGCGGTGCAGATGTTGCTGGTGGCCTTCTCGCGGCGGATGTGCTGCTCGCGGGTCTGCAGGGCCAGGCGGTAGGCGCGGTTGCCGTCGCGGTCGACCGAGACGCCGACCAGGCGGCCGGGCAGGTTGCGGGCGTACTGGGCGCGGACGGCCAGGTAGCCGGCGTGCGGGCCGCCGAAGCCCATCGGCACGCCGAAGCGCTGCGAGGTGCCGCAGGCGATGTCGGCGCCGAGCTCGCCCGGCGACTTCAGCAGGGTCAGCGCCAGCAGGTCGGCGGCGACCGCGACGACCGCGCCGAGGCCGTGCGCCTGCTCGATCAGCGGTGCGAGGTCGCGGACCGCGCCGGAGGCACCGGGGTACTGGAGCAGCACGCCGAAGACGCCGCGCTCGGCGATCTCGGCCGGGATGCCGTCGGACAGGTCGGCGACGACCACCTCGACGCCGGTCGGCACGGCGCGGGTCTCGATCACCGCGACGGTCTGCGGCAGGGTGTCGGCGTCGATCAGGAAGACACCGCCCTTGACCTTGGTGACCCGGCGGGCCAGCGCCATCGCCTCGGCGGCGGCGGTGCCCTCGTCGAGCAGCGAGGAGCCGGAGGTGTCCAGGCCGGTCAGGTCGGAGACCAGGGTCTGGAAGTTGAGCAGCGCCTCCAGGCGGCCCTGGGAGATCTCCGGCTGGTACGGGGTGTAGGCGGTGTACCAGGCCGGGTTCTCCAGCACGTTGCGCAGGATCACCGGCGGGGTGAAGGTGCCGTAGTAGCCGAGGCCGATCATCGAGGTGAGGACCTGGTTGCGGTCGGCCAGCTCGCGCAGTTCGGCGAGCACCTGGGCCTCGCTGCGGCCGGCCGGCAGGCCGAGCGCGGTGAGGCTCTTGATGGTGTCGGGCACGGCGGCGTCGGACAGCTCGTCCAGGGAGGCGTAGCCGACGTGGGCCAGCATCTTCTCCTGGGCGGCCGCGTCGGGGCCGATGTGGCGGGTCTCGAAGGGGCTGGCCAGCTCGAGTTCGGCGAGGGTGGCGTCGCTGCGGCGACCGTGGGTCGGCTGGGCGTTCATGGGGGTCGAGGCCTCCTGGTCGATGACCGGCTGGGGTGCGGGCGCCGACCGGCCTGCACCGCCGCTGGGCGGCGGGGACCATGAGCGCACGAACCCGACAGGCCTCCCCCTCTGTCATCGGGACCTGAGAGCTTCGCCCGCACGGGCGGCCCGGAGGGCCACCTGTCGGCTTGCACCGTCGGTGAGGGTGGTGCCGTCGGCTCCCGCGCCGGCGGTCCTGCCCTGCTTTCCAGAGTGACCTGTCCCACACGGTACGGGTGCCTGAGAGATTCCGGGGAGGAGTTGCTCCTTCGGCGCCCTGGACGCCCGCCGCGGCGGGCCCAGGGACTCTCCCGAGCGGGCTCGGCGGTCGCCGCCCAGGGTACCAGCGAGATTCCCGCGGATCACGGGCCAGGGGCGGCCGGTCCGCACTGCCGTTCCCCGGACGGCGGCGCCCGGGTCGCCCACGTCCGATTGATGGCTTTTCGTGTGAAGTGGCGGGCGGCCAGCTCCTCCGACCGCCCCCCGACGGACTGGTCAGGAGCAGGCGGACTGGAGGACAGCGTGCAGACCGATATCGATCCGCGCGACCTGATCGGACACAAGGCGGTCGACCGGAACGGTGACAAGATCGGTACGGTCGACGAGGTGTATCTCGACGACGCGACCGGGGAGCCCGAGTGGGCTGCGGTGCGGACCGGGATCTTCGGCCGGGACGCCTTCGTCCCGCTGACCACCAGCGAGTTCGCCGGCGACGAGTTGCGGGTCCCGTACGACAAGTCGCTGATCAAGGAGTCCCCGGACTTCGGGGTGGGCCAGCACCTCTCGCCCGCGCAGGAGTTGCAGCTCTACCGCTACTACGGGCTGGACGCGGGCGGCGGCACCCCGCCGCCGCCGTCGGCGACCAACGGTTCGGCCGCGGCGGCCGCCGCCGTGGCCGCCGACCGCAGCAAGGACCGGGACTTCGGCAAGGTCTCCTCCTCGCCGCAGACGATGACCGCGCCCGAGCCGGGCACGACCAACGCCGCGCCGTTCGCCCCGCACGCCGCCGCCCCGATGGCGCCGCCGGCCTCCGCCCCGGCCCCGGCGCCGCAGGCGGCACCCGCCGAGGACCCGCCGACCATGCAGCTCGGCTCCCCGCTGGCCGCCCACCAGGCGACCACCCAGCACGGCCCGCCGCAGTCCGCGGCCCCGCAGCCGTCCAACCACCACGACGCCCAGGGCGACACCAGGATGCCGGGCGCGGCGCAGCAGCCGGCGGGCCCGGCGTCCAGCGCGCCGAGCGGGCCGGTGGAGATCACCTGCCGCGAGGAGCGGCTGGACATCACCACCGAGTGGCACGTGCTGGGGACCGCGCGGCTGCGCAAGTACGTGACCAGCGAGCCGGTGGAGCGCAAGGTGCCGGTGGTCCGGGAGCGGGTCCGGGTGGAGCGGGTGCCGGTGACCGAGGCGGAGCGGGCGTCGCTCAGCGAGCAGGAGATCGTCGAGGGGATGGAGGAGGTGACCCTGCGCGAGGAGCGGGCGGTGGTGCGCAAGTACCTGGCCCCGATCGAGCGGGTGCGCCTGGTGGTGGAGCGGTACACCGAGGAGGAGGTGATCCGCGAGGAGCTGCGCCGCGAGCAGGTGGAGATCCACGACAGCACGTCGGCCACGAATCCTCCGGTGCCGCCGCCGGTCGGGCCGGTGCAGCGGCCCGCCGAGCCCTCCCTGCGGCCGGAGCCGCTGCGGCCGTCCTGAGCCGCCGCGGTCCGCGCCGGCCGCCCGCCACCGAGGTCCCGTCCCCGCCGCCGCGGGGGCGGGACCTCCGCGCTGCCGAAGCTTCAGCGATCGATATTTGACACAGTGAACTATTCAGCGGCATGGTTACTTCATTCGATTCACTATCTCTCGCCTGAAGCACTGAGCTCGGGCAGCCAGAACCGGAGGAAGAACCGTGAGTGAGGCATCTCAGCCCACCATCACGGCCGACAAGCCGACCAGCGCCCGGGTGCTCCCCGCCCTGGTGCTGGCCATGCTGGCGTTCAGCGTGGTGCAGACCGCAGTCGTCCCGATCCTGCCCTCGCTGGCCAAGGAACTGAACGTCTCCGGCTCCAACATCACCTGGCTGATGACGGCCAACCTGCTCTCGGCCGCCGTCCTGACCCCGCTGCTCGGCCGCTTCGGCGACCTGCGGGGCCGCAAGCCGATGCTGCTGGTCTCGCTGGCCGGCCTGGTGGCCGGTTCCGCGCTCGCCGTCGGCACCCACTCCTTCACCTGGCTGGTCGTCGCCCGCGTCCTGCAGGGCGCCGGCGGTGGCGTGCTGCCGCTGGCCATCAGCATCGTCCGTGACGAGCTCCCCCGGGAGAAGGTCACCGGCGGCGTCGCGGCGATCAGCGCCTCGATGGGCGTCGGCAGCGGCCTCGGCCTGGTCGCCACCGGCCTGCTGCTGGAGCACTGGAGCTACAAGTCCATCTTCTGGATGGGCCTGATCTTCGGTCTGATCGCGGTCGCCCTGGTCGCCCTGCGGGTGCCCAAGGACCCGGTCGTCGACAAGGAGGGCGGCGCCGACCCGCTCGGCGCGCTCACCCTGGCCGGCTGGCTCTCCGCGCTGCTGGTCGCCGTCAGCCAGGGCAACAACTGGGGCTGGACCTCCAACAAGACCCTCGGCCTGTTCGCCGTCGCCGCTGTCGTCGCCCTGGTCTGGATCATCATCGAGACCAAGGTCAGCCACCCGCTGGTCGACATGAAGATGATGTCCCGCCCGGCCGTCGCCTTCACCAACATCTCCGGCCTGCTCATCGGCTTCGGGATGTACGGCTCCTTCCTGGTGATCAGCAACTTCGCGCAGACCCCGGAGAAGCTCGCCCACTACGGCTTCACCGCCACCGTGCTGCACGCCGGCGTCATGCTGCTGCCGTCCGCCGTCGGCTCGATGGTCGCCGCCCCCGTCGGCGCCCTGCTGATCGCCCGCCGCGGCCCGCGCCTGCCGCTGGTGCTCGGCGGCGTGCTCGGCGCGGCCGCCATGGTCTACCTCGCCGTCCGCCACAGCGCCGAGGGCGACATCTACACCGCCTCCGCCGTGTTCGGCCTCGGCGTCGGCCTCGCCTACGCCGCGATGCCGGCCTACATCAACGGCGCCGTGCCGATCGAGCAGAGCGGCATCGCCAACGGCATGAACGCGGTGCTGCGCACCGTCGGCGGCGCCGTCGGTACCGCCGTGATGGGCGCCATCCTGACCGGCGACACCATCAAGGGCCTGCCGATCCCGGTGCTGCTGCCCACCCTGGACGCCTACAAGCACGCGTTCTGGACCGCCGGCGTGATGTGCCTGATCGCCGCCGCCGTCCCGTTCGCCATCCGCACCATCAAGCCGGCCACCACGCCCGTCGAGGCGGCCGCCCCCAGCCCCGCGCTGGCCAAGACCGACGCCTGACGAGGCGTCCCCCCTCGCGCTCGGGACGGGGCGCGAGGAGACCGGGCCCCGGTGGGTCGACGAGGGCATCGCGACCACCCCGGCCCCGGCCGACCGACGGCTCCGCACCTGGACGGGTGCGGGGCCGTCGTCGTACCCGCACCCCGCCCGGCGGCGCGGCGTCGGGTGAGCGCGGGCGTAGCCGGGCGCGGCGGCTCGGCACACGCGCAGTTCCGGCCAGCAGCAGCGCGACCAGGGGCACCACCGCTCAGTTCAGCGCCGCGGCAGCGGCGGGTGAGCGCAGGCGAAGCTCGACGCAGCGCCGGCCCGGCGCAGGCGCAGCTCAGCGCAGCGGCAGCGCGGCGGAGGGCTGCAGCGCCGGGTCGTCGACGGAGAAGGTGCGCACCCGCCCGGGCGGGCTGTCCGGGGTCTCGAACCGGACCGTCACCCGTCCCACCCCGCTGCCCTGCACCCAGCCCGGGCCGTACTCCTCGTGCGTCACGTCCTGGCCCGGCCACCAGCGACGCACCGCCTCCGGCTCGGGCTCCGGCTCAGCGGCCGGTGCCTCCCGGACCACCTGCGGCACGGCGTGCAGGCCGGCGCCCTGCGCCTCGGCCCGTTCCTCGGCCTCGGCGCGCTCCTGGGCCTCGGCGGCCTCCCGGACCGCCTGCGCGAACAGGTCCTCCTGGGTGTAGTCCGCCAGCTGGGCGACCCCCACCCCGAGCAGCCGGACCCCGCCGGTGGTGTCCACCTGCATCGCCAGCCGTCTGGCGGTGGACGCGATCACCTCCGGGTCGTCGGTCGGCCCGCGCAGCGTCTCCGAACGGGTCAGGGTGGAGAAGTCGAAGCGGCGGACCTTGAGCACCACCGTGCGGCCCGACCGCCCGGTCGCCCGCAGCCGGCCCACGCAGCGCGCGGCCAGCACGTCGATCTCGTGCATGATCCGGTCCCGGTCGGCCAGGTCGACCTCGAAGGTGTCCTCGACCGACACCGACTTGGCGTCCCGGTCCGCGACCACCGCCCGCTCGTCGAGACCTGTCGACATCTGGAACACCCCGGCGCCGTGCGCCCGGCCGAGCAGCTGCACCAGCTCCTCCAGCCCCGCCGCCGCCAGATCGGCGACCGTAGTGAGCCCCACCCGCCGCAGCACCTGCTCGGTGGCGGGACCGACGCCCGGCAGCGCGCGGACCGGCATCGGGCTGAGCACCGCCTGCTCGGAACCGACCTCCACCAGCACCAGGCCGTCCGGCTTGGCCTGCTCCGAGGCGATCTTCGCCATCAGCTTCGACCCGGCCGCGCCGACCGAGGCCGTCAGGCCGGTCCGCTCCAGGATGTCGGCCCGCAGGTCCTCTGCCAGCGCCAGCACCAGCTCGTTCCCCTCGGCCGGGCCCGCCGCGGCCAGCGCCGGACCGTACGGGCCCGCCTCCAGGTCCACGAAGGCCTCGTCCAGGCTGAGCGGCTCGACCAGCGGCGAGCGCTCGCGCAGCAGGCCCATCACGATGTCGCTGGCCCACCGGTACGCCTCGAACCGGCCGGTCAGGAAGGCCGCGTTCGGGCAGAGCCGGCGTGCCTGCGCCATCGGCATCGCCGAGTGCACGCCGAACCTGCGCGCCTCGTAGGAGGCGGTGGACACCACCCCGCGGCCGCCGAGCCCGCCGACCACCACCGGCTTGCCGCGCAGGCTCGGCTTGGCCGCCTGCTCCACCGCGGCGAAGAAGGCGTCCATGTCGAGGTGGATGATGCTCGGCACTGTCCGCACCCGTCGATCATCCCGCAGGGCTCTGACATTCCGTTCGAGCCACGGGACGGCCGGCGCTCGAACCGCCCGCGCGGGGCCGCCACGACCGGCTCAGCCCGCCGCCGCGTCCGCCAGCGCCCGGTCGACCCCGGCCTCGCGCGGGCCGAGGAACTGCGGGTCGGGCTGCAGCCAGGCGTCCAGCGCCGCCTTGCCCGCCCCCGGGATCTCCCGGAGCCCGCCGTAGAACCAGGTCGCGTCGTGCCACTCGTCCACGCCGACCGCGTACGAGTCGATGCCCGCCGCCCGGCACAGCGCCAGCGCCCTGCGCACGTGGAAGGTCTGACTGACCAGCACCGCCCGGTCGACCCCGAAGATCTGCCGCGCCCGGGCGCAGGAGTCCCAGGTGTCGAAGCCCGCGTAGTCGCCCACCACCCGGATTTCCGGTACACCCCGCTGGATCAGGTAGTGCCGCATGGCGTCCGGCTCGTCGTAGTCCGTCCGGCTGTTGTCGCCGGTCACCAGGATCGCCTGCACCTTGTGCTGCTGATAGAGCGCCAGCGCCGCGTCCAGCCGGTGGGCCAGGTACGGCGAGGGCTCGCCGTCGAACAGGCCGGCGCCGAACACCACCGCGACCGGGGCGCTCGGCGCGCTCGCCACGGTGCCCACCCGGTCGCTCTCCCCCGCCCACAGCCAGGTGGACGGGCCGGTCGCGACCACGGTCAGCAGCACACCGGCCTGGAACCAGCGCCGGCGCCCGGTCCTGCTCCCGGCCCCCGGCACCCGGATCCGCGACACCTGTATCCGCGGCACCTGTATCCGCGGCACCTGTATCCGCGGCACCTGTATCCGCGGCAGCCGGACCTTACCCAGCAGCGCGGCCGGCACCCACCGGGCCCGGGCCGCCCGCGACGAGGTCCCGGCCGCGGCCGGGGACCCGCCGTCCGCCAGGGTCCCCTCCCCCTGGGTCCGCTCCGCCCGGCGCCGTTTCGCCACCTTCATGCCGGCCTTGCCCCCGCCCTGGTCCGTACCTTGATCGATCCACCTGCCCCGACGCGCCGAGGGGCCCGGACGGTTCCCCGTCCGGGCCCCTCGCGGTCGTCTCCCGCGCAGCCTAACCCGCGCGGTTGCGCCGCTGCGCCAGCTCGTCCATGGGGTCGTTCCCGACCAGGGTCTCCCCGGTGTCGGTGCGCTCGCCGTGCAGGCGGCCGAGGGCCGCCTCGAGCTCCTTGCCGACCGCGCCGACCGCGATGCCGAACATCCCCTGGCCGCGGCCCAGCAGGTCCGCCATCTGCTGCGGCGAGGTGCACTCGTACACCGTCGCGCCGTCGCACATCAGGGTCAGCCCCGCGAAGTCGGCCGGCTCGGCGGACTGCAGGTGGCTGACGGCCACCCGGATGTTCTGCAGCGACACCCCGGCGTCCAGCAGCCGCTTGACGATCTTGAGCATCAGGATGTCGCGGAAGCTGTACAACCGCTGCGCGCCCGCCGCGTACGCGGAACGCACGCTCGGCTCCAGCAGGCCCGTCCGCGCCCAGTAGTCCAGCTGCCGGTAGGTGATCCCGGCGGCCGCACAGGCCGTCGGCCCGCGGTAACCCACAAGCGCCGAGGTCGGTGCCAGCCGCTCGATCGCCGGCTGGCCCGCCTGCACGGCGGGAAAGCGCCCCACTCTGGGCAGCTCGGGTTCCGGGGTCTGGGCCGTCTCGGCACTCCAGGGGCGCGGGATGAGACTGCGCCCGCTGCGCGGGAGGTGCACGGCGCACAGGCCCCCGGCGGCCAGATCATCGCCGGTGCCGCTCATGCCAACCTCCGTCCACTGCTGGTACGGGCCGTCCCGGCCCCGGGTGGCCCAACCAAGCGGAGCCATCCCTGACGGTAAGCAGTCGCCAGAGACCCGTCAACGATCGCCACGCCGGGGGTCACCGCCAATGTCACTCAACCGAGTGGTTTTGCGTGGCCCAAACCTGGGCAGGACCACGGGCTCGGCCCTCCACGACTTGCGGACACCCCCGGCCGCGGATAAGGAATCAGCACCCGGAGAACCCGCCGGACACCGACCGGCCGGGCACCCCCGCACCCCTCCCGCCGACCCCCGACGCTACTGCTGGCCCCCGAAGTCCTCCGGCGAGACCTGGTCCAGGAACTCGCGGAACTTCTCGACCTCGTCCTCCTGCTCGTCCGGGATCGAGATCCCGGCCTCGGCGAGGACCTCCTCGCTCCCGTAGATCGGCGTACCGGTCCGCAGCGCCAGCGCTATCGCGTCGGACGGCCGGGCGCTCACCTCGACCCCGCCGGCGAACACCAGCTCGGCGTAGAACACGCCCTCCCGCAGGTCGTTGATCCGCACCTCGGTGAGCTGGTGGCCCAGCGCGTCCAGCACGTCCTTGAACAGGTCGTGCGTCAGCGGCCGCACCGGCGTCATGCCCTGCTGGGCGAAGGCGATCGCGGTCGCCTCTCCCGGGCCGATCCAGATCGGCAGATACCGATCGCCCCCGACCTCCCGCAGCAGCACGATCGGCTGGTTGGACGGCATCTCCACCCGGACACCCACGACGTCGAGCTCATTCACATGGCAACCCTATGGCCCACACCGCCGATATGAAAGCGCAGCCGGTCCGCGCTGGCCGATTCCCGCCGCACCCGCTCCCCCACCGGCAGCACCGGAACCCGCCCCGGGCCCGCACCGGGCCTTCGCCCCGCACTACGCCTTCGCACGCAGCCCGGCCTGCACCATCGCCGCGTGCAGCCGCACCGACAGGGTGGCCAGCTCCCGCGCCGTCGTCTCCGCGTGCGCCCGGGTCTGCGGATTGCGGTGGCGCCGCAGCGGGGCGACCACCTGGTCCACCAGCGCGACCTCCCGGTCGGCCGCCGCCTTCATCGCCCGCAGGTGCCGCGGCTCCAGGCCGTACCGGCCGAGTTCGGCCACCAGCCGGGCGATCTGCAGCGTCTCACCGTCGAAACCGCCGTCCGGGCCCGCCGAGACCAGCCCGTACGACTCCCACTCGGCCAGCTCCGGCTCACCCGCCTCGGCCGCCGCCAGCAGCTCCGCCCGGCCCAGCCGCACCCCGAGCCCGGACGAGGCCGCGGCCACCAGCTCGCGGTCGGCCTCCTCCATCGGCCCGGGCCGGTTCTCCGGCGTCGGCAGGGCCGGCGGCTGCTCACCGCGCTCGATGGCGTCCAGGTGCTCCCGGATCACCCGCAGCGGCAGGTAGTGGTCCCGCTGCATCCGCAGCACGTACGCCAGCCGCTCGACGTCCGCGGCACTGAACTTCCGGTAGCCCGAGGGGGTCCGCTGCGGCTCCACCAGGCCCTCCGCCTCCAGGAAACGGATCTTGGAGATGGTCACCTCCGGGAAGTCGTCCCGGAGGAAGGCCAGTACGGCGCCGATGCTCGAACGTTCGTCGCCCCGCCGCCGCGCCTCGCCCGTACGCCGCGAGGCGGGCACGGGCGAGGAGCCGACGAGGGTGGGAGTGTTAGCGGTCACTCGGGCTCCAGCCGAAGTCGTGGTCAGTACCCCCGGTAGTGGCCGGCGAAGAACACCAGCCGGTACTTGCCGATCTGGACCTCGTCGCCGTTGTTCAGCGCGACCTCGTCGATCCGCTCCCGGTTGACGTAGGTGCCGTTCAGGCTGCCCACGTCGGCGACCGAGAAGCCACCGTCCTGACGGCGGCGGAACTCCACGTGCCGGCGCGAGACCGTCACGTCGTCCAGGAAGATGTCCCCCTGCGGGTGGCGCCCCGCCGTGGTCACGTCGGAGTCCAGCAGGAACCGGCTGCCCGAGTTCGGACCGCGCTGGACGATCAGCAGCGCCGAGCCCGGCGGCAGCGCGTCGATCGCGGCCAGCACCTCGGGCGACAGCGCCGGCGTCGCACCGGTGCTGGTGGCGTTGGGGTCGTACGACTCCAGACCCGAGATGGTGATGGTCGAGGTGGTCTCGGCCGCCCCCTCCGGGTGCACCCCGGCCCGCAGCGGCGTACCGCAGTTCGAGCAGAACCGGGCCGTCACCGGGTTCTGGTTGCCGCAGCGCGGACACGGAGCGGAGCCGGCCATGTTCACAGCCTCCTGGCGCGGCACACCCGGCTGGACGTGCCCGGCGTAGGGATCCGGGGCGAACCCTCCACCAGAGGTTGAGGGTCCTGTCGGGAAACCTATGCGCGCGGCGCCCGCCGAATCAACCGACGCGCCGTACGCCGTACCGAAGCCGTCGGTGGGGATGCCCGCGCCCTGGGTCGCATTGTCCTCGCGGAACATCGGGCGCTGCTGCGCCGCGTACTGGTCCGCCTCCGGCGCGGGCCGCATGCCCGGCACGCCGGATTCCTCGTCGCGGCGGTGCCGCGCCGTGGGCGCCTCGACCGCCACGTCGCGACGGTTGCTGCGGCCGAAGAGCTTTGCGAAGAAACTCACGGGCGAATCCCCTTGTGTGTGACAGACCCGCCCGCGGGGCAGGGTGAGAGGCTCGGAACGGTCGTGCACCCGGGATCGGGCCGGTACCGAGCAAGTGCTGTGTCCCAGTGTGACCGACCGTCCACGGTCGGCCGCCACCGGGTCCTGACAGGAACTGACGACGCGTCCGGAATCCGCCCCGTCACTTCGCCGCCGGCTTGCCGTACTGCAACTGCCTGGGCACCGCGAGCGCGTCGACGACGACCTTCTGCTGCTGGGTGATGGTGGCGCGGGCCTGATGGTTCTCCAGCGTCCGCACCACGCCGCCCGGGATGTTCAGGGCGGGCGTCAGGTCCTGCGGATTGCCGACCACGGTGAACCGGAACGGCTGCGACACATCCTTGCCGTCGATCTGCACGCCACCGGACGACGCGTCGGTGAAGTAGGTACCCGCCACCACTCGAACATCGTTGATCTGAATCGCCTCCGCCCCCGCCGCTCGGAGTTCCTGCAGGGTGTCCAGCAGCATATCTGCCTTCACCTGCCCTTGGGGATCGTCGATGGTCAGTACGATCCCCGGGCCGGTCGCTCTGACCGTACCGGCCAGCACACCCAACTCCGCGGCCTTCTTCCTGGTCTGCTCCTGCGCCTCCTTGGCCTGGTTGGAGGAGTTCTCCAACTGGGCCATGGACTGCTCGAGCTGTGTCTTCTCCTGCTGGAGACGCTGCTGACGGCTGTCCAGTTCGTCGAGGATCCGGACAAGATCCTCCTGGCGGGCGCCCCGGAGCTGATCGTGGTCGTTGGTCGACCTGACCTGGATGGCCAGCGCCAGCCCGAGCGAGAACAGCAGGACGGCCACCACCAGCTGGCCGCGGGAGATCCGCAGCGGCCACAGTGCGGACCGCAGCCGCCGGCGCCCGTCGGCAGCCGCATCCGGTCCGTCCGGCCCGTCCGACTCGTCCTGCTTCCCGGGCGTGTCGGCCCCGGAATCCGCAGGCTCCCCCGACTGCTCGGGCTGCTCGGACCGCTCGGGCTGCTGCGCCTGCTCGGACCGCTGCGGCTCCGCGGGCTTCGCCGCCGGCTCCGGCCGCTCGGCGGTCGCGGCAACCGCGGACGGCTCCGCCTCCGGAACCTCCTCGGCCCCCGCGCCCGGCCCGCTCGCGGCGGACCCGGTGGGCGCGACGGCCTCCACGGCCCCGCCCTGCTCCGGCTCCGGCCCCGGCCGGTGCTCCGAACCCCGTACCGCGCCACCCTCGGGAAGCTCAGCCGGAAGCTCACCCGGCAGCTCGCCCGGCAGCTCATCGGGCAGGTCGGGCCGCACGCCGCGCTTGTCGTCCTTGTTCACGCCTTGCGCTCCCTACGCCCTGAACACGTGCCGACGGATGGCCGCCGCGTTGGAGAAGATTCGGATGCCGAGCACCACCACCACGCCGGTGGACAGCTGCGAGCCGACCCCGAGCTGGTCGCCCAGGAACACGATCAGCGCCGCGACCACCACGTTCGACAGGAACGAGACCACGAAGACCTTGTCGTTGAAGATCCCGTCCAGCATCGCCCGCACGCCGCCGAACACCGCGTCCAGTGCCGCCACCACCGCGATCGGCAGGTAGGGCACCACGGCGTCGGGGACCTCCGGCTGCACGAAGAGGCCGACGACCACGCCGATCACGAGACCCAGTACGGCAATCACGGTGTTGGAGCTCCTGTCCCTGCGGTGGACGATGCGGTGGCGTTCTTGGTACCGGACGGCTTGGCGGCCTTCGTCGACTTCGCCGGCGGCGGGCCGGCAGATCGCGAGGAAGACGCGGAGGGCGACGGGGACGGCGAGGGCGACGGCGATGCCGGGGATGACGGCGATCCGGAGGCCGAGGACGACGGCGAGGGCGAGGCCTCGGGCACGTCGGGCCGGGCGAACCGGAGCGTCACACCCAGCGCGGCCGGCAGCTGCAGCTTCTTCTGCACCGACAGGCTCGACTTGATGCCGTAGCTGTCCTCGATGATCCGCAGGTAGCGGCCGGCCTCGTTGTCCTGGAAGGTCTTGGCGAGCTTCGCGCCGTCGCCCACCGCCAGCACGGTGTACGGCGGCACCAGCGGCCGGTTGTCCACCAGGATCGCGTCTCCGGCCGCCCGGATCGCGGACAGTGCGGTGAGCCGCTGCCCGTTGACCGAGATTCCCTCCGCGCCGGACTGCCAGAGACCGTTCACCACCAGCTGCAGGTCGTGGTCCCTGAGCCGGCCGGAGTTGCGGAAGCCGTCGGCGTCCCGCGGGTTGCTGATGTTGCCGCCGCCGGCCGAGCTGTTGGCGTCCTCGATCACCAGCTTCACCCCCGGACCGGTCATCTCACCGGTGCCGGTCCCGGCCGCCAGCGCGGCCAGTCCGCCGTCCCCACCGGCCCGCAGCGCGTCCTGCTGGGCCGTGTCGACCTGGTCGCGCAGGTCGCCGACCTGGCGCTGCAGGCTGTCCGCCCCGCCGGTCGCGTCCTTGATCCGGTGCACCAGCGCGTCCCGCTCCTTGGCGAGCGTCGGCTCGGCCTCGTGCGAGGTCACCGCCCCCACGGTCACCACGGTCGCCGCCAGGGCGAGCCCGAGGGCCAGCGTCAGCCGGCCGCGCAGCGAGGACGGCAGCCGGCTGCGTCCCTCCACCCCCAGGGCCCGGGCCGCCTCGGCGTACCCGTCGTCCAGGCTGTGGTCCATCACGGTGGTCAGCAGGGACATCGAGGCGTCCGGACGGGTGAAGCGTCCGTCCCGGTCACTCGGCGTCGGCGTTGCTGGCATGCGGGACATCGTCCCATGTCCCCCAGCCGGCGTACGACCTACCCCCGGCCCGCAGCGCCCCGATCCGTACCGGATCGTGACATCCCGGGCAGGCCGACGGGGTGGCGGGCGCCGTGCCCGCCACCCCGTCGGCCTGCCATCCGGCTACCGGCTACCGGCCCGCGGAGTCCACGACCGCACCCCACTCGTCCAGCAGCTGCTGGGCGGCCTGGTCGTCCGGCCCCTCGGCCCACAGGTGGGTGACCGCCTCGGCCGGGTCCGGCAGCACCAGCGTCCACCGGCCGTCCGGTTCCACCACCCGCACGCCGTCCGTGGTGTCCAGCCGCCGGGACCCGGCCGCCTCCACCACCGACCGCATGACCATGCCCTTCGCCGCCCACGGGGTGGCGACGTCCCGGCGCTGGATGTGCGCCTGCGGGATCCGGGCGTCGATCTGGCTCAGCGTGAGCTGCGTACGGGCCACCAGCCCGACCAGCCGCACGAACGCCGCGGCACCGTCCAGCACGCCGCTGAACTCGGGCACCACGAAGCCGCCGCGCCCGTCGCCACCGAACACCGTGCCCTCGGCCGCGGCCGCCTTGGCCAGGTCGTCCGGCGAGGTGGAGGTCCACGTCACCTGCGTGCCGTGGTACGCCGCCACCTGCTCGGCGATCCGGGTCGTGGTCACCGGCAGCGCGACCTGCCCGCTCCGGCGCTCGGCCGCCACCAGGTCGAGCAGCACCAGCAGGGCCCGGTCGTCGTCGATCACCCGCCCGAGCTCGTCGACGAACGACACCCGCTCGCCCACCGGGTCGAACCGCACCCCGAACGCCGCCCGGGACGAGGCCACCAGCTCACCGAGGCGCGCCAGCGCCGCCCGCCGCTCCTCGGCGTCCTCGGTCGGCCGGGACTCGTCCAGGCCGCTGTCGACGGTCAGCGCCTCCACACCGAGCCGGCCCAGGATGCTGGGCAGGACGAGCCCGGCGCTGCCGTGCGCGGCATCGACCACGACCTTGAGCCCCGCCTCGCGGACCCCGCTGATGTCGATGGACTTCAGCAGGTTGGTCGCGTACGAGTCGAAGACGCTGGCCGGGTGCAGCAGATCGCCGATCTCGCCCGGGAACGCGCGCCGGAACTCCTGCCGCGAGTACACCCGGTCCAGCTTCCGCTGCCCGGCCTGCGACAGGTCGGCGCCCCGCTCGTCGAAGAACAGGATGTCCAGCGAGTCCGGCACCCCCGGCGTGGTCCGCAGGAAGACGCCTCCCGCGCTGCCCCGGGCGGTGTGCTGCCGGGCGACCGGCATCGGTACGTTCTCCAGGTCCCGGACGTCGATCGCGCTGGTCTGCAGCGCCGAGATCATCGCCCGTTTGAGCGCCCGCGCACCCCGCGAGTGGTCACGCGCGATGGTGACGGTCGCGCCCTTCTTCAACGTCGTCGCGTACGCCCCGGCCAGCCGCACCGCCAGCTCCGGGGTGATCTCGACGTTCAGCACGCCCGACACCCCGCGCACCCCGAACAGGTGCTCCTGCCCGCGCGACTCCCAGATCACCGAGGTGTTGACGAACGCACCGGCCTCGATCGTCTTGAACGGGTACACCCGGACGTTGGCGGCGATGTTCGACTCCTCGCCGATCAGGCACTCGTCGCCGATCACCGCCCCGTCGTCGATCCGGGCGGCCCGCATCACGTCCGTGTTCTTGCCGACCACACAGCCCCGCAGGTTGGACTGCGGCCCGATGTAGACGTTGTCGTGGACCACCGCCTTGTGCAGGAACGCCCCGCGCTTGACGACCACGTTGCTGCCCAGCACGGTGTGCTCGCGCAGCTCGACCCCGGCCTCGACCTTCGCGTAGTCGCCGATGTAGAGCGGCCCCCGCAGGACGGCCTCCGGGTCGACCTCCGCACCCTCGGCGATCCACACCCCGGGCGAGATCTCGAACCCGTCCAGCTCGACCTGGACCTTGCCCTCCAGGACGTCCGCCTGCGCCTTCACATAGCTCTCGTGGGTGCCGACGTCCTCCCAGTAGCCCTCGGCGACGTACCCGAAGACCGGCTTGCCCTCCTTCAGCAGCTGTGGGAAGACGTCGCTCGACCAGTCGACCGACTCGCCGGCCGCCACGTAGTCGAAGACCTCGGGCTCCATCACATAGATACCGGTGTTCACCGTGTCCGAGAACACCTGGCCCCAGGTCGGCTTCTCCAGGAAGCGTTCGACCCGGCCCTCGTCGTCAGTGATCGTGATACCGAATTCCAACGGATTGGGCACCCGGGTCAGGCACACGGTGACGATCGCGCCCTTGGCCCGGTGGAATGCGATCAGCTCGGAGAGATCGAAATCGGTCAGCGCATCCCCGGAGATCACCAGGAAGGAATCGTCCTTGAGCGCGTCCTCGGCGTTCTTCACACTGCCCGCGGTGCCCAGCGGGACTTCCTCGTTGGCATAGGTGAGGTGCATACCCAGGTCTTCGCCGTCACCGAAGTAGTTCTTGACCAGGGAGGCCAGGAACTGCACCGTGACGACGGTGTCCGAGAGGCCGTGCTTCCTGAGCAGCCGAAGCACATGCTCCATGATCGGCCGATTGGCGACCGGTAGGAGCGGCTTGGGCATGCTCGAGGTCATCGGGCGGAGGCGGGTGCCCTCCCCGCCTGCCATCACAACGGCTTTCATTGCGGGTGCGTCCTCCTTCTCGGTGGTGAACCCTGTGGATCCATCAAACCGTTCAAGAGCTTGTCTACCCGGATCAAACCGTCCGACGCACCGTGCGAGCCGTGTGAAACCTCTCGCCGGGCCACCTGAGGCCCGGCCGGCGGGGTCAGACCGCCGCGGCCCGCGCGGCCCGCACGATCTGCCGCGCCTGCACCGCGTACAGGATGCCCGCCCACCAGTAGAGCACCGTGCCCCACCAGATGAACGCCCAGCTCACCGCCTCCGCCGTCCGCTCGAACCAGTTCGTCCCGGTCCCCAGCAGCAGCAGCGGGAAGGCGTACATCAGATTGAACGTTGCCGCCTTGCCCAGAAAGCTCACCTGGAGCGGCCCGTACCCGTAGCGGGCCAGGACGGGCAGCAGGGAGCCGATGAACAGCTCACGCGCGAGCAGGATCGCCGTCACCCACCAGGGGAGGATCTCGCGCCAGGTCAGCCCGATCAGCGTCGACAGGACGTACAGGCGGTCCGCGGCCGGGTCCAGGATCTGCCCCAGCCGGCTGATCTGACCCCAGCGGCGCGCCAGCTTGCCGTCGAGGTAGTCACTCACCCCGCTCAGCATCAGGATGACGATCGCCCAGCCGTCGTTGTTCGGGCCGCCGAACACCGGCCAGAGGATCAGCCAGAGGAAGATCGGCACCCCGACCAGCCGGCCCATGCTCAGCAGGTTGGGAATGGTGAGGACACGGTCGGTCTGGACTCGCGTCTCCTGGACCTCCACCTGGGGGCCTCCTGGTACTCATGACAACTTGTGCGGCACTGACCATACAACAAAAAAGCCCCCCGCCTGGGAAGGCGGGGGGCTTCTCTGAAAGGTTGTTCGGCGGCGTCCTACTCTCCCACAGGGTCCCCCCTGCAGTACCATCGGCGCTATGAGGCTTAGCTTCCGGGTTCGGAATGTAACCGGGCGTTTCCCTCACGCTATGACCACCGAAACACTATGAAACTGTCAACCGCACCACACCACGTGACCTGCGGTGTGGGGTCGTTGTTTCAGAACAACACAGTGGACGCGAGCGTCTGAGGACAAGCCCTCGGCCTATTAGTACCGGTCAACTCCACCCCTCACGAGGCTTCCATATCCGGCCTATCAACCCAGTCGTCTACTGGGAGCC